>NZ_JAENWM010000010.1 GCF_016650035.1 Clostridium sp.
ATCCTTTCATTAGTAACTATATTATTTGTATACTAATTTTATAATATTTAAGGCTAAAACAAAAAACAAAGAGTGTAAAATTATCCTATATATGTAATAATTAGCTTGTTTTTTAAAAATAAATAAAAAAGCTAGCGAATCTCAATTACATTAATTGGTTCTACTAGCTTGACGGCTATGGGGTCTGACCTCTTACAGAGATTGGAAGTGAAACGGACAAGCTCTGTTGCTAATTTTCGGGGGGCATATTAAAAAAAATATAAAATAAGAAAACTTTTTTTGTATTCACGGGGTATATACTTATGTAAGCATTAATTAATCCGGATAAATTATGTTTGAGATAGGAGTTGTTAAATTGGATAAAAAGTTGCTTCAAGATATTCGAAATGGAGACACTGATGCCTTTGCAGAGTTATATAACAAATATGCAAACTTCGCATTGAGAGTTGCCATGGCTACTACAAGAAACAAAATGAGTGCTGCAGACGCTGTGCAGGAATCCTTTATAAGAATCTATAAAAATATAAATAGCTTTGACATAGATAAGCCTTTTGAACCTTGGCTATATACAATTCTAATCAATGAATGTAATAGAATCCTTGGTAAGACTTCAAACTCAGTCCCTATAGATGATCTAATAGAAGACAATCTACAGATATCTATGGAAAATGATTATAAATTTGAAAAGTATGAAAACTTGTATAAGGCAATTGAGACCCTTAATGATAATAATAGAATCCCAATAATTTTAAAATACTTAAAAGGCTTCAAAGAAACTGAAATAGCAGAAATCTTAGGCATCAATGTAAATACAATAAAGTCTAGACTCTTTAAAGGCAGACAGAAGCTTAAGAATGTGATAGAAATGCTTGAAGGAGGTAATGAAAATTATGGATCTTAGAGAAGATAAAAAAATAAGCGATGCACTTCTTGAAAATACAGAGGAAGTTACTGATTTAAAAGACATGGTATGGAATAACATTCAAAGAGAATTAAATTTAGATGCACTGAAGGAGGAAAATATGAAGCCAAAGAAAAGTAGGATATCTATAATCACTAAATATGGTAGCATGGCAGCAGCAGTGGCCATTATCTTATCCTTAAATACGCAGCTTGGTCAAGCGGCAGTAGGCAAAATTAAAGATTTGTTTGTTCCCAATAAGTCAATAACACAACAACTAGAAGGTACCCAGCAGCAGAGCAATGTGTCTCTAGAGGAAAGCCCAATGAAATACATTATTTATGTTGATGAAGAAATATATACAATGCAACATTTAGAAGGAATAGACAAAATCACGGCAAATACTAAAGCTGAAAATGCACCCGAAGTATTTATGGAAATTCAGCAGATAAAGGATAAAAAACCAGAAATCATAGCTTCAGAACTTCAGAAAGAACTTACGGAAAAATATGGTAAGGTTTATAATAACGGAACTGTAAATAATCCTGTAAAAGGTATATTGATATATGCAAATAGCGGCTCAGAGTGGAACAGTCAAATTGTAAAATACTATTTAGTTGATAATACTAAAGGAGGAACCTTTGTAATCAAGCAACAATTATTTCTTGAAGCTTTTGAAGGACACGGCGTAAGATTAGATAATATGCTTAAGGACTTTAAGATAATAAGTGAGCAGTAAAATTAGCTAAATAAAAATTCCAGTCAAGATGTTTTTACATTTCTTGTCTGGAATTTGACTTTTCAATATTATGTCGTTCACACTTTGTTCACGACCCCCGGCAGGCTGTGCGAGAACTATCTTTTTAACATAGTCCAGAATTATGCTACAAGCTTCAAATTTTATTTCAATTAATCGTCTTAATTTAAAGCAAAAAAAGCACCTATCTTAGGCTGTTTTCATAATATTGGGATTGACTAAATATCCTAGAAAATTTTGAACACCTAGGATATTTATGGCTCTTTTCAAATTGTAGTTAAAAAAGGCTATACTGACTTCACCAATCACTTTTTTGAATCCTCTTAAAAGTAAATAGTCGAAGTTCATACCTCTTTTTAATGTGCCAAATACATGCTCAATAATTGCTTGCCTTTGACTGTATTTAGCCTTGTTTTCTTTGGTCCTTTTATTAACAATATCAACAATGTCTTCTTCTGTTTTTCTTGTTAGTATTCTTCCAGCTTTAGCTGTTGTACATTTATCCTTGCAGGTACAATTGGCGCAAGCCTTATGATTAGCATAATTTCTTTGTTTTGCACCCTTTTTCTTAGTTATGCACACTAAAATCTCACCTTCAGGGCATCTATAAGTATTGTCTTGTAGATTATATATAAATTTATCATTAAAATAAATAGAATCTCCAGTGCTATTAGAATACCTAGGCTTAGAAACATAACAAGTGATATTATTTTCTTCGCATTTTTTTAAATCATCTACTTCAAAATATCCTTTGTCTGCTAAAATTTCAATGTTTTCAACATTTAATTTTCTCATTGCTATAATTGCTGTATTATATAATTCACCTTGATCCGCTGAGTTGTTAGTAACATCGAATCCAGCTATTAACTTATTTTTTGAATCTACTGCTGCTTGAATATTATAGCCAATATCAGTTCCCTGATGGGCACCAAATTTAACTGTTTTAGCATCTGGATCTGTAAGATTAAGTTCGTTAATTTCATTTTCCTCTAACGTTTCCTCAAACTCGGTATATTCATTTAATTTAGTCTCAAAAGCAACAAAAACTGTTCCAGCTTTTGACAAGGGTCTGACCCCTTACACAATATGGAAAAAGGTGAATCTAAAACTAAGAGGTCATTATAATTATTACGGTGTTAGTGATAATTGGAATAATCTAGTGAAATATAAAAGGCAAATTGTAAAAAGTATGCTCTATTGGCTTCAAAAGAGAAGTCAGCGAACTAGCTTAAACTGGGATAAAATGAGTAAACTTTTAAAACATTATCCTTTAGAAAACCCTAAACCAAAATCTTTAGTTAATCTAAATCCTGCTTATGTGTAAAGAGGTTCATATGGGGAGCCGGATGCCTAAATTGGGCACGTCCGGTTCTGAAAGGGGCGGTATCTGTGAAGATTACCGTCTACTTACCCAAATCGTTGCCGTACCCCAAGTACATTAAAATTATAGGTGAAAACCAGAAAATGTAGTATCTAACCGTGAAGAAGTTAGATGTCCTTCTTGTGGGAAGCTCTCTTCAAAAACACATTACCATTATAAAAAAAGTTTTCAGGATTTGCATATTCAAGGAAAAAAGTTAGAGCAAGTTGGATATGATCTTTTTTATATCTTGGATATTGATTAAAAGAAACAATCCACAATTATTATTTTTTAGTTTTATAATATATTAGATAATTAGATAACATACGTTTTGATTCATAAATAATATCAGACTCTCCTTCACAGACACACCAATTATAGAGTATTCCTCTTGAAATAATCAATATTTCCTTGGCTAAATCAATAGAAGAAATATTACTTTCAAGCTCACCATTTGATTGTGCACATTGAATTAAATAACAAAGACCATTAGGTAATCCTCTTTCCATAGATAAAAAGAATTTGTTACCATCTGTTATTTGTGCCTTATATAATTGTGTGGAACAATCAATTCCAATATCAAGTCCATACTGCATTTGCGAAGCAATATAATCTATAATTTTATTGTAATAAGAATTCGATTTTTTTAATGAAGTTGGGAGTACGGTTTCTGAAAAATAAATATCACATATTGAATAAAGCTCAATAATGATCTCAGCTTTATTTTTGAAATGGTGATAAAAGTTGCCAACAGAAACACCTGCTTTTTCACAAATAGTAGTTATTTTAACATTATCATATCCATATTCTTTGATTAATTGGATTGAAATATTATATATTTTTTCTTTTGTCTCAATCGCTTGTTTTTTTCGGTTTGTAATTTCTTTCACAATATCATTCCTTTTTTTTACTAAGTATTATTATATCATACTAAAATAAATTTGATTTTTATAAATTTAAGTGTTAAGATTTTAACAGAATCAATTCATCGAACTGATTCTGTTAAATATGAAGGAGGAATTTTTGTGAATAAATATCAAAAACTTTTTGAACCAATGACAATAGGCAAGCTGAAATTAAAAAATAGAATTTCCATGGCGCCAATGGGTTTAGTTTTTTATTCTGACCCAAATGGTGGGTTTAATGAAAATGCGCAAAACTATTATGTAGAACGTGCTAAAGGCGGTACGGGGTTAATTATTACTGGTATCTGTAACGTAGATTACAATGAAGTGGAAGAGTTGATAATGCCATGTCCAACATACAAACCTGCATTATTTTGTAGTTCTGTAGCATCTATGATTGAAAGAATTCATGCTTATGATTCTAAAATAATTTTACAGCTTACAGGTGGTTTAGGTCGTTCTGCAATTCCAGGACTTGTGAAAAAACACATAGCCCCATCTATTAATGAGAATCGTTTTGATCCAAGTATAATTCATAAGGAAATGACAACTGAAGAAATTCAAGTTTTAGTTAATAATTTTATAAAATCTGCTTCAATTGCTAAAAAAGGCGGCTTTGATGGTGTTGAAATCCATGCAGTACATGAAGGTTACTTACTTGATCAATTTGCAATAAGCTTTTTCAATAAACGTACTGATGAGTACGGCGGAGATTTAAGGGCAAGATTAAAGATCGCAACGGATATTGTAAAAGGTGTGAAAAAAGCATGTGGTGAAGATTTTCCAGTATCTTTGCGTTTTAGTGTAAAATCCTTTATAAAAGCTCTTCGTCAGGGTATATTACCAGGAGAAGAAGCCCAGGAAAAAGGAAAAGATTTAGAAGAAGGTTTAGAAGCTGCAAAGATTTTAGTAGAAGCTGGGTATGATATTCTAAATGTTGATGCAGGAACTTATGATTCATGGTACTGGAATCACCCACCAATGTACTTCGAAAAGGGAATGTATCGTGAATTTGGAAGAGCTGTGAAAAAGGTAGTTGATGTGCCTGTTATACTTGCAGGTAGATTAGATGATCCTGATATTGCAATGGATGCACTTAATGGTTGTTGCGATATAGTATCATATGGACGACCACTTCTTGCAGATCCTTATCTTCCAGAGAAAATTCGTACAGGCAATTTTAAAGATATTCGTCCTTGTCTTTCTTGCCACGATGGATGCATGGGAAGAATTGCCACAGGGTCTCCATTGTCCTGCGCAGTTAATCCCGCTTGCGGAAGAGAAGCAAAATATGGGCTAGATAGCACTGATTCACCAAAGAAAGTATTAGTAATCGGTGGTGGACTTGCAGGTATGGAATGTGCACGTGCAGCTACAATTCGTGGTCATAAAGTAACTATAGTTGAAAAATCCAGTAAACTAGGTGGAAATATTATTCCAGGTTCTGTTCCAGATTTCAAAACTGATGACAGAGAATTAATTAAGTGGTACGAATACCAGTTAGAAAAACTTAGTATAAAGGTTATAAAGAATACACCAGTAGATAAAGCATATGTTGAAAATTTTGATGCCGAAGTAATTGTAGTTGCAACAGGTTCATCTCCAATTAGCATTAATTTTGGAAGCGAAAACAATGTATATACTGCAAATGATGTGTTATTAGATGTATCCAAAGCAGGCAATGAAATAGTTGTTGTTGGTGGAGGACTTGTAGGCTGTGAAGCTGCCTTATGGTTAGCACAGATGGGCAAGAAGGTAAGTGTTGTTGAGATGCAAAGTGATGTTTTAGGTGGACCTCATGGAATGCCTATGATGAATTATTCAATGTTAGTTGAGCTTCTAGCATTTCACAATGTAGATGTTTATAAAAATACAAAAGTAGAAAAAGTAAATAAAAATTCAGTAGTTATAAGTAACGCAGAAGGACAATCCCAAATTTCAGCTGATACTGTTATTACTGCTGTGGGTTACCGTCAAAAGAATGAATTGTACAATAGTCTTAATGATGGTGAAAAGGTACTTTATAACATAGGAGATTCTAGAAAAGTTAGTAATGTTATGAACGCAATTTGGAGTGGTTATGAACTCGGAAGAAGTATCTAGATAATAAATAGAAACAAAAAAACTTGGCTACAGCCATTAATGGGAACTACTCAAATATATAGAAGACTATATATTTGAGTAGTTTTTTCGTCGAAATCTTAGCATTAGTATCAACAGTTTCTATTTTGATACCGACAATTAATGTATATGCTAATAGAAATCTTGTAATAACAAGATTAGGAGGAAATACTAGGTTTGAAACTGCAATAGAAATATCAAAAGAATATATAAAACAAGTAAAATCACCAGTAACTAGTTCTTCACGTGCATTAGGAATTGGAGAGTAACCAATGGTAATTATCCATCATCTATGAAAGATACCGAACAGATATTCATTAATATACTCAAAACCAAAGTAAAATATACTGTTGTCGACATCAATAAAAAAGAACTGGTATTGCCAAAGCCTTCAAAGAGGTACATAGGCATTTTAAAAGCCAAACAGAAAAAATACGGATAGCAACAAGTAATAAACATTTATAGTATTTTATGAACTTGCAATGATTACAGGTATACATATGTTCACCTCTTTTATATATTTTTATGTTTCTTTCTTACTTTAGGAGAATCAACAATTTTAGGGGGATTTAATAAGAAAATTAGGTTTGAAATGCAAACGAAAAGGTAGAAAAACACTAGCATTAATACTAAAGGACATTGAAATAACAGAAGATGAATTGGTAAAAATGGTAAGTCAAAACTTGATGTTATTTAAATATATGTAAATAATATGCAAGATTAATTGTAGGTTTATTCACTGTACCTAAAATTCACAATATTTATTAATTATTTTGAAAAAATTCTATTTTTGTCCATATCACAAATTCCATTTATAAAATAATGATAGCCATCATCATTTGGATTATATTTCAATCCTTAGCTTGATGGCTATGGTTGGTACGATCCCGTAGTAAAATTTGGGAACGCAAGTGGGCAGGTTTTACTTTATACCAGTGTTTGACAAGGGTCTGATCCCTTATACGGATTTGAAGTGAAACGGACAAGCTGTGTTGCTAACTTTAGTGGTGCATGGTTCTAATCAATTTCCTTTTTTTATGTTGCTGACACGACCCCGTTACAGAAATTGGTAACGCAGTGGACAAGTTCTGTTTGCTAATTGATGTTGACAGAAAAGTTGAATGGCGTCGTAGAAGAAATACTCTCGCAAATCTTCAATTGTTTGAAGGTCAAGAAAACGAAAGTAAAAATGCTATGCCTTTAGTGGGCTAGTTTAAGATTCCGGTGAATAGTGATAATGTTAAATATCTGCCTTCTGATGTTTCTTATGAATTAGCTTATTTTGAGGAGTTCATGGAAAAAAGGTAGGAATTGATGAGCGATGAATTAAAAGCAATCCTATTGTAATTATGAACAATCATGTACCATGAAGAATTATAGACATTGAAGAAGGAGAAAATATACATGTATATAGGCTCGTTAGAAGAATGTCAGATTAGAAATAATGATATAAAGCTTGTGACTGCAGCTTTATATGAAGCAAAGGTCAAAGATGATGAAATTCTGCGGGTATTGATGAAGGTATGTAATGTTGATAAAGAGGAAGCAATGAATGCCTTTTTTAATGAGAAGTTTATGCTGTTTCCTTGTCGAGAATTATATCGATACTTAGTTTTGGAAAAAGGCTTTGATGACCATGATGCGGATGTGTTTATTCGTAATATTGCAAGGGCTGCGTTGGCAGGCAATGCGGAATTAAGTAAACTATTTCCTACAAAAATATTTAATACCCTTAATAAGGCTGGCGAATAGTTGTGGACTTGGTCCCGAGAACGCCGACATTAATAATGGCAATTCGAGCCACCCAGTATGGGGAAATATATCAATATAGGTGTGCGCTTTTTAGCGGAAATAGATTTGAAATAAATTGGTGGATAGATTAAAATGATAGGTAAGGAAATGATTTTGTGAAATCTTAATTTATGCAGTCAGTGATTGTGTAAATAATTATTCACAGCGATTAGTAAGAGTGAACGAATCAATGAAAAACATATATTTATATGGATTAGCAAGATGAGGTGGTGTGGATAAATATGGATATAATGGAAAGCAAAATAGTTTTATATTCGTCAGATGATGGGAAAATAAGTGTTAATGTAATTTTTATAGATGAAACTTTTTGGGCAACACAAAGAACAATTGCAGAACTTTTTAATACATCAACGGATAACATTGGATTACATTTAAAAAATATTTTTGAAGAAGAGGAATTAGATAGAGATTCAACTACCGTGAAAATCTCGGTAGTTCAAAAGGAAGGAAATAGGGATGTGAAAAGAGAAGTAGTCCATTATAATTTAGATGCGATAATAGCAGTAGGATATCGAGTAAATTCTAAGGAGGCAACTAAATTTAGAAAATGGTCAACACAAACTTTAAAAGATTATATTATTAAAGGGTTTGCAATAAATGATGATTTAATGAAAAATGGAAAATCCTTTGGTAAAGATTACTTTGATGAATTATTAGAAAAAATAAGAGAGATTAGAGCTAGCGAGCGCAGAGCTTATCAGAAAATTGCAGATATTTTTGAACAGTGCAGTTATGACTATAATAATAGTAGTAGTGCGACTAAGACTTTTTATGCTTTTGTTCAAAATAAATTACATTATGCTATTACTGGGAAAACAGCAGCAGAACTTATTACTGAGAGAGTAAACTGTGAACTTCCTACAATGGGATTAACTAATTGGAAGAACTCTCCTGATGGTAAAATATTAAAGCGTGATATTGTAATCGCAAAGAATTATCTAAATGAAAAAGAATTATCTAAGATGAATAGAATTGTTACTATGTTTATTGATTATGCTGAAATGCAATCTGAGGATGAAATTGTAATGAGTATGCAAGATTGGGTTGATGAAACAAATAGGTTCCTTCAAAACAATCGTAGAAAAATTTTACATGGAACAGGGCAAATCAGTCATGAAAATGCAGTGAAAAAGGCGACTAGCGAATATGGGAAATTTAGGGTTAAACAAGATGAAAGATATATATCTGATTTCGATTTAGAAATGGAGAAATATTTAAAAGGTGAAAAATAATTTGCAAGAAATTATATACAATTTATTAGGAGTTTTAGGGTATAAACTAATTAATCTTATAATTTAAGCAATTAACTAAATAGGCAGAGTTAAACTATAAGTATCTCACAGGCACCTTTCAAAAATTGGAAATGAATTTTTAAATTTTGTTGCTATTGCAATTAAAAATAAGATATATGTAACAAGAAAAGCTTATTTTATAGAGAAATCTATGGGGTAGGCTTTTTTCTATATTAGATTTAAACACAAATTAGTATTTGCTGACATAAATGTTACACTATATAGAGGTAATTGGGAATTAATGTAGAAATATAGTTTGTGGATACTTAAATAATTAAAGGAGTATATTTATGGATGATTTGAGACTATCAAATATAAAAAATAGTATTAATCAGTTAAAGGTGATATATAACAAGAATGAAGAATTATTAAAGCAAACTGGAGAAAAGTTTAATATATTTTCAATACTAAATATGGAGAGATTAGAAGTAAGAACACATTCTGCTTTTATATATGAATTGTTAAACCCTAAGGGGAGTCATTATCAGGGATATGAATATTTGAAGTTATTTATAGAAATAGTGCTAAAAATTGAGGACTTTAATTTTAAAAATGTATTTGTAGATAGAGAAAGAAATATTAAAGAATTAGGCAGAGTAGATTTAGTAATTGAGAATAAAGAAAAGTTAATTATAATTGAAATGAAAATTGATGCTGGAGAACAAGAGGAGCAGGTAAAAAGATATTCTGATTATGGCAAGCGAACTTGCAAAGAATATAAGATTTACTATTTGACGCTCTTTGGAACTGATGCAAGTAAGTATAGTACTGGGTCAGATGAGGATATAGAATACACTCGTATATCTTTTGCAAGTGATATATTGCACTGGTTAGATGCTTGTATAAGATCTTATAATACTCCTTTTCTCACTAGTATAAGAGAATCTTTAAGGCAGTATAGCAAATTAGTAAAGAAAATTACAAACCAAGTTGATGGAGGAATAGCAATGGATATTAAAGACTTTTTACTAAAGGATGGTAACCTTGAAATTATAGATGAAGTAACAAAGGCAATTCCATATGCAAAGGCCGAGGTAGAATTTAATTTTTGGTACAATTTATATGAGAAGTGTGACAAATATATTCAGGATTGGGGGTATGAATTTGTTGGGTATGAAAATTTTCCAACAAATAAAATGGCTTCAATTGATGATATAGTCACGGCTAGGAAAAGTAAAGATGGAGAGTACTTTATTGATTATTTTATAGGCTATTATAAAAAGTTAGAAGTTCGTTTATTAATAGCTAATGCTAGGCATGATACTCGTATTTATGCTTCTCTTTCGATTGTAGATACTGAGGGAAATTATATTTCATATGAAGAGTATGATGAAGAGATACTTAAAATAATTATATCACTAGGCTTTGATAAGTCAGGAAGTATTAAATATAGATACTTAGAATATGACTTGAATTTTCAAGATAGCTACATTTATAAATTGGTGGATAAAGGTTATATGGATAAGTCAGTTGAATCTATTGGAAATGAGGTTCTTGATATATTTAAAGCCATAAATAACTCAAGTAAGTTAAAAGGATTATTAAATAATAGAGGATGAAAGAAGTGAGAGTGGATGGAAATATTATTTGAAATGTTAACGAAGTTTTGGTACTTATGGATATTAGTTATTGCAGCTGGTGTATTAGAGGTTTTCATGCCTAAAATTAAAGGATTTCTTGGTGAAAAGTTAGTTGCTTTTAGCTTATCAGGTCTTGATAAAACAAGGTATAAGGTAATCAACAATATTATGTTGCAAGTGGGAAATAAAACAACACAAATAGATCATGTAATAGTATCTAATTATGGTATTTTTGTTATAGAAACTAAGAATTACAAGGGTTGGATTATTGGTGATGAATTTGATGATAATTGGAAGCAAGTAATTTATAAACGGAAAGAAAAACTTTATAATCCAATAAAACAGAATTATGGACATATACAATCATTGAAAGAGATTTTGAAGGAATTTGGAGGTGTAAATTATATTTCAATAGTAGCTTTTACAACAAGGGCAGAGTTAAAAGTAACATCTAAAACAGATGTTGTGTATACCATCAATCTGGCTAAGACAATTAAAAAATATAATGCTGAGAATATAAGTGATTTAGTTAAAGAGAAAATATATATAAAATTACTTTCTTTAAATGTTGATAGTAAAGAAACTAGAAAAACTCATGTAAAAGCAATTCACAGGACATTAGATGAAAAACAAATTAAAGTTAATAGTGATATCTGTCCTAAATGTGGAGGAAACTTAATTTTAAGATATGGTAAGTTTGGTAAATTTAAAGGGTGCAGTAATTTTCCTAAGTGTAGGTTTATTGAAAAATAACAGGAGAATTTGTTGATTGAGCTTTTGACATTTGAAATGGAGGTTGCGCCTAAGAATTTTCAATATTACACTTTAGGCACACTTTGATTACTTTTTTTAGGAGGCAGATTCGACCGCGTTACAGAAATTTGTAACGCAGTGGACAAGTTGTGTTTGCTAACAGTTACTTTAGTGGTTCTCAATGTGACCCACTTGCTAGAAAAAAGTTTCTTTTATAGAGGAATTTATGAGGTAGGCTTTCTTTATTTGATTTTAATAATGGATTAGTACTTATTTACAAAAATGTTACTCTATATAGAGGGAATTGGAAATTAATGTAGAAATATGGTTTATATAAGCCTAAATAATTGTAAAATGAAAAAGGAAATAAATGGGAGTGGATGAAAAGATACTTTTTCTAGTCGTGGTTACTTTAGTGGTACATGATTCTAATCAATTTCCTTTTTTTATGTTGCTGACACGACCCCGTTACCATGGCTATCTCATCCATTTAATCGCAAATTAGTATTTGCTGACATAAATGTTATTCTATATAGAGGAAATTGGTAATTGATGTAAAAATATAGGTTTAGGATACTTAAATAATTAAAGGAGTACATTTATGGATGATTTGAGACTATCAAATATGAAAAATAATATCAATCAGTTAAAGGTGATATATAACAAGAACGAAGAATTATTAAAGGAAATTGGAGAAAAGTTTAATATATTTTAAATACTTAGAAACAAAAACTGTTCCAGCTTTTGACAAGGGTCTGACCCCTTACACAGATTGGAAGTTAAACGGACAAGCTGTGTTGCTAAAGCTACAACCATAAAAACTCCATTTTTTTCTACGTAGCAAAACAAATTATGTTTACAATTTGTTCACGTACCCCGGGGGTTTTTATGAGCAAAGCGAATTTGCTGTGAATGTTTTTCCGAAAAAGTGTCAAGGGTTGAGTAGACATTATGAATATAGATATGTTACTTAAAAAAACACATAGAGGTGATTAGTAAGAATGGTATATAACAGTTTTATAAAATGTAGAGTATGTGAGAGTATAACTAGAGTTAGACTGCAGGTAGGATGGCAAGAACAACATCCAATTGTTATTGCTTGTGGAAAATGTGGTACTTCATTGTTGGGTAAAGTACATATAGGCCAAGTTGAGCCGGGATTGAAGTTTGAGTTTGATAATGCTGATATTTTAAGTAATGATGACAAGGCGGATTATCTCGTTGAATGTTCGGGCGAATTTCCTACAGTAAAACAGTATAATGGAGCGCAAGCACCAGAAATGGATATAACACCGTTTATCAGAAATCAAATGCGAATGGAGGAAGAAAATGGGTATGATAAGTTCGTAAATAGCGTATCAACATTAAATAAAACGGCTGAAAAGTGGACTGATTATAAAAGAGTGCTTGATTTATCCCAAAATGATAATAAAAGCTATTTGCTTCAGGAGATAAAGAAAATATTTTCAGAGGATGTATTTCCTTGTAGAAACGAATTTGAAATATTAAGGGCAATACATATGATTGAAATTCATGGATTTATATCTCCACTTCGTAGAGATATTATTGATGATCTTACGATAAGTGACAGTGTATTGAAACTGGACATTGAACAGATCAGTGCACTGATAAAATATTTGAATTGTCACGATGGCTATAGTCTGAACGAACTTCAATCGCTGATTTACAAAATGCTAAATGAATTTATCGAAGTATATCCTTTCTTGATTCCGGCCTTTGCTACTCAGTTTTATAAAGAAAGTTTTGTAGACTTTGCAATTGAAGGATCAACAACAAGTACTTTTGATTCAGTAAAACAATTTTATTTAGATGCATATGAAGCATTGGGAACACTAATGGTTTTACCGACGTCATTAAATAATATAAAATATCGTAGTAATTATGAATCAATCAAGGTAATGGTAAACAAGGTAAAGTCTTTGGATGGCTTTATAGGTTTGACAAAAGCTAACAGGTTCCATTTCTGTAATGAAACAGAATCATATACGGAGAGTCTTCATGTTATAGTTAATTCAAAATTGCGTAATGCAATAGGTCATAATGATGTTAGCTATGACACAATCACACAACAGATAACATATATTCCGAATCCAAAAGATAGATCAAAGAAAGAGACTGCGTATCTGTTGGAATTTGAGAATGAAGCTGTGCGACTATTTCAGGCTATATTAGTTATATCGGAATATTTGTATAGGCTAAGAGAAGTTGATTTGATGAATCAAGGCAACATTCCAATTAATTCTAATACTCCAGTTAAAAGGCCTAAAAAGATTGGTAGAAATGATAAATGTTCATGCGGTAGTGGCTTGAAATATAAGTTTTGTCATGACAGATAGTTCAGATGAATATTAAAGAAAAATAGACAAGAATTAAAAAATACCCTTCCGCCAAGGCCCCGATAGGTTTTTAGGACATCATTATCACCGCCACAAGTCATGTAGAGTGCGTGGCGCGGATAGAGAAAAGTAATAGAAATTGATAGCCTCACAAAGCCAGTAATAACTGTTTTTGCTAGCTTTGGGGAATTTTTTACGCATATATAACTATAACTACCACGAGAGTAGGTGTGTTTTCTTGTCCGTGGGAACGGGAATATCGCGTTAGCAAGCAAATTGTTCACGTCCCCCGGGGGTTTTTATGAGCGGAGCGAATTTGATAAAAACACTATGTGTATTGAAATCGCCATTATCCATACAGTTGAACAAGTTATGTATAATAATGGGAACTTGAAAAAGTGAATATGAATACTTGCTTTAAGAGTTTCACAAATACCGTTAGTGAAAATAGCATATTAATTAATATTTTAGTTAGATGCGCAGCTTGATAAAGTTCATGGCCTATAATATCGACACCATTCGGGTTACCCCTAGGAGTCTTTGCTAGGCCTTGGCTGAGATTGCTACGAGACCTTGTATGAGCTTGCTATTACACTTGATGGTGAGCCTATGTCCATTAGAGTAGAACTTATTTACTGTTTTTACCAAGTCACTGTTACCTTAGTGGGTCATGAAGTGGCCTGATTGCTAAGTTAAATCTGCAACCTGTATTTACTTTTTTTGTGGCTGACGCGACCCCGTTACATAAATTTGTAACTTAGTAGACAAGTTCTGTTTGCTACTATATATACAATGATTTCATTTCTGATTTTTAACTTTGTGGATAAATGAAAATAACATGAAAAAATATTTATATTAATAAACTTAAGAATAAAAAAGGTGGTGATTTAATACGGGAACGCAATATGATAAATTCATTTCAAAAGAAAATTTTATACTTGCTTATAAAAGATTGAAGACAGTTAAAAGAGACGAGTACAAAGAATTTTTTTACAAAGATTTTGAATGCTTCGAACTATTTTTTGAAAAAAATATCGATCAGCTTATTATTAATATTCGTGAGTATATATATATACCTCAAAATTGTGAAAAGTATTATATGCCAAAGAAGAAAAACTTGGCTCGTCCAATAAGTTTGCTGTGCCTAATTGATCAAATTGTATATCAAGCGTTAGCCAATATTATAGCCGATATATTTTATCCGATAATGTTAAAATATTTTAATGCTAACACATTTGGAAATGTTTTTAAAGCTACAACCAATAAAAACTCCATTTTTTTCTACGAGAGGTGGAAAACTCAATGGAAAAAATTTAACGATATAAAAAGAGCTTCTTACTATGTCGGTTACCATTATACAGCTGAATTTGACATTGCTTCTTTTTACGATACAATAGATCACAATATATTGTGCGAAATATTAAAAGAATATGGAATTCAGGATGATTTAATTGAAATGTTGAGATGGTGTCTTTCTCAGTGGACAGTGTCTCCAACTGCCAATTTTAAATTTAAAAAAAGCAATGGTATACCTCAAGGGCCTATAAGTTCCTCATTTATTTCGGAAATTTATTTGTTTAAAATTGATGAAGAACTTAGAAAACATAAAAACATAAAATATTTTAGATATGCAGATGATATTAATATAATGGCCAAATCGCAGATTGAGTGTCAAAAAATAGTTGTCTATTTAGATTTATTGGGTCGCGATTTATCTTTGATACCACAATCTGAAAAAATTGGTATTGTTTATATTGAAAATATAGACAAGCACATAAATACTGTATCTGCGAAATTTTCAAATATTGCTAAAGAATATCAAAAGAACAATAATAAATTAAAAACTAAAACTCATACAAAACTAAAAAAACAACTTATAGATTGCATTAAAAATACCGATTTAAACAAAACCATTATCAGCTTTGCACTTTTTAAACTCGATAAAGATGATGATATAAAAAATATTTTGTTGCAAAATCTTAATAAATTAGAATTATTTTATAAGGGTATTATTTATTATTTTGATAAGAATTACCCTTCGGATGATACCTTTATTAAATATATATCATCATACTTATTAGGGGATACGGTACTATATCAATACAATAAGTCATTGTTATTTAAAAGTTATAGAAGCTTAAAATTTGATGAAAAGGTATTTCACTCTAACTATAAAAATGAGAAGAGATTTTGGATAGTAAAATATCAACTAATTAATTGGTTAAAAAATAATGAACAATTTGATTTAATAATGCAATTTGATGAAAAAAACAATTACTACATACAGAGAGAAGTTAATTTTATAAAATATGAATCTTATAAAACTGACTATTCTAAACAAGTATTTTTAAAAAGCCTAATCTGCAGTAATGATGTTATGACTTCTTTACATGGTCTTAATATGTGGTATAAAGAATTTTCTCATAAACCAATAATTGATAATTGCAATGACTATATAAAAAAAATAATTAATGATGAAGAATATGATTATTTACAGTACATAATGGTTACTGAGTTTAATGTAGAAGTACCAGATAATTTTTTAGTTCTATGCAAAGAAACACAAATAGTATACAAAGAAATAAAAGATGATTTGAGAATTTACATAAATAAAAAGAATATTAATCCTAATGAGTCTTTAATGGCATTAGATTTATTTCATAATATTTTATTTGATATAATTTCAAAGGATAAAGAGTATACAACAGGCGATTTTGGATCTGTATTAGATCAAATGGCAAGTGAATTTCCTATTGCTTATCATTCATTTAAAGCTGTTCATGAAATTAGAAACCAAAAGACATTAGCACATTATAAAGATAAAAATGGTAAGCCAAGACTTAAAATATGTCAATCTGAGTTTGATAATTTCATACAAAGCATAAAATTACATGAGGCTTATGATGAAATTTTTATACACTATGGAGAAATATTAGCAGAGGCAGTCAAAGATAGTGGTGGTTTAATAGCAGCGCAACAAGTTGCAATAAGTCAAGATAAAGAGGAGTAATATAATAATTAATATTGTAATATAAGGATGAGATAAGAATAATAATTATCGAGATTTACATCTGTGGTAATAAGTAAAAAGGAAATTATCCTTAAATCTCGAATACTTCATATAATAACAAGTATACATGGGCGTATAAGCCACCATGTTAAAATACTCGGATGGACTATACCCGAGTATTTTAAAGAGGTTTGAAAAAGGTTAATACAGTAACTTTTAATTGTAAAGTGAAAAGTTTTATAAGTAAAGGGGTAGTGGTTATGTTTTTATATAAAATAGATGGTAATAACTTAGAAGAAATAAAGGAAAAGACTTTTTCAAAAGAGGTGGAGCTTCATAAGTTATGTGAAAATAATTTAGAGGATATATTTGGGTTAAAGTTTGTTAGGAGAGAGTTCACTTTTAACAATTTTAGGCTTGATACTTTAGCATTCAATGAGAACAGTAAATCATTTGTTATCATTGAATATAAAAATACTAGTAACTTTAGTGTTATAGATCAAGGCTATTCTTATCTTTCTTTAATGCTTAATAATAAGGCTGATTTTATACTTGAGTATAATGAAAATTGTAATAGTACATTAAAGAGAGATGATGTGGATTGGTCACAATCAAGGGTTATATTTGTATCACCAGCCTTTAATAATTATCAAAAGGAAGCTATTAATTTTAAAGATTTACCTTTTGAGTTATGGGAAGTAAAGAGATTTACTAATGATACAATGTATTTTAATCTAATTAAATCATCCAAAAGTAGTGAGTCTATAAAGACCATAGCTACAAGTGGTAGTGAAGCTGATATTGTAAATACAGAAGTTAAAGTATATACAGAAGAACAGCACTTAAATAACTCTAGTGAGGAAATTGTTGAATTATATGATAAATTAAAAGATTTTATACTAACATTAGATGACACTATTGATATAAAAGCTAAAAAATTAGAAGTAGGTTTTATGTATAACAAGAAAGTCATGTTAGATATACATTTGCAAAAGAAAGCCTTGAAAATCTGGTTAAATACAAAGGTAGGAACGTTAGATGATCCTAGAAATATCGCAAGAGATGTTTCGAATACAGGACACTGGGGAAATGGTGATTATCAGATACAAATAAGTAATGACGAAGATATTGAGTATATATTTAGTTTGATTAAGCAGTTATATAAATCGAAGAAGTGATAAGATCAGACTTAGGGGTTAGAGTATGTGTATAAGTGATGAAAATTTATAGTTTAGAGATATAAATTAAACTTTACTAAATAAAATTAGGTGCATATTAAATTATGGGGGATATTATGAATTCAATACTAGATAAAATAAATATTAAAGAAGATCATCAACTTAGTATTGATGATGTTAAACATAAAGAAATAGAAAACACTGAATTCCTAGTCAATAACAAGCTAATAGTGAATTCAGAAAAAGGTAATCTATTAGATGAGCTTAAGAGATGCTTAAGTGACTGTGAGAAGTTTTATTTTAGTGTGGCATTTATTAATTTTAGCGGACTTCAGCTTTTATTGGATAGCTTTAAAGAACTTGAAGAAAAAGGTGTGAAAGGCAAGATACTAACATCCACATACCTTAATTTTACTGAACCAAAGGCTCTTGAAAGAATAAATAAGTTTAATAATATTGATTTAAAGATTTTTGTGGCTACTAATGAGAAAGGCTTTCATACTAAAGCATACATTTTTGAATATAAAGATGAATACAAAATAATTATAGGATCATCTAATATAACTCAAAGAGCTTTAAAGAGTAATGTAGAGTGGAATGTTAAAGTTATTTCTAAGAAAAACGATAGTTTTACCCGTGAGGTTTTGGAAGAGTATTTAAGTTTATGGGAAGTAACTTCTATTGTAGATGATGACTTTATTAATAGTTATAGTAATTTTCTAAAGGAGATTAAAAAAACTGGGGAAAGCAAAAACTTAGACTTTAGTAATTATCAATTAATTAAGCCTAACCATATGCAAAAGAAAGCTATGGATAATTTGAGTAGATTAAGAGCTTCTGGTGAGATTAAAGCCTTGGTTATTGCTGCTACAGGTACAGGCAAAACATATATGTCAGCCTTTGATGCTGTGAGCTATAAACCTGAGAAGCTGCTTTTCTTGGTTCATAGGGAAGAAATATTAAGGAGTGCAGAGGAAACCTTTAAGAAATTAGTGAAGAATAAAAATAAAACTACAGGACTTTTAACTGGCACAAGTAAAGATTTGAACGCGGATTATCTGTTTTCAACTATACAATCAATGAATAATAATCTTGAAAATTTCAAGCCAGATGAGTTTGAATATATAATCGTAGATGAGGCTCATCATGCTTCTAGCCCTTCTTATGCAAAAGTTATGGAGTATTTTAAACCAAGATTTTTACTTGGTATGACAGCAACACCAGAAAGATGTGATGGAGGTAATATATTCGATATATTTGATAATAATGTGGCTTTAGAATTAAGACTTAGGGAAGCCTTAGAGCTAGGACTAGTTATTCCATTCCACTATTTTGGTATATCTGATATTGAGGGTATTGACTTAAGTGATGTGAATGTTCAGGATACAAATGAAATAGCTAAAAGATTAAAGGTTAATGAGAGAGTTGACTTTATTGTGGATAAGATGGAGTTTTACGGCTACGATGGAGAGAAACGTAAAGGGGTAGGCTTCTGTGCAAGTATTGATCATGCTGAGTATATGGCAGCTGAATTTAATAAAAGAGGGATAAAAAGTATATGCTTAACAGGAGTAAATTCAGCAGATGAAAGAATATATTATATAAAGAAACTAGAATCAGATGAGGATGAATTAGAAGTTATATTTACTGTGGATATTTTTAATGAAGGTGTGGATATACCAGCTATTAACTTAGTTTTAATGCTTAGACCAACTAATTCACCTATAATATTCATACAACAACTGGGTAGAGGACTTAGAAATCATAAAGAAAAATCTTTTTTAACTGTATTAGATTTTATAGGAAATCATAAAAAAGTGTTTTTGATAGCAATAGCATTAAATGGTTCAAGATATTATGATAAAGATAGTTTGAAAGTAGCTGTGGCCACTCAGTTTGGGAATATACCTGGATGTACTAATATTCAAATGGATAGAATTGCTCAGGAAAGAATATTAGAGCAGTTAACTGACGAAAATTTTAATTCTATGAAATATTTAAAGGAAGAATATTTAGAATTTAAGATGATGAATAGTGGAAAAACTCCATATTTTCTTATGGATTATATAAAGTATGAGGGAGCTCCAAATCCTTTGAAATTTTTAAATAAGGAAAAAACTTATATTGGGTTTGTGGCTAAAATGGAGAATGATGAAGCTTTAAAAAAATTATTAGAAGATGAAGCTTTTCTTAAAATCCTTAAAGAACTTTCAGCTAAGTTACCTATAAAAAGAGTATATGAATTTAGTGTAATTAAATATTTACTAATCCATGAAGATATAAGCTTTAAGCAAGCTAAAAATGAAATATTAAAGTATATTGAGGATGTAGATGATAATAGTATTATTCATGCTTTTCAGTGTTTGAATCAAAACTACTATGATTCAGCTCAAGTTAAAAATAATATTAAATGCTTTGAACTTAATGAGGAAGTCTTAAGCCGTACATGGGCTTTTAAAACGGTAATATATAATGAGAAATATAGAATGTACATTGAAGATGTTATAAATTATGCGCTTATAAGATATGAGAAAGAATTTGAAAGTAAGTATTATGGAGTGCCATTTTTTAAGTTATATGAACAATACCAAATGGTAGATGCAGCACTACTTTCAAATTATACTAAAATTCATAGCTCCTTCAGGGGGATCGGACTTATAGCAAATGGAAAAGAATATTTTCTTTTTGTAGATTTACATAAAGAAGAAGATATTAAGGAAAGTATAAATTATAAAGATAAATTTAAAGATAGTAAATATTTTCAATGGCAAAGTCCCAATAGTACATCTCAAAGTTCAGAAAGAGGTAAAAACATTATTTTCAATAAACAAAGAGGGATTAACCTACATGTTTTTGTAAGGAAGTATAAGCAAATTGATGGAGCTTCCGAGCCTTATATTTACATAGGTAAAGGTGATGTAACAGAATATGAAGGTGAAAAGCCGATAACTGTTCTAATGGAATTAGAACATGAAATGCCAGCGAATCTATATACAGAATTCACAAAAAAGGTATAGCAATTTTGCTATACCTTTTCTGATAAAAGCTGGTTTACAGCTTGAATATCTGCGGAGCCCATTTTAGGGAAAGTAAATTCTCTCTATGTAACCATATTAATTTTGAATGCTCGCTTATGGTAGGAGTACCAGCAACTAAGCGGCACTTAACAGTAAATAAATTCACTATAAACTTATCATATTCGTAAGTATTATCATTAAAGCGATCAATAAATTCAACTTCGCAAGCTAGTTCTTCTTTTATTTCTCTTTCAATAGCTTCTTTTAAAGTTTCACTACTTTCTATTTTACCACCAGGGAATTCCCACATATTTGGAATGGACATTGTTGGAGCGCGAAGAGCACATAAGATTTCATTATTTTCATTTTCGATAATGGCTCCTACAACTTTTATTAATTTCTTCATATAAAACACCTCTAGGTAATTTTAGCATAAAAGGTGTGAATGCAAAAGTGATGGGTTATTAAGTACGTTAGGTTTTGAGAGAGGTTAAGGGGAAATATAGAGGGATCAACATAAATCATATATACTAATTTAAAAAACATTTCATAAAAAAAGACTAAGAGCAAATATACATTATGGTGACTATGGCTTGGGGAACATTGTAAAAGTCACTAACTTGGTTCAAAAGATATAATGCGAAGCAGTTTATAAAAATTATGGAAATAGCACCGATAAAAGAATTTGATATGAAGTTGTTTTTTAGGCTTATTGAAAAAGTGGCTGTGTTTGAGCGCAGAAGATTATAGTAACTTTGATTGTAGAGAGTGAGGTTGAAGTTATAATCGAATGGTATAAAGTGAGCCGGACGGTTTGGATTTTCACTTGGCTACCTTTTTCAATTACTTACAAACACCTTCTATCAAATGAAATCAATGTAAGCTTAGTGTTAATGGAGTGAGCGATTTAGGGCTGAAAAAGTGATTTCTACATACTTCTTTTTCTTTTCCAAAGCCTAGAGTATCCTTTAATTTAAGGGAATCATCTAACTTAGACAGTGGTAAAAAATATAAATTTAATTTTGGGAAAAGAGATTGAATAAATGTATAGTTATTTTTACAATACTGAGAAATAGCATAATATTTTTGGTCATCACTACAAATTATATTGTATAAATTTTGATTAATGGTGTTCCCACATACGTTTAATGCATGTAATCTTCTAAAGGCATCTGCATAATTGTTAGAGAATTCAATTTCAAATGCAGCAATTGGACTTATAGCTACATACCAAATCACATCAATTCTATCTATGACTTTACTTGATGCAATAGTCACTAAATCAGCAGGTTGACGATTTTTAGCAATGAGTAAATTAGTATTAAGTTTTTTCAATTTCTTTTTGTCATTTATAGCTATGGTTACTTCGTATCCAAGACTTTCTCCTAAATTTAGTATATAGCTTTGAATTATTTCGTGACGAGTCTTACTAGGCAAATTGCTGATATAATATTTTTTTCTTATAATTTCGTCTACTGTAGCAAGTTCAAATTGTATTTTAATTGTTTCAGGATATTTATTACCAAATCTAACAATCCCATCTCCTTCATAATAGCCTAGAACTCTATTTCTATCCTTGTTATAACCTTTAACTTTATTGGTATATACCATGCTTTGATAAAGCTCATCATGTATGCAATCTAGTTGGGGGTTGTAAAGAACAAAGGGTTTACCGGCTGCTTCAGATAATCCAACTAAAATATATTTACTCTCAGAATTACTAATGTTTGATACTTTACTAAATGAGAAATCAGTAAAATTATTTTCGTCAAAAGTCCTTATATAGTCAAAGCTTGTAACAATAGTATAATCTATTAAAGTCTTTTTTAGTTCTTTATGGTTTTCCATAGTTATTAGCACCTCGTTAATTAATATTTTAATTATTTTAACCAAAAAAGTATTTTTTATTATTCTTAATGAATATATATAGGATATAGCATTTTATATGGGTGATTATCAATGAATCAAATTAAAATTAACAATACAGACTGCTTAAGTGGATTGAAAAACGTTCAAGACATGTCAATAGACTTGGTTATTACTTCACCACCATATGAAAATTTGAGAGAATATAATGGATATATTTTTAACTATGATTATTTTAAAGAGGTTGCTAATGAACTACTTAGGTGTTTAAAAGTTGGTGCAGTAATAATATGGGTTGTTGCAGATAAGACTTCTAATGGCTCAGAGTCTGGGGAATCATTTAGACAAGCTTTATATTTTAAAGAGATTGGATTTAAAATATGGGATACAATGATTTTTGCAAAATATAATCCTGCTCCTAAAAATCACAGAAGATATGAACAAGAATTTGAGTACATGTTTGTTTTTGCAAAAGGAAAACCTAAGTGTTTTAATCCTATAATGATTCCATGTAAATTTAGTGGACAAAAAAGAACTGGAACTTATAGACAAGATAAAAAGGGACAACTTAAAAAACTTAATACTACGGGAAAGGTTAAGAGTATGAAAGTGAAAGGTAATATATGGTATTATGTCGTAGGTAAACATTGTACTGAAAATTTATTAGCACATAAACATCAAGCTATTTTTCCAGATAAGTTGGCAGAAGATCATATTATAACATGGTCAAATGAAGGGGATTTGGTTTTAGATCCTTTTATGGGAAGTGGAACCGTTGGTAGAGTATGTAAAAATATGAAGAGGCTATTTATTGGCTTTGAAATAAGTAAAGATTACTGTGAAAGTGCACAGCAAATGATTAGTGCCATTTCTCTTACAAACTAGACACTTTAAAGTTGGTTGCAAAGAGAATGCTTCAAGTCAACTCTTATGATTTCTCAATAATTGGCAGTATAATTTGTGGTTTATATTATTACCTCGGAAGTCATAGCAATAGAACGGCCATATACTTTATCACAGTATATGGCCTGTTTTATTGCTAACTAAGCTTTTTAACGTGGGGGAACATTAATAATATTTACACTTGCGGTCACAGGTAAGGAGGGAATCCACCCCTAAATCTAGAATACTCCATATAATAACAATTAAATTGGAGGTATAATTCCCATGGTAAAAGAAGGAATATACGAGCAAATTATATATGATGATCTTAAAAACCAATTAATAAAATTAGATTCAGACAAATATATTTTCCAAAAGCAACCCATTGATGTAGAAGAGGCTAGAACTCAATTATCAAGCTATGTTTCTTCCGTGGTAAAGAAATGCCTAAGGTTTATCAGAGAAAATAATAAGCAAAACGATAAGGAAGCATTGATTTCACAAATAAAAGCCTGCAATGAGCTCATTCAAGGCTTAAGTACACTTGCAGAGGATAAAAATATTGAAGGTTTCAAAATTGATGAGGAGGGCGAAATCCTTACAGCATTATATTCAAAGATAAACAATATAAGAGGAGTCAAGGAAGGTAAAGCAATTAGGCCTGTAACTCCACTTTCTCAAAGTTCCCTCTTTACTGGTACTACTCAGGAACCTAATATGATGGGGGAGATAAAGAAGGAGATATTGTGTAGTGATTCTGTGGACATGCTTGTTTCCTTCATTAAATGGAGTGGACTTAGATGTATCTTTGATGAGCTTAAGGAATTTACTGATAATGATGACCATAAGCTTAGGATAATTACAACTTCCTATATGGGAGCAACAGATTACAAGGCTATAGAAGAGCTGAGTAAGTTGAAAAATACAGAGATTATGATTTCATATGATACAGATAGAACAAGGCTTCATGCAAAGGCTTATCTTTTTCAAAGAGAGACGGGATTTACTACAGCATATATTGGCTCATCAAACCTGTCGAATGCAGCTTTAACCTCAGGTCTTGAATGGAATATAAAAGTATCAGAAAAGGATTCCTTTGATATTATAAAGAAATTTCAGGCTACGTTTGAAGGCTATTGGAATGATGATGGGTTTACCTCCTTTAATGGTCAGAGTGAAGAGGATAAAAGAAGGCTTAAAAGCTCATTAAATAAGGAGGGGAAAACTGATAATAGTGTAAATTTTATGTTTGATATAAAGCCTTATTATTATCAGAAGGAAATTTTGGAGAAACTGAAGGCTGAGAGAACTTTATTTAATAGATACAAAAATCTCATTGTTGCAGCTACAGGAGTAGGAAAGACTGTAATAGCGGGGTTTGATTATAAGGATTTCACAAAGGCACATAGGAAAGATAAGAATAGGCTTTTGTTTATTGCTCACAGGGAGGAAATATTAAAGCAAAGCAGAGATACATTTAGGGCTATTTTAAAGGACAATAATTTCGGGGATTTATTTGTAGGTGGCAATGTTCCAGATTCATTAGATCACTTATTCATGAGCATACAAAGTTTTAATTCAACTAAACTCAATGAAAAAACTGAAGCTGATTTTTATGACTTTATTATAGTGGATGAATTCCATCATGCTGAAGCACCTTCTTATCAAAAGCTACTAGATTATTATGAGCCTAAAATATTACTTGGATTAACTGCTACTCCTGAAAGAATGGATGGCAAAAATGTGTTGGAGCATTTCGATGATAGAATAGCCGCAGAAATGAGACTTCCCGAAGCTATAGATAGAAAGCTTCTGAGCCCATTTCAGTATTTTGCAGTTTCTGATTCTATTGATCTTTCTATACTTAAATGGACAAGAGGAGGCTATGACAAACAAGAATTAGAAAATGTATATACAAGTAATGATATTAGGGTAAACGGCGTAATAACAAGTCTTAATAAATATGTTACAGATATTGAGGAAGTTATAGGGCTTGGTTTTTGCGTAAGTGTTTTGCATGCTAAGTATATGGCTAATAAATTTAATGAGAGTGGAATACCTTCCATGGCAGTGCTAGGTGAAAGCAGCCCAGAGGATAGAAGTAGTGCTAAGAAGAAACTGGTAAGTGGAGAGGTTAAATTTTTATTTACTGTTGACTTATATAATGAAGGTATAGATATTCCTGAAATTAATACAGTGCTATTTTTAAGACCTACAGAGAGTTTAACAGTTTTTCTGCAGCAGCTAGGAAGAGGACTCAGACTTAGTGAAGATAAAGAATGTTTAACGGTCTTGGATTTTGTAGGCCAAGCGCATAGGAGTTATGATTTTGAGCAGAAATTCAAAGCTTTAATGGGAAGAGCAAAGCACTCAGTAGAACACAGTATAATTAATGGCTTTTTAAACCTGCCTAAGGGTTGTTATATACACCTAGAAAAGCAGGCTAAGGAATATATACTAAGAAATATAAAGGATGCAAGGGTTACCAAAGCTAATTTGATAAGCAAATTAAAATATTTCGAAGGTGATACAGGCAAAGAACCTACCTTAAGTAATTTTTTAGAGCATTATAATTATACATTGAACGATGTGTATGGCAAAGGTGGAAATAGAAGCTTTAGCAGAATGAAGGTTGAGGCCGGAATAATGCATGACTTTAAAAATAAAGATGAAGAAGTAATGACAAAGAGATTAAAAAATTTATTCCATATTAATTCACGAAAGCTTATTGAGTTTACAACGAATATATTAACCTGTGGTAGGATAATGCAAGGCTCTGAGTTTAATAAAGAAGAGAAATTAATGCTTGGAATGATATACTACAGTTTTTATTTAGAAGCACCATAAAAGCTTGGGTTTAATTCCTTTGAGAAGATTTTGGCTACTCTCTATGAGAATAATAAAGCAATGATTGAAGAGGCATTTGAGATATTACAGTATAATTATTTGCATATTGATTTTGTTGATAAGTCTGTGGATTTAGGATCTATCTGTCCTATTGATTTGTATTGCACATTTTCCACGGATCAAATCATGGCAGCGTTAGGATATTTTGATGAAAGTATAAAGCCAGCCTTTAGAGAAGGAGTAAAGCATTTTAAAGAAAAAAAGCTTGATGCTTTTTTCATAACATTAAATAAATCAGAGAAAGATTATTCGCCTTCTACACTGTATGAGGATTATGCTATCAATGAAAGGCTATTTCATTGGCAAAGTCAGAGCCGGACTACAGCGGTAAGTGATATGGGTCAGAGGTACATTAACCATGTGAATACTGGGAATAAGATAGTTTTGTTTGTACGTGAAAATAAGAAAAAGGATGGATTAGTTGCAGCATATACTTACCTTGGAGAGGGAGAGTATGTTCGTCATAGCGGAAACAGTCCTATAAGTTTTGTGTGGAGACTTAAGGAAGACATACCTGCGCGACTTATGAGGGTGGCTAACAAGAGTATAGTTTAGTGGGTTTAATCACTTTCATTATATACAATAATATAAACTTTCGAGTAGAGAAGCTGATGTTTGGCCATAATTATAAATAAGTTATAGTTATGGAGGAGTTTATTTTGAAAACTTTTGGAGAGAGATTTAAGAGTGTAAGGTTGTCTAAAAATATGACTCAAAAACAGTTAGCAGATGAATTTAATGGGCAATACGGCTATGCATTTACAAAAACAACTATTAGCCAATATGAAAATAACAAGAGAATACCAGAGATGAATGCTATTAGAAATTTTGTAGAATACTTTAATGTTTCATTAGACTATTTACTCTGCAATGATATACATGTTATTAAGGAATTAGACCAGGAATATTATATGCATAATGATTCTCAATTTGTTGAATTAGAAAAAATAGCAACTTTAATAAAAAGTTTAGCTGAAGAAAAGAAAATACTTCACAATAATAAAGGATTAAATGATGAACAAAGAAAAATAATATCAAATGGCATTGATATTATTTGTGGATTAGTAAAAAGAGAAACAGAATAGATATGATAAAATAGTACACATTTGATCTGTGGACAAGTGTGCTATTTTGTCATAACAGTGTGGACGAAAATAGTCCGAATATTAGTTATTATTGTCTATAGGATTTTCTAAATAGATTTTTAAATTTTCATAAGTCCCAAAATGGTCATTAATCCAGTGATAGCTAGGGAGGTTGTTTTTAATGCGAAGCTCATCTATATTAGGAAAGCGGCCGTGCATGGTTTTAAATTTTGTTATGGAGTCAAGCCTTAATTTGACTTTGGTGGTTATTGATAAATTCTTCAATTTCAAATAATCAAGTCCAAGGGAGTTAACGCAATCTTCAATTCCACCCCAATATTTAAAATAAACTTTTTGAGTATATGTTGTATTAGGAGGAGCTATCTCTCGCCATAATGGTAATCGTCCAAGTTTATTAATAAGATTTAATAAATCTTCCTTAGCTACTTTTTCATTAAAAGATAAATTAGCTAAAGTATTTATATCTAACCCAGCTGCTTTTAATGCGTTATTAAATGTCCCAAACAATATAGTTATGGTTGTTGAAGAGGGGTAGTCTGGATTACCTACAAAGTCTCTAGTATAAGGACTTCTATTATTTTTTGTGTGAAACTCTTTTAACTTTTTAATCACATAGTTTTTTTTATGTTCTGTGTATATATCTTTTAAGTTTTTATATACTAAATGAAGATTCTTAATGTCATAACATAATTTATGATAACCTAGTGCAGATAATCTCATAATTATTTCATCAGCAAAAACATATTTTAAATTTGGAAGGTTTAAGCCAGGTCTATTATTTTTGTTTAAGCACCAATATTCTACTGAGGCACCTTGATCAGTAGCTTTTTTATATTGTTTTTCTTTGTGTTTGCAAGCGTAGTTGGAAGTGGCTGCATCGATTACTTTATGCTTAAGAGGAATATAAATATCTGGTTTGAAATCTAAACCAAATCCACAATACTGAAATAGACAGTCACCCTCTAGAATTGAAGCTGATATTTCAACAAGATACTGCCATGCAGACCAAAAGTCTTTAAAATCTAAAGGAGATACACCTGCTAATTTTAAAATGTCATTCCAGCAAGATACTTTAGTGCCGGGTTTATAATAAATAAAGTGCCTATAATACGTTTTGAAATGGGGATAGTTATCAGAATTATCAAAGTCAGCAGTCGTAGGTGCTCGTTTGAATTCATTGAAAAAATCTTTTATTATTTGTAATAATTGTTCATCGCTTATAGTTGAATATTGCATAGATTTATAAGGAAGCATCACTCTACCTTCTTTAGAAGCCTTTCTTTCTTTATATCTTCTGTTAAGATATTTATTGCATTCCTTGCAGTATTTTTGGTGTCCATCTTTCGAGGACTTATTTAAATTAAACTCTGGTAAACTCTTAGTTTCTCTGTAGTATTTGCATTGCTTATGATCCATTTTAACACCAATCCTTTTTAATTATTACTTCAAGATTAGTATTTGTAATTAGCAACTTAATATACTCAAATATAGTACCTAATAATAAAAGTTTACTTTTGTGTTAACAAGCGGCATAAATTTTTATGGCAAAATTAAAGAAGTTAAAAGGTATAAACGTTGTATGTGTAGTGAGATTCCAGTTGGAAGAGGTAATGAGGAAGACGAGTATTTAAGGTTTGAATTAGAAGAATTAATTCAAATTAATAATATTAAACCAGTGGAGTATGGTACGCAGCTTATTACATACACCACACTTTATTTACTTGAAAATGCAGAGAATATCCATGAGCTTAAACTTAAAAATAGGGATGAAATTGAACTTTACAAGATTTTGAAGAGAATATCAAAAGATAGGGGACTGAAACTTCTGAGAAAAACGGATTGCTATGTTCTAGATGGGAGAGTAATTGAGATGCTTTTGCATGGGGATGTTAGAGTTGATGGAAGGATAGTTCGGTTTGGGAAGCTTGAGAGTGAATGGGTGTAAAAACAACTGGTGTTAGCAAAAGAATTTGGCAAAGAATTTTTTTACACTCTAATTTACAAGAAATAATTAATTCAAAGTTGACACACTGCGTCAAGAATTAAGTTGGACTCACTATAGACTGATAATGTATTATATGTAAAAGGCTTACTCTAAAGGGTAATCCTAATTTTATTATATCTACATATTAAATCTGTAGAGACACATAATAGATATAATTATTTAAAGTGTGAGGTGTAGTGAATGCCAAATATAAAGTCTGCAATAATCAGATTAATTCCTAAAAAGTTACTCTTAATAATGCTTTTTTCAATAATTCTAAACTGCAGTGTAATTATTGGAGAAGTAGTAGAAGCAGCAGTAATTGATATTGAAAGTAGTTTACCAAAAGTATCTAAAGAGGAAGTAATAAAACTAATAAATACACATGGAACTAAAGGACCTTATTATTTCGAGGGCCTTTCCTATAAGGTAGCTAACATTGATAAAGATAATGATTTTGAGATTGTTGCAAAAATTGATGGAGGGGTTCATGTAGGCTATTTCTTTATATTTGATAAGAATAACCAAGGTAAATATTCTCTTGTAGCAGAAAAAGATTGGAAAGTAGAAAAATTGGACTTGGAGTACTGGCACAATCTTAATGGAGAAAATAAAGCTTATGAAATGACAACTCGTTCCGGTGGATCAGGTATGGATGTTTTTCATGGTCATGTATGGTATTTGAAAGATAGAAAGTTTGTTGAGGCATGGATGGGAACGTTAAAGGAAAGAACGGCCTTTCAAGATATTCTCAGTTTACAGATTGGAGGTTATCAAATTAATAGCGATGATTTAAGACTATATGCGTGGACAACGAAATATGGTACCAAAATAAGCACAAATACACTAATGACAAAGCCGACAACTATTGTATCAATATTCAAATTCGATGGTGTTAAGTATGTCTTGCAAAGTCAAGATACTTGTGACCATAGTAATTAAATTAGAGTAAGGCGATGACAGTAGTCATCGACTTAATCAGTATGGGAATTGTATAATTGAAATATATTGTTATGGTACGGTATACCCTTCTATACGGAAGGGTATTATTTCGCTTAATTTGGTATAATAATACTAAGTATAGCTGACTAGAAGTTTCCTGCAGTTTATTAGAAATTTCAACAGTTGTGACTCAATTTAACAATTTTAGACAATGAAAGGGGATAAATTATGAAGTTAATTACACTGGGAAGTGGACTATAGCAAACGAAGGTAGCAAAGATCACAGTTCCTTTGAGGAGATCAACAATATGCTAAGCAAGTATAAAATACAAAAGCTTGAACTTATCCACATAAATCCAAATTGGAATGTAGATAAATTTGAGGAATTATCTTCTTCTTTTGCGCATAACCCCAATATAGTAGTTGTAGAAGATGAAATGATATTTGAGATATAATAAAAAACAACTGATTATATTAACCAGTTGTTTTAAGGAGTTATATTAAATTTATATTTAATTAAAGGGGGACTCTAATTAAGAAAAATCAATTACCTTCTATGTATGTATAATAACAATTATATATGTCATTATAGTGACAAAGTTAAAAAGTAATTGTAAATTTAGAGGTTGTTTTTAATATTAGGACATGGAAATAATCAAATAAAGGATACCTACCTACGCAGTGACCCGCTTGCGACTATACTGTATGCATTTGAATAAATTTAGCTACGGCATCTTCATAATTGAAATCTATAATTGCTGTAGCTAAATCCTTCAATTCCTTGTATGCATTTTTCACTGCGTATTTTTCATCTGCTATTTCAAATAAGGGTATATCATTCAAATTATCTCCAAAACAGATAAGCTTGTCTACTTTTAGGTATTCTTTTAACAATTTAGCAGCATGTTGTTTATTTGCGTTACTATTGTTTATTTCAAGCCAGAAAAATCCCTTGGAGTATATTTCCTCAGTATAATGACAGCAGGCATCTATTGTTTTGCTAAATAAATCATACGCTTCATCTAAAATCCCCGTTTTTTCTATAGCAAATACATTTATAACTTTATGATCGTCTAATTCAAAAAAATCATCTACTTTAGTAAGTCTTTTATCTCCGGCCTTTTTTCTTGTATTTATGTATATTTCCTGCCCTTCATTAAAGATACCTCTATAATAAATTTTCTTATCCCCATTAAGATCTATGGCAGATATTAATGGGGAAATATTATTAGTATAATAATTCTTTAAGACAAAATTAACAGTATCATTAGGTAAATAATTTTCCGCAATATTTTCACCCGATACAGGATCGTATATAAAAGCTCCATTATTTAAAATCATAGGCAATCTTAAATTCAATGGCTCTAATATTTTTTTTGAAGCTTCATAGGATCTAGCGGTAGCAATTGTAAAATTAACTCCCTTTTCTATTAACTCATTTATTATTTTAACTGATGTTTCACTTATGACTTGTTCACAATTTAATAAAGTTCCATCTAAATCGGAAATATATAGGTTCAAACATTTCACTCCCTACAAATTTTTTTAAATTTCTAAATATAAAGCATCTATAAATAAGTTTAGCATAAAATGGGTGAATGTAAAAGGTAATGCGACATTCTATGGAAACAAGATAAATTTGCATTATTTCCACCAATTTTACAATACTATATAATAAATAGTGTAGAATAAAATGTAATTTTCTGATAAAATAAAGATAAGTAATACTGAATAAAATAGTAGATAATAGTCAAAGTTAAATATTGAGGATGTGATACAATGACTAAGAAAAAAGTGAAATCAATAGATGATAATTTCATCATGTCTCCAAAATATGACTTTGTATTTAAGTATATATTTGGAAATGAAAAACATAAAGACTTACTAATAGCACTATTAAGTGATGTGTTAGGTGTTCCAGAAGAAGAATTTGAGGGAATAGAAATAATAAATAGTGAACTACTAAAGGACTTTAAGGAAGATAAAAAAGGGATACTGGATGTACGAGTAAAAACAAAAACAGGAAAACAAATAGATGTTGAGATACAAATATTACCAACAGATTATATGGCGGAACGTACCATTTTCTACTGGAGCAAGATGTATACAAGTCAGATAAAACCAGGGGATCTTACGATAAGCTAAAGAAATGTGTAACTATAAATATAGTAGACTTCAAGTGTACACCACTAAAAAAACTGTATTCCAGTTACCATTTGACAGAAGATAAAACAGGTTATAGGTTGACGGATATAATTGAGGTACACTTCTTGGAGATCGCAAAACTATTTGATGAAGACATTGAGAAAGATGAAAATGATCCAATAGTTCAGTGGATGGAATTCTTAGATGCAAAATCGAAGGGAGAGATGGAGATGTTAGCAGAAAAAAATAAGGACATAAAGAAAGCTTATGGCTTATTGCAAATAATAAGCAAGGATGAAAAGGCTAGAATGTTATATGAAGCTAGGCAGGCAGAAATCAGCGACCAACTTACTAGGATAAAATCAGCAGAGGAAAAAGGGATAGAAAAAGGAATAGAAAAAGGAATAGAAAAAGGAATAGAAAAAGGAGCAACTGAGAAAGCGATAAAGGTAGCAGAGAAAATGATAATAAAAGGCCTTTCTATGGATGATATAGCTGAAATAACAGAGCTTACAGTAGAAAGGTTAATTGAAATAAAGCATAATATGGTGCATTAAAACCATAGTGAGCATAATTAAAGAAAAATATCCACCGCCTGGGTAAGTTGAATTTTATCCAGGCGGTTTTTTATTATAATTTAAATTATCGATATAGAGGTGATACGGTGTTAAAAGTTGTTTTTGACTATGCGCAGGAAAACAATATTAGCTTCCTAATACCATCCAGAGAAATATATATAAAGGGACCTGGGATGATATTTAGAGGTAATCCGAGTAACTATATTACGGAAATTATTATTCCATTTAAACAGGAGGCGTAAATCATGATTGCAGAGAAGATAGACTATAAGAAAAAATATAAGGATTTGTATTTGCCAAAGCAAAAACCAATGGTGGTTGATGTACCTGCTATGACATTTATCATGGTTAATGGAAGTGGTAACCCTAATAACGAAGATGGAGAATATCATAAGGCGGTGGAGCTACTATATGGGTTGGCTTATACAATAAAGATGAGTAAGAGGAATGGTTGTGAGCCAGAAGGATTGTGGTGGTTAGAAGATGATAATATGGATTTCACACTAAAGGACAAATATTGTTGGAATTCAATGATAAGGCAACCAGAATTTGTGACTAAAGAGGTGTTCGAATGGGCATGTGAAAAACTTAAAAGGAAAAAACCGAAAATTGATACTTCAAAGGCATATTTCGAGACTTTTAGTGAGGGATTATGTGTTCAAATAATGCACATTGGACCATTTGATGATGAACCAAAATCAGTTAAACTGATTGAAAGTTATTTAAGCGAGAATAATTTTAAAGATGCAATTTCAACTGCTTACCCCGATGGAAGAATACGTAGGCATCATGAAATTTATTTGTCAGATCCAAGAAAAACATCACCTGAAAAGATGAAAACGGTCTTAAGGCATCCGGTTGTTAGGGTGGATTAAGTACATTTTGTAGCCTGTTTTATCTATTGTATACTTATGAAGTTATACTATTAATAAAATACAAAAGGAGAGTTCAATTTTATGAACTTCCCTTTCAAAATATATCATATTTAATTTTAAATTAAGTAGAGCATAGCCATTATTTTTTAATTAAAGTATTCATCTGTGTCTTTTACATATATTAAAGACCTCTTACTTATAAAATCGTACTATCCTCTATAAACTGTGGAAATTCAATTTGAACCATTGGACTATCCCCTTTCTATTAGCAATTATTTTAGTTAATCTAATGAAAGTTAATAAATGTGTGGAATTACTTCCACTCTTCTTGTTTTGATTTAAATTTTCTTTCTTTGTTTATGAACTTATAATAACATAATAATATGTGTTTGTAAAGACTTATTTTCAATTAATAAAAATTATCGATTAATATATAATTAAAAGATATAAACGATGTATCTCTAGTGAGATTCCAGTTAAAAGAGGGAATGCAATGGACAACTTATACTTAATATTGTAAAATTGGAAGTAGTAATTACAATATGGGGTGAGAGGTTTATGATAAACATTAAAAGGTTTGAAGAAATATTCAATATGGAAAATACTACTGAGAGATACAAAAGAATCTTATCTGAGATTCAGCCTGTTTTGGATGGCATTATGCATGATTTTGTTAATAACTATAGTGAACAGGATAGTTCATTAGTGAATTATGAGCTGAAAACTTATGAAGATACTCTAAGAAATACTGATAACGATTCTATAGATACTAATTATGCTGAGGGAGATACATTTATAGGGAAAAGGGATTTTTCTGTTCTAATGAAAAAATTTGATAACGATGTAGAACTTTTCATATTAGGACTTACATGCTATGGAGAAAGTAGAGTAGTTCGAATAGGTATGGAAATAGAGTTTGATTATTTATGGCAAGTATTAAGATCAAATGATCTTGACGGAAGTGTAAATAACCTGAGTGAAGATATTAAAATATTTTTAATAGAAGCTCCATTTGAGGAAATACCTAAAGAGAAACTTGTGGAAACTATTAAGAAAACATCAAAATCTAGAAAGAGGTCTCCGATCTTTATTGGACTTGAGATATCTTTTGAAACTATAGACGATGAGGTTGAATTAGTTAATAGTCTATGGAAAGTATGGTGTGAACTTGAGAAATTAAGAAAATTCAGTTTGGACAATTCAGTTGTACAGAGCAAGTCTTCAGGTGTATTAAACCTAATAAAAGGCTATAGTGAAGATTTAAAAATAAGTCTTTATGAACATGAATATGAGGTTAAGTTTGGTGAAACTCAAAAACGTAATTCGCGAGCGGGGTACTATCAAAAGTACATGCTAAATGAAAATGGACAGATGGTCACTAGCGGAGTTATAAATTATTATAAAAGGAATAGTGCACAATCAACATATGAGATGTTAAGTGTGTATGTAAATGGTCTTGAACAAATATATACAAGTCCAAGAGTACTGTTTGAGAAAGATAAAGTGAAATGGTTTATAAAGAAAAGTTTTGCAAAACATGACCAGGACAATGCAATTCTTTTAACAAAAGCAATGGAGAGGCTTAGAACCCATGGTTTTGAAGTTAGAGACAATAAGTACTATATTGCAACCTTTGATAATTCCACCATGAATTTTACAGAAAATATTCGTCAGGTTAAGGAACGTCTTCTAAAAGCAGCATTAATATTTGCCGATACTAGTAAAGTAATAACTCTGCCCAAAGAAACTATTATTGAAGCAGGTGTAGATATAGCTGATGATAATGATGACGGTACAGAAGGTGAGGAGGCCGAATATATAGGTAATTTTGATTTGACTGAAATTATAAAGGTTTTTGAAGAGAGTAAATTTATTTTTACCGTGGATACTATTAGGGATTTTCATCTAAACCTCACATCACTCGGCGATAAACATTTTGTAATATTAAATGGTATATCCGGTACGGGTAAAACTCAGATATGCAGTATTTATGCAAATGCTGTATATGGACTAGCATATGAAGAGCAGAATCCGTATTTAAAAGTAATACCTGTAAGGCCAGACTGGATGGATTCTACCGCGCTATTTGGTTACTATAGTGCGCTTCAAAAGAGATATGTCATGACTGAGTTTTTAAAATGTATACTTAATGCATTAGAGGAAAGAGATAAGCCTCATTTTATAGTACTGGATGAGATGAATCTTGCAAGAGTAGAGTATTACTTAAGTGATTATTTAAGTGCAGTGGAATCAAGAAAACCAATAAGGTTACATAGTGAAAATAATATTGAAAATATTCCAGAGGAAGTTGTAATACCTCCTAATATATATATTATTGGTACTGTAAATGTAGATGAAACAACTTATACTATTTCAGATAAAGTTTTGGATAGGGCATTTGTTATGACATTATCAGATGTTAATTTAGAAAATTATTGGGAATCCAAGGAGCAATCTATAAGGGATAAATTTGAGAGTGAATATATTATATTATCAGAACTACATAGTATATTAAAGCCTTATAATTTACATTTTGGATATCGTTCTATGGATGAAATGATAAGTAAAATAAGCGCAAATGCAAATTTGAAAAGTAATCTTCAAATGGAGAGGAAAAGTATGCTGGATAGAGTAATTTGTGAAAAAGTTTTTCCTAAGATAAGGGGAGATGAAAGTATAGAAAATCTAATTAGTAGATTACTACAGTGGGCTAATAAACACTTTAGTGAAGGTTCAGAGGTTGAAAAACATCTATTAAGAATGGAAGGAGAACTTGAACGCTATGGAACAGCTCAGTTCTGGAGATAGATATAGCATGCAAATATTTGATGAAGTGGAAAAGGGTTGGGTGAAAATTGAGGAAGCTTATTTAGAGGAAGCCAAAATGTATTCTTGGAGAATAAATAATGAAAAATTAATATATATTACAATGCAAGGAATGCCACTATCGATGATTAAAAGCTGTGGCAGTGGCCATAATTTCAATGGCTTTTCTGGTACTATACAGACTCCTTTTGCCTCAGGAATAATTGACTTTAACATAAATATAGATGGTAGTACTCAAAAAGTAAAATCCTTTGTATATCCGGACAGTAGAAAGATTACATTAAAGCAGTATGAAAATATGATTTATGATATATTGGAGGAAGCAAATGTTTGTTTAAAGTATTCAGGCCTTGGAATGTCTATTGATACCCATGGAGCGCAAAGAAAAATTTCCTTTGCACAATGGAATTATATACAAAGAAGCATGGCGAAGCTTAAGAGGATATTTAGTAAAATAGAAGAGGCTCCACTTAAAATGCTTATAAAGAATGAATTATTAACTGATTTAGAAAGAGTTAAAAAAATTGGTATAAAAACTGAAAACTGGATAGAGAAAAATGGACCTAGATTTGGTGGAACTGAAAATAAGTTGCCAAATTACATAAAGGTTATTAGCTCAGAAGAAACCTACGATATATATGAAAATAAGGTTATAAAATTTCAACTTATGGAACTCCAAATGATGCTCCGAAAGTATTGCAGAGTGGAGTATGAAAAGATTAAATTAAAAGCAAGGCAATATTTAGATTTAGTCAACTATTGGCTTGCAAATTCTTATTTGGCTAAGGTACAACCCTATAAAGGAAAGGTTGCCATATCTCAGGTATTTAGAAAGCATCCGGTTTATAGATTATGGTATAACTGGTTTCATGAGTTATATAATCATAAAAAGTGGAAGGCGGGGTTAAAGACGAATTTCCCGCTAAAGGATACTTTTCAAATATATGAAATATGGGCATTTATGCAGGTAATTAAAATTTGCAGGGAATTAGATGTTTTAGAAGATACTTCTGGCATTTATTTAAAAAATGTGGATGGCATATTATTGGAGCTCTGTGAGCATAATGAAAGCAAGATTGTGCTTAAAAATGGAGGCTTAATATATTATCAAAAATCTTTTCAACGTAACTCAAAACCTTACTATACTTATACTCAGAGAATGATACCGGATATTATACTGGAGTTTAATGGAGAACTGCTTGTGTTAGATCCAAAGTATAGGGTAGATGCTAATTTAGGAGTTGCGCTTGCTGAAATGCACAAGTATAGGGATGGAATATTAAGAAAAGGTGATGATTGCAGAGTAGTAAGGGAAACTTATATATTAGCACCGATAAAAGGAGAGCAGTCAAAGAAATTATTTGAGAAGGAATATCATAAAAGATATGATATGGGTGCTTTTGTTTTTAAGCCTGGCGGTGAGATACAAGAATTTAAAGATTTTCTTCGTAAAAAGTTATTGTTGTAAAAATATGGTGAAGAGCTTGTTCAGGATGAATTCGTGAAGATATTTATAACAGGGGGTTTGATGCTTTTGATTTAGAAAATTGCAATCCAAGAACACCAGAAACGTAAGTATATGCCTGATTTCTCACTAGAAATGAATAGATCAGCATCTGAATATCTTAGGAAGTTTAGAGAAGAGTAATATATTTCTCCTTTTATACTTAGTTTTATATTTTCTTAATAATTGCAATTATTAAAGAAAGAAGTAGAAGAATTGCCCCAATTAAACCACCCAAAAGAATTTTCTCTTGTAGAATAAAATAAGCCATAAGTAATGTAAATAGAGGTTCTCCAAGTAATATAATTCCTACACTTTCTGAACTAGCAACCTTTTGTGCCTTAGTTTGTAAAAGTAATGAAATGCCTGTGGAAAAAATACCAATAAATAAAATCGGTACAAAATTCGGATAAAGTTGTGGAAGGTTGAATCCTTCAAAATAAGCTCCTATAGAACTTGCAATTGTAACTACTGATAATTGAACAAAGGTTAAAACAAAGGCATCCCTATCGTTTCCAAAACGATCTAATAGTATAATATATAGGGTATAGGTGATTGCAACGCCAAGGGCAAGTCCATCACCTATATTAAAGCCACTTCCATTTAGTCCTGAAATAAGTCTAAGTCCAACTAAGGAAAGAATGACGCTAATTACTGTATACTTAGAAGGAGTCTTTTTTCTGATTGCGGTTTCTATGATCGGAATAAAAAGCACAGGGAGTGCTACTAAAAATCCGGATTTTGAAGCGGTGGTGTATTTCAAGCATATAACACTTAAGGAATAAGCGATAAAAGTAAGTATACCTAAAAAGGAACCGATTTTTATATCTTCCATTTGAATCTTTTTAACCTTATCGAAAGAAGTCATTAAAATAAATGCTGTGGCTAGAAAAAATCGGGCCATCATAAAATGGAAGGCTGGTAATTCAGTTATATATAATTTAATAAGAATGGTGCTCGTTGCCCAACCTAGGGCTACAAATAAAAGTTGAAGATGTGCGATTGTCTTTTTTGAAATCCTATTTCTAATTATTATTTCTTTCATCAAACTAAACACCTACCTATAAAATTATAATTGATAAATTTATTTTTCATATTTACAATTTCATTATAACATCAAATCTTGGAATTCATAATGACATTTCACTCAGTGATAATGTGGGATATAACCCTACATTTATTCATTTATTAACAATAAGGTACAATTACAGTTTGAATTTAATATATATAACGAGAGATATAAACATAGGTTTAAGGTGAATAATATGATAGTATAACATTAATAAATATGATTCAGGCTTATTGGAGGTAACGATATGAAAGAAAATAAAAAACTACAATTTAACAAACGTTCAAAAAAGAACACACAAAATTCAATGCTTAATAAGATAGTGGAAGTATCACAAAAGGCGGGAATAAATGTAGTTTATACAGGGCTATTATTATTCTATGTTTTACAAAAACCGTTTGTTCCAAAATGGGCAAAGGCAACAATAACTAGTGCTTTGGGTTATTTTATTTTTCCAGCAGATGTAATTCCAGACTTTACTCCAGCTATTGGATATTCAGATGATTTGGGCGTATTAGCATTAGCGATAGTAGCTGTAGCTATGTTTATTGATGATAAAGTTAAGAAGAAATCGAAAGCAAAGCTAAAAAGCTGGTTTGGAGAATATGAAGAAAGTGTATTGAAAGATATAGACAATAGGATTCATGAAAATCAGAAAGTCCACTAATTTCAATAACTTGGAGTAAGTGAAGAAAAAATATACATTTAATATGTGGATAAGTATGATAGTTTATCATTGTATTGGGGATAAATTAGGATCTAATCCAGCAAGCATTCAACAAATATGCTGTTAATTGTTCAGGAAGAAAAGATTATTTTGAAATCATGAATGATGTAAAAAAGTTAGTATTAAAGGGGAGCATTTTAGTAACTTGGGATTATCTATTGATTATTTAGTATTATTCATATATAATAGCTATATCAGAATACCTAACGGGGGTATACGGATGTAGCGTTTTTATTCTTATTTTATATAGGTTACTATAACTTAGGTGAAGGTTGTTCAAAGTGTCTTGCTTGTGTGGAAAAATGTCCAACAGGAAGTTTGAAATATACATTTAAAAAGTAATGTAAAATTAAAAATAGGGGAGTAACGCAATGATAGAAATAAGTGCAAGAATATTTGATTTGTTTATGAAGCCCTTTGAGAAAATTGCTTTAAGTAAAAGGAGAAGAGAATTGATACCTCGCGTTAAAGGGAATGTATTAGAAATTGGTGCAGGAACTGGAGTGAACTTTGATTACTATATTACGGAGAATGTATCAAAATTAACTATTGTGGAACTAAAGCTAAATGGGCTAATAACTAAGAAACCACTTAATTCACAGATGGATATTCATTATGTGGTAGGAAATGTTGAAAAGTTACCTTTTCCAGATGAAACTTTTGATAGCGTGGTTTCAACTTTAATTTATTGTTCCGTTGATAATCCCAAAAAGGCTCTTAGTGAAGTATATAGGGTACTTAAGCCAGGTGGTAAAATGTATTTTATCGAACATGTTCTACCTGAAGAAAAACATTGTAAGCATTTAGTGAATTCTCTTAATGACACATGGAAGTGTATAGGAAAGTGCAATGTAAATAGAGAAACTTATAACACTATAAAAAAAGCAAAATTTAGAGTGGAAAGTTATGAACAGTTTGGTAAGGGAGTTTTTATATTTATTAAAGGCATAGGAGTTAAGTAAAGATTTATTAGCAGCAATAATACTGATATATATATTCTTTAAAGAAAAAAAATTAGTAAAACCTCATGGATAGCTTCACGTAATCCATGGGGTTTCCTAATTAAAAATTATTTGTAATATGCAAACACATCCTCTATTGAATTTATCGCGAAATTTTGTGGAAGCGGAAGAACTTTTAAATCTTTCCCCACAAATTTACCATCTACATAATATTCAACACCATAAAAGGTCTCAAACCACATAAGGATTTTATCAATAAATGGAGTTTTAACTTCTAACAATTCGCAAAAACTCTTAATAATGCATAGTCCATATGGAAAATCTTCTAGAAAGTATCTTGAATTAAAATCTGGAATATACCCTTTTTCTGTTTTTATAAGTGGGGACTGTATATTCTTAAGTGCAGGCTTATTGCTAATTTGAGCAGTCATCTGCTGTGGTGAATTCGCTCCGAAATACTCCTTTACAAAACCAACCTTATTCAAATCAATAGTTCCTAACGTGCGACACAAGTTCTGCACCTCTTCATCAGTAGCTATTAGAATTGTTGAACATTCATCCGTCCACTCGTTATAAAATTGTATCATATTTTCCCAATATAATCCTTTTTTATAATGGTTAAAGATTCCATAAAGTCTTGCTGTATGAAGAATTGGATTGGCTGGTGCAAGCGCAACTTGCAGAAAATTTTCTAGTGGATTGCACTTCACGTTAATTATGTATTCCAATGCCTTGCATACTTCTGATGTATTACAAGCGGGAATAGCACCTATAAAAAGTTCATCTTTCTTACCCAAGTCATATACAGATTTTCCGTACTCCTTTAGTCTAGAAATACCATGAACCCTCTGAAATCCGAATATTGTACAGCCGTTTTCAATAAGTTCCTTGCAATAAAATTCTCCACCACCGTTACCTGGCATCATGCCAATCCAAACTTCTTTTTTAAGAAAAGGTTTTATTATTTCAATGGTTTTGCTAAATATATAAGATGGAAGTGTGGATATAATGATGTCAGCATCTCTTATTACTTCCTCTGGGTTACTAGATATCACATCCACCCTTCCAGTGTATTTAATTGTTCCATCATTATCACAAACATCAATAATATGGGTCCACTCATCTGGTCTGGAAGTCAATAATCGAACAGAAAGATCCTTATTCCTTCCGATGTCTCCTATTAAAAGTGTACCTATATTTCCACCACCTAAAATACATATATTCATTTTTTGTCCTCCTAAACATAGTTGTTTTTTTATATTTTATTTTCCCTTCAATATGTTATTAAAAGCTAAATCCGTATTATCCAAAACACCATTTACAGCTATAAATTGAGGGCTATTTTTTGAATCGTGTTACTATTATATCATATAAGTTCAAATAACCACATTATAACCCAAATATAAATATTCATAGGAAATAGCTCCGGTTTTCTCTATTTAACTTAGCATTGCTTTGAAATGAATATACTTAAGCAGTATTTTTAAGTAAACTAAAGTTAAATGTTTTGCTTGGTGCAGTGCATACCACCATATTATTTGCTGATTTCTCAGAAATTGAAGCAAATATAGTATGTTTATAACCTGGCATGATAAGATCAAAATGTATTTCGTCAGAAATAATTAAGACATTATTTCTCAAACAAATTTCTCCTATTTTCTCCAGTTCCTCTCTACTCCATACTCTTCCAGTCGGGTTATGAGGGCTACAGAATAGTAATATTTTATTGTTTGGATTCTGTGTTTTCTTTTCCAAATCTTCATAATCTATTTCATAAGTTGAACCATCGTTTATTAGTGGATTTTTAACCAGCTTCCTATTATTTTTTTCTATTGAATGATAGAGCGGATAATAAACTGGAGTCATAATTATAATCCCATCTCCTGGATTTGAAAAAGCTTTAATTGTTGAAAAAAAGCACTTACTACGCCAGCTGAACCAACAATCCATTCACGATTTATTTTGCTGGAGTGTGCATTTGATAAATATTTTACGGGGATAGACATTCTGGTGGGTACTTACCTAGAATATAAAGTATTGGTATGGAAGAACATATATAATTTATGATATAATTATAGAAGAAGAGTCTATTCATGGATATAGGGTATGATATCATTGTAATATAAGTTTTGTATTAAATAATAATCATAAAAAGGGGAAATGAAATCTTGAAAAATGATAAATTAAAAGGCCACATCATAGAAATTGTTGATAATCAAATGAGGGATAATAATCCTGAATGTACAACTGAAGTTTTTGAAAAATTAGTAGCTAGTGGATATTTAGAAGATATGGCAAAGAAAATGATTGGAGCAGTTCTAGTAGAGGAATTACATTATGTTTTGAAAAATGAGGAGTTATTTAATGAACAAAGATATAGGGGAAAATTATATGAGTTGCTAAAATAAATTAAGAAATTATAAAAAAAATTCGATAGAAAAAAAGCACTCATTAAATAAATGCTTTTTAATTAATTATTTATGATATAAAAGAGGTCACCGTAAATTTAACTGGAGAACCGCGATTAGGTGCAGTTTAGCGGTATTACAATGCCTAAACTCAATAATAACTTAAAAGGAGCAATTATGGAATTTCAAAAATCAGTTATTGAACTTATAAAGATGAGGACGTCAAGTAGATCATATGATCAAAGAAATATTGATAGTATAACCCTTAAAAAGCTAAAGGATTATATTACAAAAATTAATGAAGAAACAAAATTAAGGGTTAGGTTTATATTTATACAAAGTAATGATAATGATGGTGGGAAAGCAAAAAAATTAGGAACATATGGGATTATATCAGGTGCTAATTCATTTATTATTGGAATATTAGATAAAGAAGAAAAAGATGCACTTGAATTTGGGTATTTATTTGAAAAAATTGTGATTTTTGCAACGGATTTGGGACTTCAAACATGTTGGCTCGGTGGAACTTTTAATAAGGGGAATTTTGAACAAAATATGAGTTTACTTGATAATGAATTCATACCAATTGTTTCTCCAGTAGGAATAAAAAAAGAAAAGCCTAGAGTTTTTGAATCCGCTATGAGAGCAGTTATTGGTGCTAATAAACGAAAACCATGGAGTGAATTGTTTTTTGAAGCAGATAGTTTACTACCACTAAAAGAAGATAGTGAGGGACCATATGCTGTTCCATTAGAGATGGTAAGACTTGGACCATCTGCTTCAAACAAACAGCCTTGGAGAGTTGTAAAGGATAAGAATGCATATCACTTTTTACTTTGCAGAACAAAAGGCTATGGAGTAACTGGTTACGATATGCAAAAAAATGATATTGGCATAGCCAAATGCCATTTTGAGTTATCTGCAAATGAACTTGGGTTAAAGGGCACGTGGCAAGAAATAAAAAATATAAATACACCAAATGGATGGGAGTATATTTGTACCTGGTCTAATGTATAATAATATAAACGAATACATAATCGGAAGAGAATAGTGATGAAAAAATAATGTAAAATGCTGAATAGTCTTATCATAAAATTTGGGCTGTGACTAAATTGAAACCTGAATTATGCTTTTTTTAGGTTTGCCTACATAATATCCTTGAGCATAATCAATACCAATTTCACTAATAGTATTTAATATTTGCTCACTTTCAACAAACTCAGCAATAGTCTCCATTTTAAAAGCTTTAGACATACTCAGTATTGATTGAACAAGGTAGAAATTTTCTTTTTTATCATTTATATCTCGAATAAACGAACCATCAATTTTTATATAATTAGCAGGAATTTGTTTTAAATATTGTATAGATGAAAATGCAGTTCCAAAGTCATCTATAGAGAATTTTATACCTAGTTTTTTATAGGTATGCATTATAGAAGCTAGATTATCCAGGTTTTTAATACTTTGAGTTTCGGTTATTTCTAGCACGATATTTTTAGCTTTTATATTGTGAATCTTCATTATATCTATTACTTTAATTAAATAATCATCATTGTTTAACATCTTACCAGAAATGTTAAATGAAAATTCAATAGTGTCATCAGGATCCGCAATGTTTTTATAGGCTAAAGCTTTTTCTAGTACTATTAAATCAACGGTCTCAATTAAATTATTTTCTTCAGCTATTTGTATGAAAGGAAAAGGGGATAGATATTCATCTCCACTGTTAATTCTCATAAGAACTTCATACTTGGAAACATTATCTTTTCTAATATTGTAAATAGGTTGAAAAAATGGAATGATTCTATCTTCATCGATAGCTTTTAGTAGCGTTGTTTTCTTTTTAGTCTTTTCTTCATTTATTTTAAGCATATCATCAAAATTATCAAAGGAAAGGAAAGCTTTATTATCTGAATTTTTCAAATCATTAAGTGTATCTTTTGATAAATGTAGAGAATTTTCAACATCTCTTAATTGATTTTTATTGAATTTTATTAAACCCATGAAAGTATTAATGCTAATTGTAAAATCTTCAATTTTTATGATTGTTTTGCTTAAGAGTTCGTGATGTTCTTTGGCTATACTTAATGCATAATTCCAATCTTGAGTTTCAAATAAAAACATAAAATCAGCTGATTTATAATGCACCAGGGTTCCGTAATCTGACAAATGGTGTCTTAATATTAATGTAAACTCTTTTAATATTTTATCACCAACAGCATTGCCATAAGTTGTATTAATAGATGAGAATTCATTAATATCTATATATAAAATAAATTTTTCTTTATTGCTTTTAGATTTCTTATTTAAAATATCTATTAATTTATTTTTGTTATAAGAGTCTGTAAGAATATCATTGTAATTAGAAGTACTCAATATAAAGTATACATATGAAATAAGTATTATTGAAAGGATAAATCCAGTAAGTAAAAGCTTAAATAAATAGTTATTAAAATTTTTATTCATAATATCATAATCTATTAAACTAATAATTCGCCAATTTAAATCTGGTATTTTGGTAAAGTAACCATGAACGTTAACTCCTAGTATGTTAATATAATCAATTTGTCCAAATTCATTTCCTGAGAGGTGTTTAGTCCATAAATCCTTGTAACTATTAATAATCTTTTGTTCATTTACATTATATGTGGCTAAATACTCAGCCTGTGGATTTGACATTGAAAAACCTAAGAGATTTTTTTCATGATTAAGAATTACATTTCCATATTGATCAGTAATATTTGTATTAGTATACCCGTTATTTGTAATAACGTTATAAGTATTATAAAAATCATCCAGGAATAGATCTGTTGCAATTACTCCTATTAAATTATCATCTTTTTTTATAGCATAACTTACTGTAATAACAGGTTTTCCTGTAGCAACGTCATCATAGACTTTTGATATTATAGATGAATTTGTAGCAATAGCTTGGGTATACCAAATTCTAGTCCTTAAGTCAATTTTTCTGTCTTCAATAGTTACGTTACCCTTATAGTTAATCTCAACGCCAGTTTTATTATCAACAAAATAAATGCTGTGAAGTGTCGAAGATTTATTAATAATTCTATTAAAGGTGCTGGTTATTTTAGTGGATACTTCAGGGTTTAATACATCCTTTGACTCAGAAATGGAAGGTAAAAGTAAATTACCTGTTGTTTCTGTTAGATTTTTGATGGAATTAATCGCTGATTTAAAAAAAAGTGAATAATCATTTGAGTTTTTTTTTAGCGTAACATCTATTTCTGAAATGTATATTTGTTTATGATTTTCATATAAATAAAATATACAGGAATATAGCAAAAGTAAGATAAAAAAACTAGGAATAATATATTTAAATTTTTTATGTTTGATAAACAATCATCCTTGATATATTTTAAATTAACAATAGAATGCTGTAATAACTCATTTGTAACATGCTCTAATTGTTGTAATATACACATTTAGATAATATCATAATAATTAACGAACTTCAATAAAAATTAACAAACTTCAACAAACTTCAACAAACTTCAACAAATATCCCTGTTAAATTATAAATAATGAGTTTAATTTTACATAAAAACTATTCCGGTTTTTTCTTGCTAATGAGTAGAAATAAGTTATGTAGTGCGGCGAGCAACAGATAAGTAATCAGGAGAAATTGGACCTTCTGTGGGATCACATAGTGGACCAGGCGCATTAGCCGTATTTTTTATAAGTAAATCACAAACTCTTTAAAATTAGAAAAGAGGATGTCTCAAAATGATTAATTTAATCATTTTGAGACATCCTCTCTAAAGCATACAATTATCTTTCTTCTCTAAAATAAGGATTAGAAAGTCCAGCGGGTGGTGAATTTTTGCTGGATTTCTTCCTAGATACTATTACTAGAATAATTATTGTAGTTACATAAGGTATCAAAGCGATAAGGTATTGAGATACAGGGAAATTTGGTATGCCTTGTAACCTAAAACCAATGATATCAAGCCCTCCAAAAAGGTATGCTCCTAAAATTGCTCTATGAGGCTTCCAAGTCGCAAAGATTACCAAAGCCACCGCTATCCACCCTCTACCTGCTGTTACATTTTCTTGCCAAGCTGGCACATAAACAAGAGATAGATATGCTCCTCCAAGACCACAAAGAGCACCACCTATTAAAGTATTAACATATTTATATAAATTAACATTTATACTAGCTGCATCCGCTGCTGCTGGATTTTCTCCAACTGCCATGGTGTTTAATCCCTTAGTAGTTTTATACAAATATAAAAATAAAAGTACAGTTACAATATATCCAAAATAAACAAATTTGTCATGATTAAAAAATACATCTCCAATAATAGGTATATCTCCGATTAATGGAATTCTTACAGGTACGAAAAATGCTTTAACTTTATCAGGGGTTACTTGTCCAATCAAGTTTTTACCTATCATACTCGAAAATCCGGTTCCGAATATTGTAAGTGTAAGGCCACATACAACTTGATTAGCCCTAAGACTTATAGTTAAAAATGCATAAATCAATGCACTAAATGCACCAGCAATTGCTGCAGCTATCATTGCTATGATTGGATCTCCTGTACTTAGTCCAGCCATAAATCCAATGACAGAACCAACAAGCATCATGCCTTCTACACCAAGATTAAGATTTCCAACTTTTTCAGTTAATATTTCACCTAATGTAGCAAAAAGTAGAGGTGTACCAGCTACAACCGCAGCTGCCAAAAATGATATTATACTATCCATTTTCATTCTCCTCCTTTATGGTGCCATCATCTTTTTTAACTTGCTCCACATTAACCTCAAAAGTATTATCCTTCGGTATATTAATTTCACTTACATAACATTGTTCTTTAAAACTTACCTTATATCTAGTGAAGTATTCGCTGCCTAATACGAAAAATAGTATAACCGCTTGAATTAGTTGTGCAGCTGCTTCTGGTATTCCAAAGGCTGTTTGAATATATGAGGCGCCCTCTAAAAGAGCTGCAAAAAGTATAGATACTATTACAATAACGGGTGCACTGAGTGCAGATAGCCAAGCTATAATTATAGCTGTAAATCCAGCTCCACCTGCAACTTGTAGAGTTAAAGTTCTACTAACTGCTGAAGCTTGAATTACACCTGCGATTCCACATAGGGCACCACTTAAAAATATAGCTACATACATGGTGTTTTTAACTTTGATACCTGAATATATAGCTGTTTTTTCACTTTCCCCAAGCACCGATATTTCATATCCTTTTTTGGTATATTTCATAAAAATGTACACTATAATCACAAGGATTATTGCAATTACCCATCCCATATGTATACCGAAAAACTGTGGAAGAGTTGCATTTAGAGAAAAATTTGGTATTTTTGGAAAACCCATTGCGTTTTTATCTTTCCAAGGTCCATATTGCAAATAAGTAATAAGTTTTATGGCAATGTAGTTTAGCATTAAGGTTACAATGGTTTCATTAGTCTTCCATTTTCCCTTAAGAACTGCTGCAATTAATGCCCACAAGCCACCACCTAAAACCCCTGCAGCAAACATTATTAGTAATAGTGGAATTTGAGGCATCTGTGGAAATTTCAAAGCAAAATAACTAGCAAAAAGTGCGCCCATTAATATTTGTCCCTCTCCACCAATGTTCCAAAATTGCATTTTGAAGGCTATAGAAATACCAAGTGAAGCAATAATTAAGGGTATTGCTTTAATAAGTGTTTGCTTGATAGTATATTCTGATCCAAAACTCCCTTTTATAATTGCTGCATACACATCTATTGGATTAAGTTTAATTACTAGTAGAAATATAGCTAGTACTAAAAGTGATAGGAGGATTGCAATAGTTCTTATTTTAAAACTATCAGTTTTACTGATTTGTGCTCTTTTAACAAATCTCATCTATATTGCCCCCTCATCTACCGAATTTCCTACCATCATCATGCCAATTTTTTCTCTTGAAGTAAGTTTTGCATCGACAATCCCAGTAACTTCTCCATGACAAAGAACCATAATCTTATCACATAATTGCATTAATACGTCTAGGTCTTCTCCAATGAACAATATAGCTGTACCCTTTTCCTTTTCTTTACTTATAAGATCGTAAATTGTATAACATGTATTAACATCTAGTCCTCTAACTGCATAAGCCATAATAAGAATTTTCGGATACATGCTAAGTTCTCTTCCAACTAATATTTTTTGAATATTTCCACCGGATAAATATTTTATTGGATGATATATGTCTGGTGTTTTAATTTCAAATTGATCCACCATTTTTTTTGCCTTTTCAATCACTGGTTTCCTATCTATAAATATCCCTTTTTGTTTATGATAATCCTTTAGCAAAAGGTTATCCACCATGCCCATAGATGCAACCAGTCCCATTCCTAATCTATCCTCTGGTATAAAGCTCATGCTTATACCTTTATTTATAATATCCCTTGGTGATTTTCCAACTAGGTTTTCACCATCAAGTACTATCTCACCACCGAAAATCTTCTGAATTCCTGCAATAGCTTCACATAATTCCTTTTGACCACTTCCAGCTATTCCAGCTATTCCAAGAACTTCGCCTTCTCTCAAATAAAAACTAATACTTTTAATTACCTCTGCCTTTTCAGCATTTAACACTCTCAAATCCTTTACTGCTAGTACTATTTCTCCTGCCTCTCTATCTACTCTATTTATAGATAAATCTGCTTTTCGTCCCATCATAAGTTCTGTTAAAAGTTTCGGAGTGGTATTTGATTTTTCCACTGTTTTAACAGCTTCACCTTTTCTTAAAACTGTAATCTTATCACATATTTCCATTACTTCGTCCATTTTATGACTTATAAATATAATTGCGCATCCTTGTTCTTTCATTTTTAACATTATTTTAAATAATTTGTCAATCTCACTATCTGTAAACACTGTGGTAGGTTCATCTAACACTAAAATATTAGCACCTCTATAGAGTACCTTAAGTATTTCAAGGTTTTGCCTCTCGCCTACTGCCATATCGCAAACATATTTATTTATATTCACCTCTAATTGAAACTTTTCACATATATCATTGATCTTTTTTACTTCTAATTTATTATTAAAAAATATGCCACTGCTTTGGCCTAGTAATATGTTTTGCTTTGCTGTCATTTCCTCTACTAATTTAAAATGTTGATATATCATTCCAACTCCAGCCTTTATAGCATCTTTTGGAGACGTGAAATGCATATTCTTTCCATGAATAGAAATAGTACCACAATCCGGTGTGTATACTCCAGATAACATATTCATCAGAGTACTTTTACCTGCTCCATTTTCACCTAGTAATGCATGGATTTCCCCTCCATGTACAGTTAAATTCATATTTCTATTAGCAATAACTTTTCCGAAGGTTTTACTGATGTTCTCTATAGATACATAAGGGATTTTATCCATATTCATATTCCCTGCCCTTCATATTTTTTAGTCTTCTGGATACATAAAATATGAAATATAGTAAGTATAAATTTCATACTTACTATATTTCATATTCTTATAGGTTAATAATATATGTTTTGATACTGATATTATTCTACTTTGCTATTTGTCCTTCTACTCCCTCAACAAACCAATCCATTTGTAGCATTTCTGAATCTGTCATCTCTATATCTTTTTCAACTTTAACTTTTCCATCTTGACCCATTAAAGGTCCTACAAATATTTTGTTTTCCCCTGATAAAATTGCTTCCTCTGCTTTATCTACTGCCGCTTGTGCGCCTTCTGGTGCATTAGCTGTTAATGGTGCAAGTTTAACTATTCCGTCATCTAAACCACCCCAATAACTTGATGATTTCCAAGTTCCATCTTGAATAGCTTTTACTTGAGAAACATAATATGGTGTCCAATCCCAAATTGGTGATGTCATATAAGCTTTAGGTGCTTTAGCTTCCATAATTGTATTGTAGCCAATAGCAAACACCCCTGCTTCTTCAGCAGCTTGTAGTGGACCTGCTGTATCTTGATGTTGAGAAAGTACGTCTACGCCGTCGGCGATTAGTGCTTTTCCTGCTTCTTTTTCTGTAGCTGGGTCATACCAAGTATTAGTCCATCTTACTTTTACTATTGCTTTTGGATTTACAGATTGTACTCCTAAAGTAAAGGCATTTATACCTCTTATAACTTCTGGAATTGCGAAAGCTGCTACATATCCTATTGTGTTAGTTTTAGTCTTCATTCCTGCAACTATACCTGAAAGGTATCTTGCTTGGTACATACGGCCAAAATAGTTTGACATATTTTCTGAACTTTTGTATCCAGATGCATGTAGATATTTAACATCAGGATGCTTTAATGCTGATGCTTCCATGCCATCCATGAATCCAAAACTTGTTCCTACAATAACGTTAGCTCCTTGATTAATCATATCTTCGCATACGTTTTCTACTTCTGCTAAATCTTCTTTTACTGATTCTCTAAGCATTGTTGTTACACCTAATTCTGTTTCTAGTTCTTTTCTAGATACGTCATGAGCGTAAGTCCATCCCTCGTCACCTACAGGTCCTACATATAGAAACCCAATGGATAATGGTTTATCTTCAGTAACAGGTGTTTCGGTTGCTGGTGTTTCCGTTTTTGAATCACTAGAACAGCCTACCAACACTAAAGACATAACTAGTGTAAGTGAAATAAATAAACTTCCTAATTTTTTTTTCATTAATAATTCCCCCTCTAATCAATTCGATTGTTAATAATACTTACTAGATTTTATTATATCTAAAGTTTCGCCTAAACACCCTCCTTTTCAATTAAAGTTCCTCCATTTTAAAATTATTTTTCGATTTTCACCTTTTAGTAATGTTACATCATTTCTCATATAAAATCAATCTATTTTTGTGAATAATCATACAATTGCGAGTTTTGATTTTTCAATATTGAAGTTATTCATTTTGAAAAGGCATCCTGGTTTTTAAATTTCCAATTATAAACCCAATTGAAAGCAAGAAATCGAAACAAAGCTAAAAAGCCTATCCCTTAGATTCCTCTATGAAATAAACTTTCGATGTTGCATTTATTTAATTATTCAATATGTGTCCTTATTATTAAGATATGAAGCAAGTTAATATTGGTGATATAAGCATATAAAAGGAAGGAATGTATTAATATTTTTTATTAGTTATGGTATCATTAATATATAAGTTTTGTATTAAATAATAATCAAATAAATGGGAAATGAAATCTTGATAAATGATAACTTAAAAGCAGCAAGTATGGAATTTCAAAAGTCAGTTATTGAACTTATAAAGATGAGGACATCAAGCAGATCATTTAATCAAAAAAATATTGATAGTATAACCCTTAAAAAACTAAAGGATTATATTACAAAAATCAATGAAGAAACAAAATTAAGGGTTAGGTTTATATTTATACAAAGTAATGATAATGATGGTGGAAAAGCGAAAAAATTAGGGACATATGGTATTATATCACGTGCTAATTCATATATTATTGGAATATTAGATAAAGAAGAAAAAGATGCACTTGAATTTGGGTATTTATTCGAAAAAATTGTGCTTTTCGCAACGGATTTGGGACTTCAAACATGTTGGCTGGGTGGAACTTTTAATAAGAGTAATTTTGAACAAAATATGAGTTTACTTGATAATGAATTCATACCCATTGTTTCTCCTGTAGGAATAAAAAAAGAAAAGCCTAGAGTTTTTGAATCGGATATGAGAGCAATTATTGGTGCTAATAAACGAAAGCCGTGGAGTGAATTGTTTTTTGAAGCAGATGGTTTAGTGCCAATTAATGAAGACAGCGAGGGGGAATATGCTGTTCCTTTAGAGATGGTAAGACTTGGACCTTCTGCTTCAAACAAACAACCTTGGAGAATTATAAAGGATAAGGATGCGTATCACTTTTTCCTTTCCAGAACAAAAGGATATGGAGTAACTGGTTACGAGATGCAAAAAAACGACATTGGAATAGCCAAATGCCACTTTGAGTTATCTGCAAATGAACTTGGGTTAAAAGGCAAGTGGCAAGAAGTGAAAAATATAAATATACCAAATGAATGGGAATACATTTGTACTTGGTCTAAATAATATTTTAACTAAATTATACTATGGGGTTATTATATGAATGTGATAATCAGTCTTTTATTGCAAAAGCTCCTTTAGTGCTTATATTCCTTGCAGATTATCAAAGATGGTATGATGCTTTTGAATTAGAGAATTGCAATCCAAGAACACCAGGGGAGGGTGACATCCTTCTTGCCTGTGCTGATGCAATAATAGCTGCTCAAAACACAGTAGTAGCTGCGGAATCTTTAGGAATTGGTTCATGTTACATTGGTGATATCATTGAGAATTGTGAAACTATTAGAGCGTTATTAGATCTTCCGGATTATGTGGTGCCTGCTGCTATGGTGGTTTATGGTTATCCCGTTCAGGCTCAAAAGAATAGGAAAAAACCTGTGCGTTTTGAAGAGAAGTATATTGTATATGAAAATAAATATCGAAGACTAACTAAGGAAGAGCATATAGAAATGCAAAGCATAAGAAATGAGAAGGCAGAAATTCCAAATAGAGATATCAGCGAAGATATTAAAGCTTTATGCAACCGTAAGTATATGTCTGATTTCTCACTAGAAATGAATAGATCAGCATCTGAATATCTTAGGAAGTTTAGAGAAGAGTAATATATTTAAATATAACACTGAGAATAAAGGGAGATGGGTTAAAATGAAGACAATACGATGGGGAATCATTGGATGTGGTAACGTTACCGAGGTTAAGAGTGGACCTGGATTTCAAAAATCAAAACATTCACAATTAGTAGCTGTAATGCGCCGTAATGGAGAGCTTGCTAAGGATTATGCACTGCGTCACAATGTACCTAAGTGGTATGATAATGCTGAAGAATTGATAAATGACCCTGATGTGGATGCAGTTTACATAGCTACGCCCCCTGCATTTCATAAGGAGTATACAATTAAATGTGCACAAGCAGGAAAGCCGGTCTATGTTGAAAAGCCAATGGCACTTAATTTTGAGGAATGTAATGCAATGATACAGGCCTGTGAGAATGCCGGAGTACCATTATTTGTTGCATATTACAGAAGGGCTTTGGACCGCTTCAACAAGGTTAAGGAACTAGTTGATTCCGGACAAATTGGAGAAATTCGATTTGTTTCAATTACATTGTATAGGACACCTATCCAAGTTGACTCGAATTCTGGCAAAATGCCATGGAGAGTTAACCCTGAAATTTCAGGCGGAGGGGAATTTCACGATCTTGCTTCACATACCCTGGATGTTTTAGATTATATTTTGGGACCCATCGAGGAAGCAACTGGTTATGCGGACAATCAAGCTAAATTGTATGAGGCAGAAGATATTGTTACAGCGTCATTGTCATTCGCTTCAGGAGTCAAGGGGGTAGGGGTATGGAGCTTTACAAGCTTTTCTGACTATGATATGAATGAGATTGTGGGAAGTAAAGGAAAAGTATCATTTTCAACTTTTGGAGAAGAGCCGATTTTACTGACAACAATGGAGGGTATTACGGAAGTAGACATCAAAAAACCATTGCATATTCAACAGCAATTGATACAAAGTGTCGTAAATGACCTTAATGGCTTGGAAGTAAGCCCAAGTAAAGGGATTAGTGCCGCAAGAACCAATTGGGTTATGGATGAAATTTTAAAAAATTATAGAGTTAGCAGCAAAGATTGAAAGATATAGACATTAAGCTTAATGAAGAAAAAGGTATAGCAAAATTTTGCTATACCTTTTTTCTATATAATCTTAAAAAGGTTAAAATCGCCCCAATCATGCAAATAGCAGCTGCAGTTATATATACAGTTTTCATGCCGTAAATAAATGCATCATTACGTCCTACTACATAATCAGTTACATGATGACCAATTTTATAACTCATCCTGTTATACAACAGGGTAGTAGATAAAGCTATTCCACATACCATTCCTAAGTTTCTTACGAGTCCATTTATACTTCCTGCAACGCCTAGCTTGTCCCTTGGTACTGTGGACATTATAAGGGAATTATTAGGAGATTGAAATAAACCATTACCTATAGACATAGCTGCTATAAAAAATATCATACTTATTACTGAAGACTTCTCATTTAAAGTTGACATTAATAGTAGCCCAAAACTTGTAAACACAAGCCCTATAAATGTTAGAATTTCAGAACCTATTTTATCAGACAAATGTCCACTAATTGGTGACACTATAGACAAAATTAAGGGAAAAATCATAAGTATTAATCCTGTGAATGCAGGTGAAAACTTCATCACATTCTGAAGGTAAAAAGGTTGAATAATAATAGAACAAAATATAGCTAAAAATGATATAAATCCACAAAATATGCTGAGTGAAAATAATTTGTTTTCAAAAATTTGTAGTTGCAATAATGGATTTTCAATCCTTTTTTCTACTACAATAAATAAAGCAAAGGAAATAATAGATATTAAAAAGCCAAGTAAAATTATTGGCTGGGTAAAACCAACCTGCTGTCCTTTACCTAGAGCTGCAAATAAAGGAACTATAGCAAACATAAAAAGTAATGCTCCGACTCCGTCCATTTTTCCCTCTACTTTCTTGTGTCCTTTAGGAAGTAACTTAAAAGCATAAAATAAAGTTATTATACCTATTGGTATATTTATTAAAAATATGTATTTCCAACTGATGGTGTCTACTATAAATCCTCCTAATGCTGGTCCTACCAAGGCGCCTAGAGCCACGAAGGTTCCTGTAATTCCTAGCGCTTTACCTCTTTCATTTGCTGGAAATGTTTCTGTGATAATTCCCTGACTGTTTGCCATAACAGCTGCAGCGCCTATTGCTTGTATTACTCTAGCTAAAATCAAACTTGAAAATGAGTTTGTTATTCCACAAAACAAAGAACCTAGCGTAAATAAAGCTAATCCAAATTTAAATATCTTTGTCTTACCGACCATATCCCCAAGTCTTCCAAAAATCAATATAGTTGCCGAAATTATAATTAAATAACTTGTCACTACCAATTGAATACCACCTGATGTTACATTCAAAGATTTAGCCATTACAGGTAATGCCACGTTTACAATGCTACTATCTAGGGTAGCCATAAAAGTTACCATTACTACTATAAATAAAACTACCCATCTACTATTATTACTACTATTATTTGATGAATCCATATATGTTCTCCTTTTATATTTATTCTTGTAATTGGTCTTGTACCATTTTTTTCGTTTCGCAATATTATATCATAAGCAAATTCACTTCGCTAATAAAATAAGCCATAAGTAATGTAAATAGAGGTTCTCCAAGTAATAGGAGATTTTACAGGCGATGGTGTGGCAAAATAATATAAAAACCGACTATCTATTAAAGAAAGTCGGCAAGTTAATAACAAGTTATTAATAAAGGGAGATTATGAACTTCATTTTTCTTCTAAAATGATTTTATTATATTTTTGTAATTTTGCTATTATACGCTCCTTAATAGTATCCATGATGGAAGTACTCACATTTTTATGAAAGTCGAAATCGTACAGAATATCGATGCAATCTTCTAAAGTTTTAACTGCGTAAATGTGAAACAAGTTATTGTCAATGGCATCTAATATTTTTATGTTTAATATTAAATCATTAACATTACTATAGGGAATGATTACTCCGTGAGTTCCATCTAAACCATATAAATTGCATATGTCAAAGAAACCTTCAATCTTTTCATTTACACCACCAATAGGTTGAATTTCACCCTTTTGATTTATAGAACCTGTAATTGCAAGACTTTGTTTTATTTTGAAATCAGAAAGACTGGACAATAATGCAATAAGTTCAGCACCAGAGGCACTATCTCCTTCAATTCCAGAATATAATTGTTCAAATACAATACTGGCATTGAATGAAAGTGGAATAGTTTGTCCTAATAATTCTCCCACAAAACCAGATAGAATGAGAATTCCTTTACTATGAATACTACCGCTCATATTTGCTTCTCTTTCAATATTAATAATACCTTTTTTGCCAGCATAGGTGGCTACGGTAATTTTGTGTTGTTGTCCAACGGTACAATCTCCTGTATCTATTACAGATAAGCCATTAATTTGACCTACTCTAGTGCCTTTTAAATCAACTATATATATCCTGTTTTTATACATTTCCAAGATTTTTTTCTTATAAAGATTGTGCATATTTTGGAATTCTTCAATGGAATCTAAAATATGAGATTCATCTATCAAATTAATTCCTTGCTTTCGCGCTAGCACTGAGGCTAAATCTATAATTTCAAGAACTTTGTTCATTGAAGCAGTTAAATAGGCTCTATTTTCAGCTAATCTAGTTGCATAACGTAAAATCTCAATAACTCCATTTCTTGTAATGTGTAGAAGAGAATTTTCAGTAATATAGTGAGCTAGGAAACCTAATATCTTTTGTAAGTTTTCTTTTTCATTTTCTATTTGATGGTCAAACTCAGCTTTGATTCTAAATAATTCGTTAAAATCGTCATCGTTGTTTAAAATAGAATAAGACATATTTGTTCCAATAAGGATAATTTTAACTTGCAAAGGAATATCCTCAGGACTTAAGTTAATGATAGGATATAATTCTAAATTAGATTTAGCATTTTCTACTATAATGGAATCAGATTTTAAACATCTTTTTAATACTTTCCAAGAAATAGGATTAGAAAAAAACTGCTTAGCATCCATAATTAGAAAACCACCATTTGCAAGATGTAAGCTCCCTGAGCGGATCATAGTAAAATCGGTAACGATACTACCTAAATCATTTTTATATTCTATCTTACCAAATATATTATTATACTCAGGAGAAGCTTCTAAAATAACAGGAGCACCTTTTCCTTTTCTATTGGTTACAAGTACATTTACTTCATATCTTTTAAAGAAATTTTTGTCTGGAATTTTATTGATCTGTTTATCTTCATCTTCATCCATATAATTTAAAAACATATATATATTTTCCAAAAGATCCAATCGAAGTAGATTTAAAAAATGATCTACTTTATCATTAGGACCATATTTATTCTTAAGCATATTGATTTTATTATCTATGAGACTTGCTGTAACAGCATCCTCTAGAGCTTTTAATTCAGTATCAAATTCTTTGCTTGAAGCTTGCATCTTATTTAGTACTTCATAGGAAACTAATTTAAGTTTATTTAAACCCTCATTTAGGATGTCTTTTTCTGATTCGGAAAGTTTGTTGTAGACTTCTGAATCCATATCTTTACCATCTATTAAGGGAATGAAAACAAAATTTTCCTCTGGATTTGTTTCAACTCTAAAATGTAATGGCACAGCAGTATCATACAACTCCTTAGAAAAATGAATGCTAAGCTTTTCATATTTTTCAATAATATTAGCCTTCCGTTGTTCATAACTTTTATCATTAAAAAGGGTAGGTGATTCTTTGAAAATGGAAGCAATAAATTCCTCAAACTCTTTCTTAAATTCAGTTGCGGTTTCTGTTAAAAGAGGAATCGCTAAAGGTTTGATTTCTTCTTCAAAATTATAGACATAACACCAATCTCTAGGAGCTGGAAGGTCTTTTGCATATTCTTCTACTTTTTTTATGATATAGCTTGTCTTGCCAGTACCACTTTCACCAGAAACAAAAATATTATATCCTTTCTTATCCATTGCTAGTCCTATATTTATGGATTTAATAGCTTGTTTTTGACCTATAATATTTTCATAAGGCAGAATTTCCATGGTAGTTGAGAACATAGGAAGGTTATCAAAAGATAACTGTAGGTCTTTTCTTTTTAATTGTATATAACTTGTCACTATAACACCTCCTAAATTTATGTTGGATAAAGTAAAAAATAGAAAAATTCAGAATATTTAAATTAATTATATCATAATTTGTCGATAATTCAACTGATACTATAGTGCCAAGTTGTCTATTAGGGTAGAATAAAGCGAGGCAAGTATAAAATATATGTTGATTTCCATATAAGCACGTGTTACAATCACCTGAGATATTAGCAATAAAAACAATACGAAAATTTAAATGATTTATATAGTTTTCTAGGGTTCCGCAGTTTATGACTGGACTGGTCCAAGAGAGGACGCACAGTTAATGTGTACACGGAAGGATAAAAGCCTGGGAGATATTTTAAATAATATTTCTTTGGCTTTTTTTTATTGAAATCTTGCCATAAATATTATTATTAGTTAAATGATTACTATTAGTTAAACGATTATAAAAATACATGAAACTCGGAGGTAATGAATATGGAATGGTTATATTTAGTAGTAGCAGGGGTTTTTGAGGTGGAATGGGCAATTGGATTAAAATATTCAAAAGGGTTTACAAAACTAATGCCTAGTTTATTTACTATAGTAGGGATGGTAGCAAGTTTCTATTTTTTATCATTATCTTTAAAAAAACTTCCACTAGGAACTGCATATGCAATTTGGACAGGCATAGGAACTGTTGGGACTGTAATTTTAGGTGCTGTTTTGTTTAAGGAATCATTTGATATTATGCGTGTAATTTGTATTGCATTGATAGTTAGTGGAATTGTTGGGTTAAAATTAATACCAATACATTAAGCTGAAAGATTGAGATTATACTAGGGGGTTATTATATGAACGAGATTTTAAAACAAATAAAAGATAGAAAATCCATGAGGGTGTTTGAAAATAAGCCTATTGTAGCTGAATTAAAAAAGGAAATACTAAATGCAGCATTTGAGGCTCCAACAGCGGGTGCAATGATGCTTTATAGCATACTTGATATTACTGATGAAAAATTAAAGAAGCAATTATCAGTAGAATGTGATAATCAGGCATTTATTGCAAAAGCTCCTTTAGTGCTTATATTCCTTGCAGATTATCAAAGATGGTATGATGCTTTTGATATGCAAAATTGCAATCCAAGAACGCCAGGGGAGGGTGATATCCTTCTTGCCTCTGCTGACGCAATAATAGCTGCTCAAAATACAGTAGTAGCTGCAGAATCTTTTGGAATTGGCTCATGTTACATTGGTGATATCATTGAGAATTGTGAAATTATTAGAGGGTTATTAGATCTTCCGGATTACGTTATACCTGCTGCTATGGTGGTTTATGGTTATCCTGTTCAGGCTCAAAAGAATAGGAAAAAGCCCGCGCGTTTTGAAGAGAAGTATATAGTGCATGAAAATAAATATCGCAGACTAACTAAGGAAGAGCATATAGAAATGCAAAGAATAAAAAATGTGAAGGCGGAATTTTTAAATAAAAATATTAGCGAAGATATTAGAGCTCTATGTAGTCGTAAGTATATGTCTGATTTCTCACTAGAAATGAATAGATCGGCATCTGAATATCTTAGCAAGTTTAGAGAAACCAAGGAGTGAGACAAGGCGAATCAATGACCATAGCCTTATATCTATGGTCTAATATGTTAGGGTAAAGTTTGATTCTTTACAATTATGTTATATAATGGTGGCATTGATTTTTAAAAGTATCTGTCGGCTATACCCGTATTTATGCTTTAAGATCACAAGATTTGTAACTAGAGATATCAGGTATTTATAAGTTACAAATCTCATTCCATACCGTTTCATCAGCAACAATGCCATTTTCAAGGCTATCCTCGCGCGTTTTTACAGTACGTTGCCCAGGATAATAAACTTTTCCATCATCTTCAATAGGCTCTGCGGTGCTCAGATGATTAATAGTACTTTCTAGGATATTATTGATTTCTTCTTCGGTTACAAAAGTATGTGGATTAATAGTTATAAAAATTTGAGAGCACCCACCACAACCTCCTTTTCCTACATTATCAAGTTCACTGGTTGGCATACCATTTGAAAGAATTGCACCTACCATATCAAGTAAGATAGCAAGCCCAGAACCTTTCCAGTACCCTATTGGCAGAACTCTCATTGATTCTTCAATAGAATCAGGATCTGTTGTTAGGTTCCCTGCACTGTCAAAGCCACCAACATATGGAAGCTGTTCCCCTTTTAAGCTTGTTATTTGTAGCTTCCCATAAGAATATTGTGCCATTGCCATATCCAGTACAATATTACCTGCTTTTCTAGGAATTCCAATACATAATGGATTATTACCAACACAAGGAACTTTTGAGCCCCATGCTGGCATACATGACTCTGTATTCGTCCAACATATTGATAAAAAACCATCATTTGCTGCATCCCATGCATATGTACCACCACGCATCCAGTGAGTTGTATTTCTGAGCGTAACAATCCCAATGTTATTCTCTTTAGCAAGCTCAATTGCTCTGTTCATAGCAAATTTTGCATTTAGGATTCCTATCCCCATATTACCATCATAGTTCTCCATACAACCACAACTTTTAACTAAAGTTGGAGTAGCTTTGATATCAACCCATCCTTTATTAACATAGTCTATAAATTTTGATACTCTATTAAGTCCGTGGGAATAAACACCATCTCTGCTGGATTCTGTGTGAACTTTAGCGCAAATTTGTGCCTGTTCTTCTGTTAAACCTGCTTTTATCATCACACGTTTAATTTCTGCATACATCTGCTCAAATGGAATTCTCATAATCTTCACCTCTCCTTTATTCTAATTTTATTGTAGCATTCTATACAATTTATTTCCATAATCAATAAATATATCTATTGACATTAATGCTACGGAAATGTGTATAATAATCTTGTAAGGAGATGACCTTCTGTGTAGTGATTTAATCTGCTAACAGTCGGACCCTCTATAATATCGTATAAATAATAGCAACTGATTCTGTGATTTTTGGGCATACTAATATTGGAACATAAAATTTGATTCATTCACTCCTATTAAAAAGTCTGTGTTAAGCCCTAACATAATGTGGCATTTTGCATACATTCCTAAAATGGAATGTTATCATGGGATTGTTAGGTTTATGAAGATATTTCTTGTATGGCTGGAATTGAAATTGTTGGTTTTTGATTTGGATTTAGTTAGGGATTTTATTAGTTAACAAAACTAACTTTAAAATATGGGCAATATAAGATATAATATGTATAATACGTTAATTCTTCAAAAAATATTAAGAGGTGATTTTATGACAATGAAAAAAAAGTTTGTTTTGTATTCTGTAATTATAATTCTCATTATATGCTTATTTTCTTTAGGTAGTATAGTTCAATTTGTTATTAGTATTGAATGGTTTAAGGAAGTGGGATATCTTTCAGTGTACTTTACAAAGATACTAACAATGCTTAAGATGATGGTTCCTGTTTTCATCCTTACCTATATTGGTATATGGTTATACTATAGGAGCATCAAAAAAAGCATCCTACATTTGCAAAAAGTGGTTGAGGTAAATTCTATGAAAGAGTCTACCCAAAATAAAATTTTTATAGCTTGTAATTTACTTGTTTCATTTGTATTTTCTTTTGCTTTTGCATCTGCATATTGGGATATGTTTCTTAAATTCATAAATGCAGTTAGTTTTAATATAAAAGACCCTATTTATAATATGGATGTATCTTTTTATATTTTTAAACTTCCTTTAATTGAATCTATATATAGCTTTATAATAACACTACTAGTATTTTTAGTTATTATTAAAGGAGTAATTTTCATTGCATTTAAATCAAAAGATATTTTCAATGCAGGGAGAATACAAAATGGTTTGGTAGATCCAAAAGAATTTGGGAAGGAACTTATTAAATTTGGAGGTAAGCAGATTGCAATAATATCTTCACTTATAGCACTTTTCCTATCACTTGGATTTGTAGTAAAGATATTCAATTTAGCATATAGCCCTAGGGGAGTTGCTTATGGGGCAAGTTACACGGATATTCATGTAACATTACTTTTTTATAAAATATTGATTGTAGCTTGTATCATTGCTTCAGTAGTAATATTTATTAGTGTTTTAAGATCAAAGGTTAAACCTATAATAATTTCAATTGCTGGTATAGTTTTGATAAGCTTTGTACAAGTAATATCAGGAGCTGTAGTTCAAAGCAGTATTGTAAGTCCGAACGAAAAGCAATTTGAAAGACCATATATTCAAAATAATATTGATTTAACAAGGAAGGCTTTTAATTTAGAGGATATCACTACAAAAGCTTTTGCCGTAAAGAACGATTTGAAAAAAGAGGATATTTCAAATAATCAAAAGACAGTAGATAACATTAGGATAAATTCAACTGGGCAGGCGCTTGAATTTTATAATCAAGTTCAAATATTAAGATATTACTATAATTTTAGTGATATAGACGTAGATAGATACAAAATAAACGATAAATATAGTCAAGTATTTATTTCAGCAAGAGAAATAGACTCCACATTATTATCCCCAGACACTTGGCAAAATACCCACATGATTTACACTCATGGGTATGGTGTTGTAATGAGTAAAGTAAATGCTGTTACTTCAGAAGGGCAGCCTGATTTTGTAATAAAAGATATGCCAATTTCAAACAGTACAGATATTAAGTTAACTAATCCGAGAATATACTACGGTGAGCAAACAGACCTGTACGCATTAGTAAATACTAATGTGAGTGAATTTGACTATCCCCAAGGTGATGGCAATAATGTAACGACTTATGATGGAGAAGCCGGAATCAAAATGAGTTTTATTAATAAAGTTTTATTTGCAATAAATAAGGGGGAACTAAATTTTCTATTATCAAGGGATCTTAAGAGCACAAGTAAAATTCTTATTAATAGAAATATAGTTGAAAGGGCGAAGACTATAGCTCCATTTTTAAATTATGACCAAGATCCATATGTTGTTGTAAGTGAAGGCAAAGTATACTATATACTTGATGCTTACACTACATCCACCCAATATCCATACTCGCAGCCACAAAATGGAATAAACTATATTAGAAATTCGGTTAAAGTTGTAATCGATGCTTATGATGGGTCTACAAATTACTATATGGCAGATTCAACTGATCCAATTGTGCAAACCTACGCAAAAATTTACCCCGGTTTTTTCAAGGATATGTCAGAGATTCCAGCTGACCTTAAAGCACATTTTAGATATCCATCTGATATATTTAATATTCAAAGCGCGGTCCTTGGAAAATACCATGTAACTGATCCAGGAGTCTTTTATAGTGGGGAGGATATTTGGGATGTTTCTAAGAATGCAAACGCAGTAGGTGGTGAGGTTAAAACAACTATTCCACCATATATCATACGGAAATTAACAGATACAGACACAGATAGTCAAGAAATGATATTACAACAATATTTCAATATAAAGGGAAAATATAACATGACCGCAATTTTAGGTGCTAGAATGGACGTAGGAAACTACGGCAAACTGTTCCTAGAACAATTCCCAGCAGAAAAAACAGTCTATAGTCCACACCTTTTTAATCAGAGTATAAGTCAGGATACTACAATTTCGGCACAGCTTTCACTGTGGGATACAGGTGGATCTGAAGTGCAATATGGAGACACTGTAATTCTACCAATAAATAACTCGCTTCTTTATATTGAACCTCTATATTTAAGAGCTAGTGGGAAAAATAGTATTCCTGAAATGAAAAAAATAATATTATCTTATGATAGCAAGCTAATTATGGTTGATAATATGGAAACTGGCCTGGCGCAGATATTTAATTATAAGGCGCCAAATGAAGTGATTACAGGTACGGGAACTACTACAGAGCCATTAAGTCAAGCTAAGATAGAGTTAATTAAGCAGGCAAATGATTTATATTTAAAAGCGCTTGAAGCTCAAAGAAATCTAGATTGGACAAAATATGGAGATTATAATGAGCAACTTGGAACCTTACTAAAACAATTAAATGATTAAGAACAAAAGACAGATGCAAATAAACTGGTACCTATGTCAAGGACATTCTAAAAAAAGAAGATTAACAAGACAAGAGATGATTTCTGTATTGTACAGGGGTCATTTTTTTTAAGTCCCATTGATACCTATAATTATTATAATATATAATATACTTATCAA
>NZ_JAENWM010000049.1 GCF_016650035.1 Clostridium sp.
ATATGGAGACAAAATAATAACCATATTTATTTAAAAAGACAACTTTGGAATGAGAATACATTTTGGGGCGATGGCTATTTTGCTTGTAGTATAGGGCAAATATCAAAAGAGACAATCGAAAAATATATACAAAATCAAGGATAAAAAACGGTATTCATCCACTACCCTAAAGGGATATTGGCTTTCTACCTAATTCGTTGTAAAAATAGAAATAGCTTAGAGTTAAAATACAATTAAATTAAAATATGAAAATGCCCAAGTATTATCCAATTATAATGCTTGGTCATTTTATTAATATAGGATTTTTAAAAATATTTAGAATAAATAGTATAAGCTTCATAATTACTCCACAATTGAGCAGTAGAATAAATGCATAGAGAAAAACAATCACAGAAAAAAATATAGCAAACTTAAAATAATTAAGATTAATTAATGGATAAACAAAATAAAAATTAAAGGAAGGATGATTTAATATGATGAGATATGGATATGGATATGGATATGGATATGGAAACAATATGATGGGAGGAGTATTTGGAATGATTATTCCTATAATTATAATTGCAATTGTTGTATTTGCAATATATAAACTATTTCAAAATAAAAATATTAAGGATGTAAGAACTAGAGATAATTCATTAGATATCTTAAATGAAAGATTTGCCCGTGGGGAAATAAATGAAGAAGAATATAACAGTAAAAAAAATGCATTATCAAATAATAAAAAACTCTAAATTATATAAGCAGTTGAGGATCTAATGGTGATAATAAAGTAGAGTCACCAGCTGGAAACTCCTGTAGTACTTTTAAACCTAAAGCCAAGGGCTATCCATCTCCCACCTATGAGGATGGGAGATGGATAGCCCATTAGGTTAAATTAGAATATAGCACTAATAAACAATATAATATCTTAGGTGATAGTGATAAAATTTAATTGACTCATGCAAAATCCTCCCGTATATGTTGGTTTAGTAAATTAACATTATACAAGAGTATTTCTCTTGAGTCTTTATTTTTTTGTTACTCTTCAGTCATTTCATTATACAACTTACCACCTGTTAGGTTATTTGTATACAATTTTTATAAATTTAAGCTAAATCTAAACCTTTTTTAATCTGATTTTAATATTATAAGTATATAATATAAAATAGTGGAATGTTTATAGACACATATAGCAAAAAAAACGTAGAAAAAGGAGGATGGAGAAAATGATACAATTAATACAAAAATTTGATAGCTCAATATTATTGTATATAGAAAATAACATGCATGGAACTATTATGGATAAAAGCATGGTTATAGCAACATACTTAGGAAATGGGGGGATCATATGGATTATAATAATAGCGATACTTATGTTTAATAAAAAATATAGAAAAATAGGTTTTATGGCTTTAGGTGCTTTAATACTAAGCACAATTTTAGGAGAAGAAATATTGAAAAACGTAGTTAAGCGTATAAGGCCATCAGATGGTATACCATCATGGGACCTTTTAATTGCAAAGCCTTTATCCTATTCGTTTCCGTCCGGGCATACTACTTCCTCATTCGCAGTGGCTGGGGTACTTGCAAAATATTTTAAACGTTATGCAGTTGGATTTTTGGGTTTAGCATCTTTAATAGGGTTTTCAAGATTATATTTATATGTACATTATCCTACTGATATTTTGGCAGGTATAGTTTTAGGGGTTATGTGCAGTGGAATAATAATTTACTTGTTCGATAAAGATAAGAATAATATTAAGGCTCTTAAGGCTAGAATATAAGAGAACATTCATTGTGCAAATTACAAATATTTATAAATGGTGAAGATTGGATGTGATGTTTTGAATTCTGTAATAGAATTAATTAATAATTATGGATATATAATTTTGTTTAGTGCCCTAGTGCTTGAATTAATTGCATTTCCTCTTCCGGGTGAATTAATGATGACATACTGTGGTTTTCTTGTTTATCAATCTAAAATGAATTGGGGTATAAGTATCCTCGTAGCTACAGCTGGAGTAATAATGGGAATTACAATATCTTATTTTGTTGGAGCTAAGTTAGGAATAAGATTTTTTGAGAAATATGGCTCATATATTCATCTAGGACCCGCTCAAATGGACAAAACGTCGAAGTGGTTTAAGTCATCTGGTAATAAATTATTGATTTTAGCATGTTTCATCCCTGGAGTTAGGCATATTACGGGGTATTTTTCAGGTATAACGGAAATTCCTTATAAAAGATTTGCGTTAAATGCATATTTGGGAGCTTTTATATGGACTGCTACTTTTATTTCTTTAGGTAAGGTTCTAGGACCAAACTGGGATAAGTTTCATAGTTATATATCAAAATATTTAATTATTGGCAGTTTAACTATAGCTTTAATTATGATTATTATTTATGTTTATAGAAATCATAAATCACAAATAATTGAGTTTACATATAAAATATTGAATAAGACAATAATTACATTCCATTCTATGGGGAAAATGAAAGTTGCTATAGCTACGGTAGCAGTAGCTTTTCTCGGGTTTTTCATTCTCGTAATTGGTGTAGTACAAGATTATCTAGCGTATGAATTTGGTCAATTTGACATTGTTGTATCCTATTTAGCGAAAGCAATTTTTACTTCCAAATGGTCGCATTTGATGGGGGTATTTAAATTAATAAGCTCAATTAAAGTATTAGTACCATTTACTATTCTCATGTTTATATGGATTATAAAAAGAGGTAGAAGTAAAATTCTTGAAATTCAGTTTTTATTGTTTGTAATTGGTGGCGGAGAAGTTTTACAAGTAACATTAAGGCATGTTTTTAGGCGTTTGGGGCCTTCTTCAATAAGCCTAATAGAAAATAGTAAATATACGTTTCCAAGTAATCAATCTTTAATGGCAATTGTTGCATATGGTTTTTTTGCTTTTTTAATACTACGTAATGTAAATAGAAATTGGGTCAAAACAGCTGTCTTAATTATAACGTTATTTATTTGTATCGCTTCGGGGATAAGTCCGATATTCTTTCAAACTGAATATCCAAGTGATGTTTATGCGGGGTATATTTTTGGTGGGGTTTGGCTTACAATAAATATTATTTTATTGGAAGTTTATCGTATAATACCTAAAATACAGTTATAGTGTATATAGTGGGTTTATGCTCGCTATTTTATTATAGGAAGGAAAGTGGTAATTTGAAAGATTTTAAAATTCTTTTAGTGGAAGATGAAAAGCAAATGGCAATGTTTATCGAAATGGAATTAGATCATGAGGGATATAAAGTTGATGTAGTTTATGATGGACGCGAAGGCCTAAATTTATCTGAGAAAAGCGAGTATAATTTAATACTTCTTGATATTATGATACCTGGACTCAATGGAATAGAGGTTTGTAGAAGAATAAGAAAAGGTTCCCAGGTTCCAATAATTATGCTTACTGCAAAAAGTGATATATCAGACAAAGTTTTAGGGCTGGATGTAGGTGCAAATGATTATCTCACAAAACCATTTGCAATAGAAGAGCTATTAGCAAGGATAAGGGTGTATGAAAGAAATAAATCTATAAGCAATAAGCCAGATGAAATCAAAGTAAAGGATATTGTTATGTATAATAAAACTCACGAGGTTAAGAGGAATGATGAGATAATTGAACTTACAAAAAAAGAGTATGATCTTTTAGAGGTGCTCATGATTAATAAAAATGTTGTGCTTACAAGGGAACAGTTAATTGAAATAGTATGGGTCTATGACTATGAAGGGGACACAAACGTAGTTGATGTATTTATAAGACATTTGAGAATCAAAATTGATGAAGGGTTTAAAGATAAACTTATAATTACTATAAGAGGAGTAGGATATGTTATTAAAAGCAATTAATTCTAAAATTATAAAAAGTGCAAAAATTTCTGTAAAGCTAACGTTTATTTATGCTTTTATCTTTTCTTTAATATTGCTTTTATTAAACGCATCTATTTTATATGGAATAAAATATTATTTATATAATCAAGCAAATAAACAGGTAGACGATATGGGTACAATTGTTCTAAATAAGATTACATTACATAATGAGAATATAGATTTATCTGATACTCAACTATTTTCGGATACTCCATCTAAACAAAACATATTTATAAATATAGTTCAGGGAAATGGAAAATCACTAAATATACCAGATGAATTTAATTACAATGTTGAAATTAAAGAACCTTTTGATAAAATAAAAATTTTTGAAGAACATGATAAACGTTTGGTATATAAAAATTTAAGGATTAAAACAAAAGAATATGGTGTGGTATATGTTCAAATAGTTAAGGATATGGATAATGAATATGATTTCCTTAAAATTCTATTTACTTTTATGGCAATAGCTGATTTTTTAGGTATTATTGCTTCAATTATATTAGGATACCTTATAAGCAAAAGGATGCTTAAACCTATAAATAATATTATTAAAGCTGCTGATAATATTAGCATTAATAATTTAAAAGAAAGAATAGATGTAAATGGTCCAGATGATGAACTTAAAAGATTAGGTAATACCTTTAACAAGATGACAGATAGGCTTCAAGAATCATTTAATAGACAAAATCAGTTTGTAGCTGATGCTTCTCACGAACTTAGAACACCAATTGCGGTTATAAAGGGCTATGCAAACCTACTAGATAGATGGGGAAAAGATGACAGAGAAGCCTTAGAAAAATCTATTTATGCTATTAAGTTGGAGTCTAGTAATATGGGAGATTTAGTGGAAAGGCTATTATATCTTGCCAAAGGTGATAGTGGAAATCTCAAAATAGAGAAAGAAATTTTTTGTCTTAATGAACTTATTAATGAGGTGGTGAGAGAAAGTAGGATTATAGATAATAGCCATATAATATCAAGTGATATAAATGATACTGTTAGTATTTATGCAGACTATAAAATGATAAAGCAGATGATTAGGATATTTATCGATAACAGTATTAAATTCACACCAAAACAAGGAAAGATTGATATAAGTTCAGAAATTAAAAATAAAACAGTGGAAATTACTGTTAGTGATAATGGTATAGGGATACCGAGAGGGGAAATTAAAAGTATATTTGAAAGATTCTACACTGTAGATAAATCTAGATCTAAAGAAAAAGGTGGCACAGGTCTTGGACTATCTATTGCTAAATGGATTGTAGATGTACATGGAGGAACTTTAAATGCAGAAAGTGAGGAAGGCACGGGAACAAAAATAATTATAATATTAAACATCTAGATTTCAGATTTATCTGTTATGAAGGTGTTTTTTTATTGGAAATTACAACCCTCAAACTAAACTTTAGATATTTTAATCTGATTTTAATCTTTTAAATATATAATATGAAAAGGAAAACCTAGATAACACTTAATAAAAAAGGATGGGAATCATGATAAAAATAAAAAATAGCATAAAAACCAAAAGAAGTACAAGGAAATTGGTTTTATTATTTATAATATTTGAATTAATTTTCACAATAAGTACAGGCCCATATATGGTTTATTATGGCCCTTTTAAAAATGTGAAGACTACAGTGGTGGGTGCAGCGATGACTACTTCTACATTACAATGGATGGCGACATCATTTTTATCAGATAAAAAAATAAAACAAATTATAAAGGACCAATTAGCAGAAACTATAGTTCAGAACAACGTAGATGATGAAAATTTTGGTGTAAAGGTAGAAAATTTAAATGATAACAGTATCCAAAGATATGATATCAAAGGGAGAAAATTTAAAGGACATATTCTAGTAATTAGTGACCCAACTAGGATAAAAGTAGGTTACAGCAATAATTTGGGTAACGAAGGTCAACTAACAAGGGAAATCGCAAAAGCCAATAACGCAATAGCGGCGGTTAATGGTGGTGGATTTACGGATGAAGCAGCAGGACCACATTGGTCTGGAAAGGGAGCAAATCCAATAGGGGTTATAATGTCTAATGGAAAAACTGTTTATAATAATATAATAAATGAAGATAAAGAGGGAGAGGTAGTGGCATTAACTAAATCGGGAAAGCTATTAGTTGGCAACCATAGCATTAAGGAAATGAAAAAAGATTTAGTAACGCAGGCAGTAACTTTTGGACCAGCTTTGATAGTTAATGGAGTGAAGACTATTAATAAGGGTGATGGTGGCTGGGGTATAGCACCTAGAACATCTATCGCACAAAGGAAAGATGGAGCAATAATATTATTAGTCATCGACGGCAGGCAAATAGGTAGTATAGGAGCTACATTAAGAGAAGTACAAGACATATTGTATGAATATGGGGCTTATAATGCTTCTAACTTAGATGGAGGTTCTTCTTCTGCACTATATTATAATGATGAAATTATAAACAACCCTAGCGACAGCTTAGGAGAAAGAGCTATATGTTCAATTATATATGTAGAATAGAAGTAATATTCATATTATCTTCACATAAAAATGTTAAACTAAACTCATAAATAATATTAATATTAAACGCAAATAATATAAATGATTATGTGAAATAAATTTATTGGAGGTCTGAAATTGAAAAAATTAAAGAAGTGGTATGATAACTTTTTAAAAGGTATGGAAAAGGCCAATGAAGAATCTTTTGGTAATAAAAAACTAGATTGTTGTGGATTAAACTCAAGTAAGAGTAAAAAAACAGCACAAAATAAAAAACAAAAATAAAACTCCAGTTTGGAGTTTTATTTTTTTTGTCAAAGTCTTTAAGTATATTTTTATAATATAATATTGTAGCTTAATAATTACTCACAGCATTAATTTATATACATAAAATAATTGTTTATTGGTTAAATTACTCTATAAGAGGTGATATTAATATGCAAATACAGCTTAGTCAAAAGGAAAGAATGTTTTTAGAAGATGGAAAGCTCCAAGAGGAAGTTTGTGTTGAAAAATATAAAGATTACTCCCAGCAAGCTACAGAACCACAATTGAAGCAACTTTGTACAAAACTCTCTGGTGAAAAACAACACCACTATAATATTATTAATGAAATGCTTCAAGGGCAACAACCAAATTTAAGCCACAGTCAACAAACTCAACAACCGGTAGTTCAAAGCACTCCACCAGTAGCTATGAATAATCAACATGACAAAATACTTTGCACCGACTTATTATCCACGGAAAAATATGTTTCAGGCACATATGATATTGACGTTTTTGAATCTGCAGAGCCTATAGTTAGGCAAGCAATGCAACATATCCAACAAGATGAACAAAGGCATGGTGAAGAGCTCTTTAATTATATGAGTAGCCATGGAATGTATAATGTGAAATAAAATTTTATATAAAAAGATAAATTTAAAAAAATATTAAATTTATCTTTTTGTTAAATTATTAGAGGTGGTTTTATGAATTTACATACTATTTTCTTTCAGGGAGAAACATTAAATATACTTGAATTATTTACTAGAGCATCTATTTTATACTTTATGTTATTTGGTTCAACTAAGGTAATGGGATTTCGTCAGCCTGGTATATTAACTTCATATAATTTTTTAATGGCTGCGGGAATTAGTCACATTGCTGCATCTCGTATGGTCAACCCTAAAGCAAGATTAGTAGATGCAATACCTATAATTATAGTATACACTTTAATTAATTTGTTTATTTCATATTTATATTTTAAAGCTCCATCGGTAGTTTCTCAAAAACCTATCATACTAATTAAAAATGGAAAGTTAATTAAAAATAATCTTTCAAAAGCAATGTTAACGCTTGATAATTTGATTTCAATATTAAGGCAAAAAGATGTATCTAACCTTGAAAAAGTAGGGTTTTTAATAGCTGAATCCACTGGCGATTTTAGTGTTGCTGTAAATAACAATAATCTTCCTATAACTAAAATAGACATGGCAATGGAACCCTCACAAGATACACTATCCCAAATTCTTATTTATAAAGGGAAAATAGATGAAAAGATTCTTAAAAGGAATAGCTTAAATTATAATTGGATTGACAAGGAGCTTAAATCTAATAATATTGATAATATAAATGATATTTATTTAGGACTTTTAACTACAGATAAAAAATTATATATAAGTCCATAGGAAGGAGTTTATACTGATGGTTTTCGGTGTTATTGAAGATATTTCACTGGTAGGGTATATCATAAGAACCTTTATAGTAGGTATAATAGCTTTTTTTGTAGGAAGATATGTATTAAAAAGAACTGTAGCTCAACTTACTGCCTATGATTTTACATTGGTATGGATACTTGGAGCACTAACCGTTGCTCCATTATTAGATGGAAAGGTCTCCTTTACGTATATACTTGTTCCATTATTAACATTGTTCTTTTGGCATTATATATTCAGTTTTATATCTTTGAAAAATAGAACATTATCTTTGTTTTTTAACGGCAAACCTATAATTTTAATAGATGATGGGAAGATAATAAGAAAGAATTTGAAAAAACACTTTATAAATGTTGATTTGCTCATGAGTGAACTAAGGATTAAGAATATTTTTGATATTTCGGAAGTTAAATATGTAATTCTAGAACCCAATGGCCATTTTAGTACTATAAAAAAGGAATCTCTTAGACCGGTTACTCCAATAGATTTAAATTTAATGGCTAAACCAGTAGACTTACCTTTGGTTATTATTAATGATGGAAAATTATTCGAAGAAAATCTAATGAAATCCGGGTTAGACAAGCAGTGGCTTATGAATAATCTTGCTATGTATAACGTAAATGATATAACCAATGTTTATCTTGCTACCATAGATAGTTTTAAAAAATTATATGTTGCTAAAAAAGATTAACAATATAGAATTTAGATAGCCATGTCAAAAGAGTACTTTTCTTTTGACATGATTTTTTATTTAGGAATAGTAATGGTAAAGCTACTTCCTTCCCCGAGTGTACTTGTTACATTAATTGTACCATTATGGGCCTGCACAATTGATTTTACAATTGTTAGACCTATTCCTGAACCACCAGTTTTTTTATTGCGAGATTCATCACTTCTATAAAATCTTTCGAAGATGTAAGGCAAGTCTTTTTCAGAAATTCCAATTCCATTATCCTTTACTTCTAAAATAATATTTTCATTTTTATCCTTTAGGGTTACAAAAACTTCTCCATTTTCATTGAGGTATTTAAGTGAGTTTGAAAGCAAATTGTACATTATTTGTGAAAATTTATCTTTATCCATAAAAACTTCTATATTTGATATTAAATTTGAATAGATTTTTGAATGTGAATTATTATATAATGGTTCAAAAGATGTTATTACTTTTTCCAGTTCTAAGGACAAGTTAAATCTAGATTTATTTAAATTTAGATTTGTTTGCTCGAGTTTCGCTATATCATTAAGGCCTTCCACCAGTTTTATTAATCGCTGTATTTCTTCATAAAAGTTTGTAAGCATATCATCTGTTGGCTCCCAAACCTTATCTAAAAGTGCCTCTACATGTGATTTTAAATTGGTAAGAGGAGTCCTGAGTTCGTGGGCAATATCAGATGTCAATCGTTTTCTAAGTAGTTCTTGGTTTTGTAAGGTTTCCGCGAGATAGTTTATTGAAGCATTTAAATCACTTATTTCTGTGGTTTTAGATACAACCTGAGATCTAGCTTTTAAATCACCATCTCTAATTTTATTAGCAGTAGCAGTAATTTTTGTTAGTGGTGAGGATATTTGTTTCGATAAAAGGATGCTTACTATTAACCCGAAAATCAAAGCAATAAAACCGGAAAGAAAGAAGGATTGATTTAAGGTCATTTTAAAGGTCAGCGCAGCAGTGTTTAAATAGGATGTTCCATAATAACCGAAGACTATGCTACCTACATTTTTATTGTTTTTCATTAAAGGATAATTTTCTTCAATGTATTCTCCAGGCTTAATTTCTGAAAAATTATTCATCATTGAGTTCATCATAGAACCCATCATTGTATTGTCTTGTAAAGTTGAATTGCCTGAAGTGAAAACAACCACTCCATTTTTATCTTTAACTTCAATGTATAATTTCTCAGCACTAGCGTACCTTAATAATTCATCTTTACTATTGGCTGAAAAACCTGTATTTTGGTCATATAAACTATTTGCTCTAGTTGTAATTTCACTTAACTTACTTTTATGTTCATCAATTAAGTAGGTGTTAAATTTTTTACCAATCATAGAATTTGAAATTAAAACTGCAATAAGTATAGACACAATTGCAGTAAGAAGAAAGCCCAAGGATAATTTTTTTGTTAAAGATAGATTCATTTCAATTCACCTCACATTTTCATTAAAATTTATAGAAATAAAAAGTTAACCTTGGAATTTATATCCCATTCCATACACGGAAAGTATATATATTGGTTTCTTAGAGTCATCCTCTATTTTTTGCCTAAGATTTTTAATATGAGTATCAATAGTTCTATCAAAACCATCATAATCAATCCCAAAAGCTTTATTTACTAATTGATCTCTTGAAAAAACCTGTCCTGGGTTAGTTAAAAGCGCAATTAAAATTTTAAACTCATTTGAAGTCAAAGTAATAGGGTGGCCTTGTTTTTTTACAATCATTTTTTCAATATCAATTTCAAGATCACCATTATTAATAATTAATAGTTGTGCCAGGGGCCTGGTATCTCTATAAGTTCTTCTAATAATAGCTTTAACTCTACTAACAAGTTCCCTATTGCTAAAGGGCTTTGTTATATAATCATCAGCACCAATAGCAAGACCTTCTATTTTATTATCTTCCTCAATTTTTGCTGTTAGCATAATAATGGGCACTGAAGAGGTAGCCCTGATTTTGTTGCATACTTTTTCACCAGAAATTTTGGGAAGCATTAGATCCAATATAATCAAATGAATTTGTTCGTTTTCAAATAGTTTCAGGGCTTCTTCACCATCTAATGAAGTTAAAACATCGAAGCCTTCTTTTAATAAATATGCTTCAATTACATTTAAAACTTTCTGTTCATCATCAACTACTAAAATTCTAATTTTATCATCCATTTTTTTCACTCCTATATTTTAATGTAGTATTTATAGTATACGCTAATGATAAATTTAATCCAATACAGTATCAGAAAAACTAGGGTAAATACCCTAGTTTTTCTGATTTAAAATTATTTTCTTTTTAGCATACTCTTCCTCATCAATTTCGCCTTTAGCTAATCTTTCATTTAGTATATTCAATGCTGAAGTATTGAATCCCAAATTATTTGATGACGATAAATTAGAATGTGGGTGATTTTTCATTAGTTTAAAAACTGTGAAAACTAATGCTAAAAATATTAAAAATCCCAATCCCATCATTATGAACATTCCGCCACCGCCATATCCGCCAAAGTGTCCATAACCGGAACCCGAAAACCCTCTACAAAACATATAAATAACCTCCCTCTACAAGTTTATATTTAAATCTAACATACTTAAATTATATACTGTAATTATGGAGGAAATATGAAGAAAACCAGAAAAAACATAGATTTATTTCAGCTGTAAAGATATTAAGGTAGTGACGAATGGTAGTCTTAGAAGGATAATCTCAATTTGAAATTGTACATAAATTGATTAAAAATAATAAATAATATATAATATATAATATATAATAAATAAAAGTATGAGAATATACGTTCATAGAATCTAGGAGGCTGTAATGTTTGATATTGAATCCTGTGTGTGTTTCATAAATAGTAAGACATCAAAGAAAATGGCAGATATGTTTAATGAAAGATTAATTCCATTTGGTGTAACAAGGGTCCAGTGGATAGCTATGTATTATTTATTAAAATATGGAGACCAGAGCCAGAAGGAATTAGGAGAAAAGATGGACATTAAAGAGTCTAGTGTGGCAAGGCTATTAGACAGAATGGCAGAAGAAGGTTTAATTATAAGAACTCAGACCAAAGAAGATAGAAGAGTTAAATATATTAAACTTACGTCAAAAGGTAAAGAGAAAATTGAAGAGCTTTTACCAGAAGGACAAAAAATGAGTGATTTTTTTTCAATTGGCATTACAAATGAGGAAATTGAAGTATTTAAAAGAGTACTGCAAAAGTTTATGATAAATATTAGTTAAATATTTATCATAAACTATTGCTTTTTCAATAAATACTTGCTATACTAATCATTAGGATAGCAAATAATTTAGGGGGTAATGAATATGGCTAAAGATGTTAGAGCAATGTTAAACGATTTCATGGGTGGATTACAAAAATTGGGGGAAACTAATGCAGAACATGTAGGTGCATTTATGAACCTGCTTGGTACAACATATAAACCAGGTGCATTAGATACAAAGACTAAGGAGTTAATGAGTGTAACTGTTGGAGCTTATAGTCGTTGTGAGTACTGCATAGTATTCCATGTATATAAATCATTCGAAGCAGGTGCTACAAAAGAAGAAATAATTGAAGCAGCTATGGTTGCTGTTGCTTTTGGTGGTGGTCCTTCAATGGCTTATAGTGTAACATTACTTATGGATTGTATTGAAGAATTCCAAAACGATTTTAATAAATAACAAAAATAAAGTAGCTATGATGCAGAAGAAATAATGCAGCATGAGTTGCTTTATTTCTTATTAGGGAAAGGGGAAAAAATGAATATAGAAGTTAAGTTAGGTAAAAATGAGCAAACAAAAATAACTAAAGTCTTAAAAAATGTGGGAGATACTGTTAAGCTAAATGATGCGATTTTTGAGATAGAAGCTGGAAAGGGTACAAGCACTATTAATTCAAAAGCACAGGGAACTATTGAGAGTATTAATGTAACAGCAGGAGACTCAGTTAATGGAGATAAGGTATTAGCACAAATAAATGGAGAATTAGCGGCTAAAGCTGATAATACAGCCACTAAAGCTGAAAACATAGATGTTAAATCAGGTAAAAAGGAAGAAATAAAAATAACTAAAGTCTTAAAGAATGTGGGAGATACTGTTAAGCTAAATGATGCTATTTTTGAGATAGAAGCTGGAAAGGGTACAAGTACTATTAATTCAAAAGTACAGGGAACTATTGAGAGCATTAATGTAACAGTAGGAGACTCAGTTAATGGAGATAAGGTATTAGCACAAATAAATGGAGTGTTAGCGTCTAAAGCTGAGAATACAGCTGCTAAAACTGGAAGTACTGCTACCGATAGCTTTGACTACTTTAAAAATATAAAGCCAGCAAAAATCGAAATGGAAAGTGACGTTACTATAATTGGTGGGGGTCCTGGCGGATATGTAGCTGCAATTCAAGCTGCTAAATTAGGAGCAAAAGTTATATTGATAGAAAAAGAAAAACTAGGTGGAACTTGTTTAAATTGGGGATGTATTCCTACTAAAACCTTAGTTAGGTCTGCACAGGTTTTAGAGACCTTGAAAAAGGCCGACGAATTTGGATGTTATGCTGAAAATGTCGGGGTTAACATGGAAAAGGTTATTGCTAGAAAAGATAAGGTTGTAACACAACTTGTTACAGGTGTTGAGTATTTAATGAAAGCAAACAAAATAAAGGTTATTTATGGAGTTGCTGAAATCGTTAATAAGGAAAGTGTATTAGTGAAAAGTAAAACACAAGAGGTTACTATTAAAGCAAAAAACATTGTTATTGCTACAGGTTCTAAATCAGCAATAATTCCTATTAAGGGTATTGACAATAAACATGTAATTGATAGCAGTGATGCTCTTTGTCTTAAAGAGATTCCAAAGAAATTAGTAGTTGTAGGCGGTGGCGTTATTGGTATGGAGTTTGCTTATATTTATGCTAGTTTTGGTACTGAAGTTTCAGTGGTAGAGTTCTTTGATAAATGTCTTATAAACTGTGATGAGGACATATGCGAAGTAAATAAAAAAAGTGCAGAACAAAGAGGAATTAAGCTATATAATTCCGCTAAGGTAGCAGAAATTTGTGATACTGAAAGTGATGAATGTATGGTTCGTTTTGTACAAGATGGTAAAGATAAATTTATAATAGCAGACAAAGTGCTTTTAGCTGTAGGAAGAACTCCATATTTTGAGGGACTTGGACTAGAAAATGTAGGAGTAGAATTAAACGATAGAGGAAGAGGAGTTAAGGTCAATTCTAAAATGCAAACTAATATTCCCAATATATATGCTATTGGAGATGTAAATAATGCTTTATTACTTGCTCATGTAGCATCTCACCAAGGCGTTGTAGCAGCAAAAAATATAATGGGTAAACCTTGTGATATGGATTATTCAGCAGTTCCTGCTGCAATTTTTACAGAACCTGAGATTGCCATGGTTGGTTTAGGTGAAAAAGCGGCAAAACAGCAGGGAATAGAAGTAGAAGTAGGCAAATTCGCATTTGCAGGTAACGGAAAAGCTCTATCCTATGGAGAAAGCGATGGCTTTATTAAAATTATAAGAGATAAAAATACAAATAGATTAATTGGTGCAGGTATTGTGGGGCTACATGCTACAGATTTAATTGCAGTGCTTACTCTAGCAATTAAGAATAACTTAACTGCAGAAGCAATAGCTGAAACTATACATGCTCATCCTACAACAGCAGAAGTAATTCATGAAGCAGCACTTTCTTTAGATGGAGGGGCCATTCATTCTGCATAATAGTGCAATGAGGTCTATTATATACAGTATGGGAATTATAATATTAATAAAAGCTCAAGACTTAATTTTATTAGTCTTGAGCTTTTATTAATATTATAAATTAAAATTAGCAATATTTGAGAAGATATTAGCAATCTATAGAGGTGGAGTTAAGGGATATGGGGGTGTAAGTCATACAAAACAAATATAAAAACACAAAAAATGATATGTGGTATCTATGAATCTGGAACAAAAAGAGTTAAAATAGAGTTATAGCAGAAATTATCAAATGGTATATGAGTAAATACTTGTATACCTTATTTGATTATAATATTTACAAAGAAGATAGAGGAGTGAATTTATGGAAAATAAAAAAATATTATTAGGTAATATTTTATTATTAGTAGCGTTATCATTATTTATTTTAATACCTATTATTGCAAGCGTATTATTGGGAATAAATGTTGAAAGGGATGGAAACACTTCATTAATCATTTCTGGTGTTGCTAGTGTTTTAGCACTTGGGGGAATTTCTTTATTATATTGTAAGATTACAAAAAGAAGTTTTAAAAATGTAATGGTTATTAAGAAAATTTCTATAAAACAAGTTATTGCAATTTTGTTTGCAACAGTTGGTACATATATTTTTGCAGTTGGTATTAATATTATAAGTATGAGGTTATTCAAAGTTGTAGCAGAAGATAGTAAGGTAATAACAGATTTGCTAAGCAATAGCTCAACATTAATAGGACTCGTAGTGGTAGTTTTGATTCCAGCATTTTTTGAAGAGATATTCTTCAGGGGCGTTTTATTAGATGCTTATGAAGGAATGAATAGAAAATTAAAATATTTTATAATAACCGCAATATTTGCAAGCTTTCATGGCAATGTAATGCAAATTATATATGTAATGTTTTTAGGACTTATTTTACTAAAAATACGTGAATATACTGGTTCGATATTAGGAAGTATGCTACTTCACGGAGTAAATAATGCAATATCCTTTAGTTTAAGTAAAGTAGCAATGGCATACATGAAACTTATGGAAAAGGAGGGGCTAGATGTAGTGCAAGAAGGGGCTAAAGCTGATGCAATGAATCGAGCACCTACAGCAACATTATTTGGTGCGTTTGTATTTTTTCTAGTTGGTGGGACTATATTATTTATAAGCCTAAGAAGACTAAAAGGAATTAAAGAGGAAAAGGAAGGCTTAGAATTAGTAAAAGAGGACTATATGGAAATAGGAGAAACTTATGTAGAAATAAAAGAAGAAGTTTTTGATACGGATAAAAAGCAATATATACCACTAGCTATATATTTTGTTGTTATTACTCTACTGGTGGTTTCAAGTTATTAGTATAAGTAAGGAATAAAGTCATAAAATGTATAAAAGGGGTGGTAGAAATGACTAGAAAACAGCTTTTAATTGTTCCAATACCTGAACAAATTACAAATTATGAGGGTGCTTTTACGCTTTCAAATGAAGCCTATATATATATTGAGGAAAAGGATAAAGAGCAGCTATTTAAAACCAGTAAGGGATTAAAAAAAGCAATATATGAATATACTTCTATTTGTGTTGATATTTTAACTGGAAGTGATAATTATTTAGAAAGTGGAATATCGATAATAAGAGATAATAATCTTTTAAATGAAGAGTATAAACTCGAAATAAATAAAGGTGGCATTGTTATATATTATGGAACTATAGCAGGAGCTTTTTATGGTACTATAACGTTAAAGCAAATTATAAATCAATATAAACGCTATATACCATGCATGACAATTAGCGATAAGCCTGATTTTAAGGTAAGAGGTGTAATGCTTGATATAAGTAGAAACAAAATTCCTAAAATGAAAACTCTGTATAAATTAATTGATATGTTTGCTGATCTTAAAATAAATCAGATACAAATTTATATTGAAGGGTTTTCTTTTGCTTATCAATCAATGCCTGATTTATGGAAGCATGAAAACCCAATAACTGGTGAAGAAATTCTAGAAATTAATGATTATTGTAAAGATAGATTTATAGAACTCGTACCAAATCAAAATAGCTTTGGTCATATGGAAAGCTGGCTTGAAAAGGATGCTTTTAAGCATTTAGCTGAATCACCAGAAGGTTGTTTGGATGCATATGGATATAATACTAAATCAGGTACCCTTAATCCAGAAGATCCAATGTCAATTGAGCTTGTGGATAAAATATACGGAGACTTAATACCATACTATACATCGGATCTTTTAAATGTTGGATGTGATGAACCTTTTGAACTCGGTAGAGGTAAAAGTAAGGAACTCAGTGATAAAATTGGGGTTGGGAATATATATCTTAATTATATTATGAAAATATATGGGCTTACAAAGAAGTATAATAAAAAAATGATGGTGTGGGGAGATATTATAACTCAACATCCTGAATTAATTCCACAACTACCAAAGGATATGATTGCATTAGAGTGGGGATATGAAAAAAACCACCCGTTTGAAGAGAATTGTAAAAGTTATTTTGAAAATAAAGTGCCATTTTATGTATGTCCTGGTACGAGTAGTTGGAATTCTATCTCAGGTCGTACAGATAACATGAAAGGTAGTTTATTAAACGCTGCAATAAATGGTAAAAAATATGGAGCTAATGGATTCCTTATTACCGATTGGGGAGACAATGGTCATTGGCAATATTTGCCTTTTAGTTATCCGGGTTTTATTTATGGTGCTGCGCTTAGTTGGAATGTGAAAAAAAATAAAAATGTAAATATAGCTGCATATATTGATAAATTCATAACGCTTGATAATAATAATATAAGCGGTAAATTCATTATGGATCTTGGAAACTATTATAATATAGAAAAAGAATATTTATCTAATAGGACAAACATTTTCTCTATCCTATTTTCTAATAATGATGATTATAAATGGGTTGATAAGATAGAAATTGAAACATTGTATGAAATAAAAAAATATGTTGATAAATTAATGAGTAGCGTTAAATTTTCTGATATTAAGTCTAAAGATTCAGAGCTTTTATATAAGGAACTTAAAAGTGCAGCCCAACTTATAAAAATTAGTGCAGATATAGGTATTGTAAAAAAACACATAAAGGGTGAATCTGATAAAGATATATATAAAGGTATAATCATCAGTACTATTGCTCAGATGAGGGTTCTTATTAAAGATTATAAGGAAATATGGCTTGCAAGGAATAGACTAGGGGGCCTTGAAAAAAGTATTTATAGATTAGAAAATACTTTAAGATATTATGAGTCATTGTTACTAAAAAGGAATTGAAAATAAGTATTATAAAAATGGCAGAAGGTTTATAACTTCTGTCATTAAATTTTTATTATGTCATTTGCTTTATCTGCTCCTATATTCTTACCGTATACAAGAAAACCGCATATATCCTGTAATTTTTCATAAATAGGTGTATAATGGTAAAGGTAACAAGGGTTTTTTGTTTTTTTTTTATATCTTTAATTTTTAATTTTTTATATAAGTATAATATGACTAAAAATCTAATGATAATAATAATTACTATTAAACAAATTGTAAAAAAAGTGAATTGAGGGGATGAATAAATTTATGAAAATATTTAATAAGATTAGATCCATATCATTACTAGTAACATTATTAATGGTAGTTATGATAGCAAAACCTACAGTTGTTATGGCTGCGGAGCGTACAGTGAATCTTGGGACAACTTCCACATTCGCTGTTTTAGCTGGTTCGACAATCACTAACACCGGAACCACCACAATAGGCGGAGAAGTTGGAGGCAATGTGGATGGAAAAGTTGGCGGAGATGTGGGATTACATCCTGGTTCTGCGTTCACTGACCAGGCTCATGTAACAATCAGTGATGGAGCTACACACATAAACGACCCAGTTGCAATTAAGGCTAAAGATGATTTGGTAATGGCATATAACGATGCCGCAGGAAGAACTCCTTCTAAAACTATTTCCGCTGAACTCGGTGGTACTACCTTAAAGCCAGGAGTTTATAATTCCACTGATGGTACCTTTCATATAACGGGCACCCTCACGCTGGATGCCGATGGCGATCCAAATGGGGTATTTATATTTCAGACTACTAAGACACTTACTACAGCAACAGACAGTAATGTTGAACTTATTGATAGTGCTCGATTCTGCCGAACATTTTGGCAGGTAGGAAGTTCCGCCACATTAGGATTAACATCTAATTTTGTGGGACACATTTTAGCAATGGAATCCATCACAGCGAATACCGGTGCAGTGGTGCAAGGACAGTTATTGGCACAGGATGGTGCGGTGACGTTAGATAGCAATATAATTACAAATGGATATTGTGAGGATTTTGCAACCCTTAAAGTAATTAAAAAGGTTGTTAATAATAACGTTGGAACAAAAACAGCGGGTGATTTCAATATACACATAAAAACTTTAGATAAGGATGTTGACGATAGTCCGGCAATTGGCTCTGAGCTCGGAAAAACTTATACTTTGGCCGCGGGAGATTATGTGGTTAGCGAAGATGATTCAAAAGATTATACTGCAAGGTATAGCGGAAATGGTGATGCTGATGGTAATATAACTTTAGAACCTGGCGAAAACAAAACAGTAACTATAACTAACACTTATACTCCAGAAGTAGCAACGGCTCCAGCCAAAGCAACACTTCATGTAATTAAGCATGTTGTAAATGATAACGGTGGAACGAATGTTGCTGCTGATTTTAAGCTTTACGTAAAGTCTGCTGATAATGAGGATTTAGAAATCTCAGCATCAGGGCTTGAATCACCTGGAAGAAGCTACACCTTGGAAGCTGGTAATTATGTAGTTAGTGAAGATGATTTTGAGGGATATACCGCAAGCTATAGTGAAGATAGTACTAATAGTGAAATAACTTTAGCCGCTGGTGAAGAAAAAACCGTAATCATAACTAACAATGATAATAAGCCTGGAGTGGTTACGCCTCCAGTAGTTACGTCTGCTGTTCCAGAGGAAACGGTAGTTACAACCACTGTTACAGGTGGCACGCTTCCAGATACGTCCTCGCATTTGTATGAGCTACTCATTATGGGAGCTGCTTTAACGATGCTCGGAGCATTAGGCTGGATAAGCAGAAAGCGTTTTGAATAAAAAAAAATTATTAGTGAGCAAGTGCTCCTTTGGTAAAATTGTATCTATAGGATTTATAGTTTTAGGCATAGGATTTATGTTCTGGGCAATATTTAACATATGGGCACAGTCTCATTATTCTGATAATGCCATTATCACTCCTAAAACTTTTGATACAGAGAAAAACAAGTCAGTGGGAGATAGCACAGAACTTGTGAGAGTATACCCTGCAATTGTTCCACCAGTATCTCATAAGACTCTTTACACTGTATATCCTGTGGAAGGTGACAAATTTGGAACTCTTGAGATACCAGCTTTAAAGAGGACAATACCCATTCTCCAGGGCACCGGTGATAAGGAGCTTAAAAAAGGTGTAGGTCACTTTAGTCAAAGTGTACTACCAGGTGAAGAAGATAATTGTGTTATATCTGGACATCGTGATACGGCATTCAGAGGAATTGGTAAATTAAAGATAGGCGATATTGTGATTGTAAAAACATGGTTGGGTACCTTCACTTATGGGGTTAAGGGAACACGAATAGTCCATGCAGACGACAAAACAGTCATCGTACCTACAGACCATGCAGTTCTTACAATGACCACCTGTTATCCCTTCAATTTTATTGGCAGTGCTCCAGACCGATATATCATATCGGCAGATTTAGTAAAAAGTGAATAGACAACTTGAATTTAAATATTAAATTGGTAATTTAAGCTCTAGAGTTAGAAGTATTCTTTCAGCTCTAGGGCTTATTTTTTCTCCAAGTTGTTGAGATTTAATTTTAAATAGAGTATAATATAAAAGAGAACGGGGGTTTTCTAATGCAGTATTTAAAAGAGGAAGTTAGAAAAAATATATCAGAAGAAGCTCTAAAAGAATTTAAACAAATGGGCTATAAAAGCACATCTATAAGAAGTATAGCTAAAAACGCTCATACATCTGTTGGAAATTTTTATAAATATTTTAAGAGCAAAGATGATTTGTACCAGAAACAAATAAGTCCTGTTTATGATAGACTAATGAATTACATAAATCAGTTTAATAAAGTGGAGATAAACGAAAAGGCTGATGAAATTTTTTATGAATTAATGGAAAAGATATTGGAGATATTTAAAGAGAGTAGCTCAGAAATTACTATATTACTTAATAAAAGTGAAGGATCTGTATATGAAAATTGTAAAAAAACCTTTGCGGATTTCGTAAGTAGAATAGTTACTGAGAAAATGGAATATGAACTATCACTTCAGAATAAAAGGCTTAAAAATAATTTTATTATATATCTTTTATCATATAACTTGGTGGAGAGTATTTCTATCATTTTAAGAGAAAAACAAGATGGCTCAGAAGTGAGAAAACTTATCCTGGGTATAATAGATATATTTTTTAGTGATATTCTGGGCAAATTAGATTTTAATAATATAGATTAGGAGATTAAAAAATGAAGAATTTTATACAGTTAAAAAATGTAAAAAAGACTTACTCTATGGGGGAAGTAATAATTAAAGCAGTAGATGATGTTTCATTTTCTATAGAAAAGGGAGAATTTGTGGTGGTTATTGGCGCAAGTGGTGCAGGAAAAACTACAATACTTAATCTTTTAGGAGGTATGGATCAAGTAACTAGCGGAAATATTCTTGTAGATGGTAATGAGATAAGTGGATATAATAAAAAAATGCTTACAAAGTATAGGCGTGATGAAATAGGATTTGTATTTCAGTTCTATAATTTAGTGCAAAATTTGAATGCAATTGAAAATGTAGAGCTTGCAGTTGAAATATGCAAAAATCCAATGGATCCTGTAGAAATCCTTGAAAATGTTGGGCTAAAAGATAGAATGAAAAATTTTCCGTCGCAACTGTCTGGAGGGGAACAGCAAAGAGTATCCATAGCAAGAGCACTTTCCAAAAATCCTAAGTTACTTCTTTGCGATGAGCCTACAGGTGCGCTTGATTATAATACCGGTAAAGCAATCCTTAAGCTATTATCTGATACATCAAAAAAACATGGAATGACTGTCATAGTTATTACTCATAATTCTGCGTTAACCCCTATTGCAGATAAGATAATAACAGTAAAAAGTGGGAAAGTCGAAAGTGTAGTGAAAAATGATAATCCTATGTCCATAGAAAAGTTGGAGTGGTAATAATGAAGAAAACATTTTATAAAAATTTATTTAGGGATATAAGAAAGACATTTTCAAGATTTTTATCTATAGTAATAATTATTGCACTGGGAGTTGCCTTTTATGCTGGTGTTAGAGCTACTAGCCCAGATATGAAAGAATCAGCAGATTCTTATTTTAGTGAAACAGAGTTTATGGATTTTAAATTAGTTTCTACACTTGGACTCACTGATGAAGATGTATTAGAATTCCAAAAGCTAAAAGATATAAAAAGTGCAAAGGGAGCATTCTCATTAGATGCAGTAATTGAAAAAGACAAAAAGGCATTGGTGGTTAATGTTAATTCAATCCCATCTATAGATGGCATAAATAATATTAAAATCCTCACAGGAAAGATGGCCAACAATAATAATGAAGCAGTAGTTGAAGCTGGATTTTTAAAAGAGAATAAATTTAAGATAGGGGATGAAATAGAACTTAAATCAGGAAGTGATACTAAAATAGGTGATGACTTAAAAAACAGTACATTTAAAATAGTGGGAACTGCACTGTCACCTCTTTATTTATCAGCTCAAAGACAGTTAAGTTCAGTGGGAAATGGATCAGTTAAAGGATTTATATATATATTACCGGATGTATTTAAAAGTGATGTATTCACAGAGATATACGTAAAATCTAATAGTGAACATTCAAAAGATAGTCTTTTATTTAATGAAGATTATAAAAAAACTTCTATGGCTTTAGAACAAAATCTTAAAGAACTTGGAGTTATAAGAAGTGAAATTAGGTATTCAAAGATTTTAGGAGATGCAAACAGTAAGATAAATACTGCAGAAGAAAAATTAAATGCTTCGAAAAAAGAAGCAGCTGATAAATTCTCAGAGGGGTATAAACAAATAAACGACGCTAAAGATAAAATTAAACAGGGGAAAATTGAACTTGCAAAAAATCAAAGCATTTTCAATGAAAAAAAAGCACAAGGGGAAACTCAAATTGCACAGGGTAAAAAGAAACTTATTAAAAGTCAAGTGGAGCTTGATTTAGGGAAAGAGAAGGCTGCAAGTAATATTTCCACATCAATGGCTCTAAAAGTTTCGGAAGCGAAAAAACAATTGGAATCTGACCCTAGTAATGAAATCTATAAAGCTCAGTACAATGGAATAAATGAGATTTATATAAAAAACATTGTAGGAAAAGATTTTGACAGCATGTACAATTCATTAAAAACTAATTCAGCATTAGTGCAAATCAAGCCTTTTTTTGATATTGAACTTCTAAAAAATAAGTTTGATAGTTCACAATTACAAATTGATATTGGATGGGATGAATTAGAAAAGCAGGAGAAATTGCTTAAGCAAGGTGCGTTAGATTTATCAGCAGCAAATAAAAAGCTTGAAAACGGTGAAAAACAAGCTGATGAAAATCTGCTGAAATTAAAGGCTGAAGAAGATAAAGCAAACATTAAAATAAAAGATGGCGAAGCAGAAATTAATAAAAATAAAGATGAAATTAATGACATTGAAGCGCCAGACTTCTATGTGCTAGGACGTAGCACTAACGTAGGATATGAAACTTATAGACAAGACAGTGACAGAATAGACAATATAGGCAAAGCATTTCCACTTATATTTTTCCTGGTGGCAGCTTTAGTTAGTCTTACAACTATGACAAGGATGGTTGGCGAAAATAGAACTGAAATAGGAACTTTAAAGGCTCTGGGATATTCCAGATTGGCTATAGTTTCCCACTATTTAATATATGCACTAATAGCTAGTATAACTGGGAGCGTAATAGGTATATCCTTTGGATTTAGACTTTTTCCTCCACTTATTATGAAGGCATATTCTTCACTTTATGCTATTCCTTATTCGCTAACACCATTTAATGTTGGTCTTGCACTAGAGTCTTCATTAATTGCAATATTATTTACTACCTTAGCGGCTACTCTTGCAACGCTTGAAGAGTTAAGAGAAGCACCGGCATCACTAATGAGACCAAAGCCACCTAAGGCAGGGAAAACTGTATTACTGGAAAAAGTAACTTTTATATGGAAAAGATTAAGCTTCACAAACAAAGTTACTGCAAGAAATATATTTAGATATAAACAGAGATTTTTTATGACAGTAATTGGAATAGCAACTTGCACAGGCCTTATGATAACAGGGTTTGGACTTAAGTCAGGAATAGTAGGTGCTGTAGAAAGTCAATTTACAAAAATATATACGTATGACATGCAGTCAACTCTTAGGAGTGATATAGATATTAACGAGAAAAGCACAATAAAAAATAAAATAATGGAAGATAAAAACGTAAAATCTGTTTTATTCACATATACCAAAAATGGAACAGTAAATCTAAATAAATCTGGTACAGAAGACGCATATGTGGTAGTTACAGAAAATCCAGTGGAGATTAATAAGTATATTAATCTTACAATGAAGGACAAAAAACTAAATCTTAGTTCAGACGGCGTAGTTATTACGGAAAAGCTATCAAAACTTACCAATAAAAAAATAGGTGACACACTTGAAATAACCATGAATGAGAAGGTAGTAAAAGCTAAAATTACGGGTGTTACAGAACATTACTTGCAACATTACATTTATATGAGCTCTGATTATTATAAGAAACTAACTGGAGATGTTTTGAAATTTAACGGTTTTTATGGACTTATAAAATCAACCTCGGATAGCGCTGAAAATAGTACAACAAAAGCACTTACAGCCATAAAAAATATAGGATCTGTAAGTTATAAAAATAAAAATCATTTTGATTTCAATAAAACCACAAAGAGTATAAATTCGGTGGTTCTAGTACTCATAATATCTGCAGGTGTTCTTGCTTTTGTTGTAATATATAATCTTACAAATATAAATATCAATGAAAGAAAAAGAGAACTGTCTACAATTAAGCTTTTAGGTTTTTACGATAATGAACTTGCCTTATATATATATCGTGAAAATATTATATTAACGATAATAGGGAGTCTAACTGGAATACCTGTAGGAATATTTCTGAACAATTTTGTAATTAATACATCTGAGACTAATGTAATGATGTTTATGAGAAAGATTGATCCTATTTATTTCCTATATTCAGTGTTACTTACAATTTCTTTTTCTATAATTGTAAATTTAGTTATGTACAGAGAATTTGGTAACATCGATATGATAGAGTCATTAAAAAGTGCAGAATAATTAGATATTTATAAACGCTTTGAGCTTGCAATAGTACAATGCGTTTTTTTTATTAATGCAATTTAATTTTATATGGTATATTATAGTATAATAGAAACAAGAACAGATGAAATCGTTAATAAAAGGTGGTAATATGATGAGTGATATAGGCGGTATAGAAAGATTAAGAAATACATATTCAGAGCTTAAAGGCACAGAAAAAAGAGTAGGAGAATACATACTTAAAAATCCCAAGGATATTATTCATTCATCCATAACTGAACTTGCTGAAAATTGTAAATGTGGGGAAGCTACGGTGTTTAGGCTTAGTAAAAAATTGGGTTTTAAAGGATACCAGGATTTAAAGATAAGCATAGCAAGCGAAATTGTAAAGCCTATTGTAAATATACATGAGGAAATAAAAGAGAATGATGATGCTCTAGTTTTAATGCAAAAAATATTTAATTCTACAATAAGTTCTCTTAATGAAACTTTAAGGATAAATGATAGTAAAGAGTTAGATAAAGCTATTGGGTATATTCATAATGCAAAACGTATAGCTTTCTTTGGTATGGGTGGGTCGGCAGCAATAGCACTTGATGCCTATCATAAATTTATGAGAACAGGAAAGTACTGTATATTCCACGATGATTCTCATTTTCAAGCTATGGTAAGTGCCATGTATGATGAAAATGATTGCATAATAGCTATTTCAAATACCGGTAGTAATAAGGAACTAGTAGAGAACCTTGAAATAGCCAAGGGAAAAGGCGTGAAAATAATTTCCATAACTTCAAATTACAAATCCCCTATACTAAAAGTATCTGATGTGGTCCTCGTATCCTATGGTAAAGAAAATTTATCTAGAAGTGAGGCAATGGAGTCGAGAATTAGTGCACTGTCACTGATAGACTGTATGTTTGTGGGTACTTGTCTTAAGGATAAAGACAAATATTATAAGGCTTTAGGACAAATAAGGGAAGGCATTGCAAACAAAAGATATTAAAAATAATTTTCATATCTACATTAAAAATGAATTCTTATATTAATTTATGAAAATTATTTTCGTAAAACCCTTGATAAAACCTTTACATTATATTATACTAATAAAAAAGAAATAAATTTTCAAGGGGGAGATTTTCATGTCAAGTGCAGCTTATTTAACACTAGTTATAGTTTTAGGAATTGCTTTGCTATTATTTTTAATCATGAAGTTAAAGCTTCAAGCATTTGTTTCATTACTGCTAGTTAGTATGGCGGTTGCGGTAGCAGCTGGTATGCCTTTAGACACGGTAATGGGATCAATACAAAAGGGTATGGGTGGAACACTAGGTTTCATAGCGGTTGTGGTAGGCCTGGGTGCCATGTTCGGGCAAATGCTTCAGGTATCAGGGGGAGCAGAAAGATTAGCTAGAACACTTGTTAAAAAATTTGGTAAGGATAAATCACAATGGGCACTTATGCTAACTGGATTTATAGTTGCTATACCAGTATTTTTCGATGTAGGTTTTATAATTTTAGTACCAATAGTTTATTCATTAACTAAAGAAACTAAAAAATCAGTTCTTTATTATGGGCTTCCTCTTTTAGCAGGACTAGCTGTTACACATTCATTTGTGCCACCAACACCAGGACCTGTAGCAGTTGCTGCATTAGTAAATGCAGATATAGGTAAAGTTATTCTTTACGGTTTAATAGTAGGAATTCCTGCAGCAATACTTGCAGGACCAGTATTTGCTAAATATATTTCGAAAAAAATACATGCAGATGTTCCTGAATACATGTTACAAGAAACAGATGCTACTATAAAGGAAGACAAAGATTTACCAAGCTTTGGATTTGTACTATTTACTATAATGGTACCTCTTATATTGATAGTATTTAATACTTTTTCTAATGTATTTTTACCAGAGGATAGTTATTTCAGAACAGTTATGGGTTTTCTAGGACATCCATTTGCTGCACTAACAATAGCTACACTAATAGCCTTTGTGGGACTTGGAAGATATAGAGGGATGAGTCGAGAGAAGGTAAATGAAGTTGCAACATCATCACTAGCACCAGCAGGACTTATAATATTAGTAACTGGAGCAGGTGGCGTATTCAAACAAGTTTTAATAGATAGCGGTGTAGGTGAAATGCTTGCAAAGGGGTTAGTAGGTTCTAGCCTTAGTCCACTAATACTAGCATTTTTAATAGCTGCGGTAGTTAGGGTTGCTGCAGGTTCAGCAACAGTTGCCATGATGACAGCAGCAGGAATTATAGCTCCAATGCTTGGATCATTTAATGTAGAACCAGCACTAATGGTTATAGCAATAGCTTCAGGTGCTACAGTATTATCTCATGTAAATGATAGTGGATTCTGGCTTGTAAACAGATACTTTGGGATTTCAGAGAAGGATACGCTTAGGTCTTGGACAGTTATGGAAACTATAATAGGTGTAGTTGGACTATCTGGTGCATTGATTCTCAACTTATTTGTGTAAAAGGTATATACTTAATTAGAAATCAAATATACCCTATAGAGTAGATAAATAAAAAGGTCTACTTTATAGGGTATTTTCAAAGCTAAGAAAATTTATTTCAAAAGGAGGATAACATGGAATATTTTATTGGACTCGATATTGGAACAAGTAGTACTAAAGCCATTGCATTTGATTTAAAGGGGAATGTAATTTCAAAGTGTAATGTAGGTTATCCTATTTTAAATCCTAAGCCTTCATGGAGTGAGCAAAATCCTGAGGAGATGTTTGAGGCAGTTATTAATACTATTAAATATGTAGTAAATGAAAATGATGAAAATAATAATAAATTACTTGGTGTAAGTTTTAGCTCGGCTATGCACGGTATAATGGCTGTAAATGAAAAAGGGGACAAATTAACTGATTGTATCATTTGGGCAGATACTAGAAGCACTCAGTATTCACAAAATATAAAAAATAGTAAAGTAGGTCATGAAATCTATATGAAAACGGGTACCCCAATTCATCCAATGTCACCATTATGTAAGCTTGCATGGATGAGGGATAATATGAAGGAAGTATTTAAAGAAACATATAAATTTATTTCTATAAAAGAATATGTTTTTTTAAAACTATTTGGAAAATACGTTGTTGATTATTCAATTGCGTCTGCTACTGGTATGTTCGATATTTACGAGCTTTCATGGGATAAAAATTCATTAGAAATTGCAGGTATAAGTGAGGATAAGTTGTCGACTCCAGTATCAACAACACAATCATTTAAAGGAATGGAGAAGAAGTACGCAGATATGATGGGTCTTGATGCTCAGATGCCATTTATAATTGGAGCAAGCGATGGTTGTCTTGCAAACCTTGGAGCTAATGCAGTAAAGCCTGGAGATGCTGCCGTTACAATTGGAACTAGTGGAGCTATAAGAATAATAGCTGATAAACCCAAAAATGATGAAAGTGAAAGAATCTTTAGTTATATTCTTAATGAAGATCATTTTGTTCTTGGTGGGCCTGTTAATAATGGAGGGATTATTTTCAGATGGTTTAGAGACAATTTTTCGCAAATAGAACTGGAAAAATCCAATGAAATAGGCGTTGATCCTTATGAATTATTGACAGAAGTTGCGTCCAAGGTACCAGCAGGAGCAAATGGTTTAATATTTTTGCCCTACCTGCTTGGAGAGAGAGCGCCACATTGGGATGCAAACTCTAAGGGTGTATTCTTTGGAATAAACATTACACATAAAAGAGAACATTTCTTAAGAGCACTTCTAGAAGGAGTGATGTTTGGAGTTTATAGTGTGGGAAAAGCTTTAGAGGAGACAAC
>NZ_JAENWM010000100.1 GCF_016650035.1 Clostridium sp.
TAAGAATTAATTTAACAGGTAATGGCTGAAGTGGCCCTGTGTTTAATCTTGTTCTGGATGAACAAAAAGAAGACGACAATGTTGAGAAATTTGGAGATATTAAATTAGTGGTAAAAAAGAGTGTTAATGATGAATTTGGAAGTTTGGTAATAAAATGTGGTGAGGAAAATGGTTTAGATGGTTTTTCTATCGAACTAGGAAATAAACAAGAAGGTGAATGTGCTAGTTGTAGTAGCTGTAGTTAAAAATTCAATAATATTCTTAAAATGTTTTAAGGGAAGCCGATTGGCTTCCCTTTTTTAGCTTTTTATACATGAATAGTATTTTATAATTCAATTGGGAGAACACCCCTACATGTAAAGTAATTTGTACCCCAAACGCCTACTAATATTAACATGGATCCAATAAGGTGATATAATTTAAAACTTTCATGGAGAACTATAACTCCAGCGATTATTGAAACAATAGTAGATAAATTAGCAAAAATTGCAGATTTTGAAGCCTCTATTCTAGATAAAGTAAAGTTAATTAAAAAGAAAGCAATTATAGAAGATAATACTCCTAAGTATGCAAGGGAGATTAGAAAATTTTTATTCTTTAAAGGTGTGAAATACTGGGTTAATGTGTTAGCTCTTATATGATTATATATAGAGACAAGATTGAAAAACACTGCGCCCATTGCCATCATGGCGTAAGTTAGCTCCATAGGGCTGAACCTTTTAGAGAACTTCCTTGACAGGATATTAAACACTGCGGCAGAAAGCACTGCTCCAAGTAATAGAAATACACCGAGTAAACTTCCAGAAGAGGTTGATCCATTCATAAGTACAATGAATACTACTCCACTAACAGAGAGGAATATACATCCACACTGCTTTTTTGAGGGGGTTTCCTTTAGAATGTAAGCAGATAAAATGGTTACAAATATAGGAATAAGTGCAATCATCAGACCAGCTTGGGATGAAGAAGAATACTGAATCCCAAAGGTTTCAAACATGAAATAGATTATTGGTTGCGTAAGGCCAAGAGCAAGCAGACTTTTTATGTTTTTGTCTTTATAATTTATTTTTATACCTCCGAAGAAGATAAGTATGGACATGATTAAAAAGGCTACAAGAAAGCGAAAAGATAGTAAAGTAAAAGGTTCTACAATGTTTAGTGCTTTCTTAGAAAATAAAAAACTTAAACCAAAAATTGATGATGTAAGTATTCCTGATAAGATTGGTAACATATCCATTTTGCGATTCATATAATTGCCTCCAGTTTATAACTATCCATTTTGTTTCTTTCACAAATTATATCAGAAGCTATACTAAAATGTAAATACATTACTTGAATTTAGTAAATGTGCCTCTTGTTTACATAACTTTATGAAATCATTGTAAACGATAAATTACCTATTGACATCTAAAGGTTACGGCTGTAAACTGTATTCAAGGTTACACGGGTAACCCGAGAGAGGAAATGAATATGAGCACATTGGTTTCTAAAATAACAAATTCAGAAGTTGAAGTTATGCGTGTATTATGGGGAGCAGGCTATGAACTTCCTATGTCAGATATTAGAAGAACACTCGAGCTGACGAGTAAGTGGGAAACATCTACAATAAAAACATTACTTCGCAGACTCTGCGATAAGGGTGTAGTTTTAGCCACTAAAAAAGAGGTTTTCTATTATAAGCCTTTGGTTAGTGAGGCAGAATACAATGAATATACTACACAAAATTTAATTAATAGATTATATTCTGGCAGTGCAAAAAAACTTGTAGCATCTCTTTTGGGAAGTAAAAAACTTGATGATACTGATATTGAGGAACTGCGGAATTTATTTAAGGTAGGCGATAGTGATGAATGAAACAGTTAAATTATTACTATCACTTTCATTATCGGGTAGCGTTCTTGCAATTTTGATATTTACATTGAAGCCGTTTATAAAATACAAGCTTTCAAAGTCTATACAATACTACATTTGGATTGTGGTGCTCCTAAGGCTTACACTGCCATTTTCTTTTGAAACAAGTATTATGAATGATTTGTTTTATGGTAATCAAACGCCAGTGGTAACAACCTCTAATGGGGACGCTCAATCGATAGAAAGGACAGACCCAAATATATTAAAATCAAATTTAGCGTCTACTGTTCAGGGAAATGTGCCCAATAGTGTTTATAATAGTGAGGCTAAGCATGGTAGGAATTTTCAAGATTTATTTAACCAGTATAGTATATACTTTTGGCTTATGGGTGTAATAATCGCACTTACTGTTAACGTAACTGGTTATGCTAAATTTTTAAAATATCTAAAACAATCAAATATTTCAGCTACTAATAGAGAAAAAGAAATGTTAGTTACTTTGCTTAATGGACGAAAAAATGTGAAGATTGTACGTAACCAATTTTTGAATACCCCAATGTTAATTGGAGTTATAAGACCTTGTATTATCATTCCAGATATGAACTTTAATGAAATTCAACTGAAAAATATTCTGCTTCATGAAATTGTACATCTTAAACGTTTTGATATTGGAGTGAAATGGCTAATAATGATAGCTACATCAATCCACTGGTTTAACCCACTTATGTATTTTATTAAAAAGGATATTAATAATTCTTGCGAACTAGCTTGTGATGAAGCGGTTATCAAAAATATTAGTTCGGCAGAAAAACAAGATTATGGGGATACATTAATATCTGTTGTAGCACAGCATAAATATCCCACTGGGATATTACAGGTAACTATGTGTGAGGAGAAAAAGGGCTTAAAGGAGAGGTTAGTAGCAATTATGAACCATAGTAGAAAATCAAAAAAGGTAATAATTCTCTCAGTAATTTTACTAGGATGTCTTATATTTGGTGCATTATATTTAGGAGCGGGAGTTGGAGCTGTAAAAAACACTCCACCTGATATATATATAAATGTAGAAGAGCAAGAAGCAAAAGTTGCACTTATGGGTACCTATTCTTGGAAATATAAAGGTGAAAATATTGAGGCTGACTCAGATGATCCTAAAAATTTCAATTATAAATTAGATAACTCTGTTTCAGTAAAACCAAGTCAAGAATTTGTCATTGGCACACAGAACTTAAAAAAGGATAAAAAATATGATTTTTCAATTGAAGAGATTTCTATATATAAAGACGGTAAATCCATAGAATTATACAAGCCAGTACCACCAGCTTTTGTAAATGGTGGAGATTTAGGTATGACTGCACCAAAAGATGCAGGTGAATATATCTATACCTTAAGATTAAACTTTAAAGATAGAGGAACAGTTAGTTATGGGTTTGTTTTAAAAGTGGGTATGCCAGCATACGATTTAATTGGCATTTCAAACTATAAAACACCATATTTAGGGGATAGTAGCAAGGTTTCTATTATAGTAAACGCTCTACCTGTTCCTTATAGCTATTTTAAGCAACAATATATATCAATGGTAACAGAAAAAAAACCATATAAGCTTAATGTGTTTTATGAAGCAAGAAAAGATACTTCACATATTATTGAGTGGCCAATCGTCGATCATGATAATGAAACGTATTCCAATATGAGTAGAAATGCATTAGTTTTATTTTGCATGATTGATAATCTTGACGAAGTAAACTTTGCATTTCGTGATTCACAGTCTGATGGAAAATTAGATGATTCAAAATATGATACCGCATTTATATTTACGCGGGCTTCTATTGAAAAACAATATGGTGACATTTCTGTGCTTGGTGGTAATATAGATTTACTTCAAGATGCATTATCAAAGGAAATATCATGATGGGGATTTGCAAAGAACTTTTAAGTGCTAATTATAAGTGGTTAAGTATAATGGTACCTATAGGAAGGATACTTTTATTCTGATTTTGCTATGCTATAAAAAATATCTACACCGGTTTTAATAATACTATCTGGGAAATCATAATCAATAGTATGAAGCTGGGGGTGTGATTTGCCATCACCGAGTCCAATCATTGCACCCTTTATATTTTTCAAATAATATCCAAAATCTTCAGACCACCTAAATGGATATTGAAGTTCTTCATAACTATAATCATTATTAGTGCATACATCCAGTATTTTATTAATACATGTATCATGATTTCTTGTCTCTGGAAATTCATCAGAAAAACTTATTTCATAGTCTATTTTATGTTGGGTGCAACAATCTTCCACGAATTTTAATATATGGCTTTGAAGTTTCATTAAATCATCTTCATTTTCTCCCCGTACTGTTAACATAATTTCACCTAAACTTGCAGCGGTTCCAAAGGCCCTTTTTCCAATATCGATATTTACGATAGTGCAAAGAACCATTCCTTTGAATAGACTGGGTTTAGTACTATCTTTTAAAAAATTAATAATATCAGCAGCGGCATATGATGGGTTTATACCATACTCAGGGTAAGCTGCATGAGATGGCTTTCCTTCTAAAGCGATTATAATTCCTTTTGATGCACAAGCAAAGACATTTCTTTTATAAAGAATTGTCCCTAGTTCATAACCAGGAATGTTATGGAGTGAATATATTTCATCAATTTTATTTTTCTTTAAAAAATCATCTTCAACTATTTTTCTAGCACCTGCCCCCACTTCTTCAGAAGGTTGGAATATTAAAAAAATATTCTTATTATCTATTGGATTTTCCTCTATTTCGAGAGCTAATCCTGTAAGTATTGCACAGTGTCCATCATGTCCACATTTATGAGCTGCCAAGGCATTGTTGGATTTATATTTAATATCGGTAGTTTCTAGCATAGAAATTGCATCCATGTCGGCCCTAAAGGCAATGTTCATGGCATTTTTATTTGTTATTTTTTCCGCAATGAAATATCCATCTTTCTGAGTTATATTGAACTTAGTATTGTTTCTTATAAAATCTTTTAATATATGCATGGTTTTATTTTCATGTCCTGAAATCTCAGCATTTTCATGAAGTTTATGTCTTAAATTTGTACACAGAGCCTGATTGTGATTATGCATTTTTATGTTTAGCATAAAACTCGTTATAGTTTTTCAGCTCTCTTTTTAAAAGGCTTGGAGTATCAAGCTTATAAGGACAGTGATTTTTACAGTGTCCACAATCTATACAATTATTTATGAGTTCCATCTTTTCTTTAAAGCTATCTTCTAAGAATCCTTGATAAGGAGCTCTTCTAAGGAGAAGTGACATACGGGCAGCTGTAGGAATTTCAATTCCAGCAGGGCATGGAAGACAATATCCACAAGCACGACAAAAATCTCCTGAAAGTTCAGTACGGTCCTTGTTAATGATAGCCCACATTGATTCATTAAGTAGTGGTGGATTTTTCTCTAAAGAAATAAATTCATCTAACTCAGTTTCTCTTTGTATTCCCCATATTGGTACAACATTATCAAATTGCCTTAGAAATGAAAAGGCTGAGGCAGCATTAGTTATTAGACCTCCAGAAAGAGCCTTCATTGCGATTAGTCCTACATTTCTTTTTTTACATTCTTCAATTAGCAATAAATCAGTGTCAGCAGATAAAGAACTTAATGGGAATTGTATAGTGTCATATAGTCCGGAAGCGGCGGCATCCATTGCATTTTTTATTTTATGATTTGTAATACCTATAAAACGGACAAGTCCTTTTTTCTTAGCTTCAAGCAGGCCTGCATAGAGACCTTCTGGATCTTCAGGGTCAGGGAGAATATCTGGGTTGTGTAACTGAAGAATATCTACATAATCTGTTTTTAAATTGCAAAGACTTATCTGCAAATGCTCAAGTAAAGTTTTCCTATCCTTGGCATGGCTTTTTGTTGCAATTATGATATCATTTCTCACATCCGCAAGGGAATAACCTATTTTTTCTTCACTATCGGAATATGCTCTTGCTGTATCAAAGAAGTTTATTCCATTGTCATAAGCTTTTCTTAAAATGTTTTTAGCATCCTCAAAAGAAACTCTCTGCACCGGTAATGCACCAAAGCCACTCCTTGTCACCATCAAATTTGTTCTTCCGAGCTTTATCTTATCCATTTACAGACCTCCATATATTTTATAACTAAAGTTTTTCATGTCACATATAAGTATTCGATACTATTTTGTGAAATCCTGCTAGTATTTATGTAGGTGAGGTTGTTTTTATTATTTACTTAAGGGCTATTTTTGGGGTATAATAAATTATTGACTTTAACGTAGCAGTTGAAAAATCTTTTATAATTTAAAAAACTAAAAAAAAAGTAGGTAAAAATATGAAAAATGATTCAAATAAAAGCATGGAAATGATGAAAAAAATTGTTGAAGAAAGAAAATCTAAATCTTCACAACAAAAGAATACTAAAAGACCAGCAATTTACGGGACACAAAGTTCATCATCTCATATTTACAAAAAGGTATAGCAAATGTGCTATATCTTTTCTTTTTAAAGCTATTCTACGAGTTCCGTACATATGATTTGATTTTTGCACAATAAAAAATAACTGATTAAATTACATCAGTTATTTTAAGGGATTATATTAAATTATATTTAACTTTTGTTGCTTTTTAGTATTAATTAAAATTCGTATTTAGTTCAGAAGTATAAACTTTACAACGATTCCTTCCAGATTCTTTAACTTGATACATAGCTTTATCAGCTTTGTTAATTAAAGTATCTATTTTTACTCCGTCATATGGATATGTTGCCACTCCAATACTAATTGTAAGAGTTTGAAAATTACAATACGATTTAATTATATTAGAGTTGTAGATGTTTAATCGGATTTTTTCAGCAGTATTAAAACCTTCTTTATCTGAATAATTGTCTAATAAAATTATGAATTCTTCTCCGCCATATCTAAAAATAGCTTCATTCCCTATAGTAGATTCACGGATGATTTTTGCAACCTCCTGCAGCACTAAATCACCTATGATGTGTCCATAAGTATCATTTACCTGCTTAAAGTGGTCAATATCACAAAATAATATAGCCATCATACTAATTCCTTCAGCAACCTTTGTTTCGAAATATTCATATAGGTATCTGTGATTATAAACTGAAGTTAAACAATCAGTAATTGAGAGGTTAAACAGATGCTTACTTTCACTTTCCTTAAGTGAACAATAATTATTAATCAGTTGTTTAAACTCACTTTCCATGTTTAATATTAAATCATTACTTTTTTCCACATTAATAATATTCTCCACACCTAATTTACCTAAAAGGGTAACTTTGTAATATTGGTCTATTTTAAATAAAATAGTTTTAACTATGTAAAAACTAAAAAGTCCCACTATGTATCCTGCTACAAGGCACCCAATGCAAAAAACTAATTTCCTATCAGGTATCCATCTAATAAAAAAGCTTGCGTATATCGGGAATATTGCTCCCATAAGTAATCCGAAGGAGCATAAAACTAACTTAATGGTTTTCATTGGTTTTATATATATCATAAAATATCCCCCTTTATTATATGGAATCAAATTACATATATAATAGTTGCCTTTCTTTTAAGATAATGAAATCTCTTTGAGTATTTTGAACAGGTTAACTATTCTATCTAAAGTATATTCTACAAAAAACACCTAATACCTTTTATTTGTGTATTTTTTTTCACAATAAGATCTAATTTTTTATACACCATATTATATTTAATGGTAAAAAAATAATCCAGTCCAACCAGAGATCACTAAAAAACTATATAAAAAACTAAAAGACAAAAAAAAATTTAAAAGATATGTCGTATGAGTATAGTAGAATTCAATAACATCTAATTAAAATGCAAAAATAAAATCCTAATATTGATGACACGACACCGTTACAGAAATTGGTAACGGAGTGGACTCAATAGACAAGCAACATTAATATATAGCAATGCTAACGTAAAGTTATTGTTTGTTATTTCTTATATCCAAAACAAAATAAGTGGGATTTACGGAAAAAAAATAAGTGGTATAATTAATTTAGGTGGTGATGCCTAATGGAGATGAGAATAATATATTTTAAGTTTGCCAAGGGTGTTTATGATCGAGAAAAATTTGCTAATAAAGGAAGGATGAGTTAATTGAGTATTTTTGAAGCGGGGATGTTAATTTGTTTTGGATTAGCTTGGCCAATGAACATTTATAAGTCTATAAGATCACGTTCTACAAAGGGGAAAAGTGTAACATTTTTGATAATAGTAATGGTGGGATATATATTCGGAATTATTCACAAAATATTATACAGCAGAGATATAATAATGATATTGTATCTTATAAATTTATTGATGGTATTAGTGGATTTTATAATGTATTATAGAAATAAAAAATATGAGGAAAACTTTAAAACTTTGAATAAGTAGAAAAATGGGTTTTAGGGATAGTCTTTCTCTATTCCAGATTCCACAACGCACTCAAAGCTGCAGTTTGATATTATTTTTATTAAAAGTGAGTAAAATCAATTAGTTAGTCAAGTGTTCATAATTCTAGGTGCATAAATATAACATAAAATTGAATAAATATAGTAAAAACATATTGCATTATTATATAAAACGATATATAATAAGTAAAAGCAAGTTAGATAAATCAATAATTACAGTTAAAACTAATTAAATAAGAAATAATAACGAAAAATAATATTATACATAAAAATGTATAAATATTCATATAATTATTATTTAAAAAATGGGGAGTGGTATAAATGAAAAAAATCATGGCTATTATATTAACAGTTACTATGGCAGGTGCATTACTTGCAGGATGTGGAACAAAAACGGAAAACCTTAATTCTCTAGAAGCAGTTCAAAAATCAGGTAAACTAACCGTAGGATTAGATGATTCATATCCTCCAATGGAGTTTAGGGATTCTAAAAATGAATTAGTAGGTTTTGATATTGATTTGGGAGATGAAATAGGAAAAAAATTAGGTGTGGAAACAGAATTTACTTCTACTGATTTTAATGGAATAATCTTAGCTCTTACATCAGCAAAATTTAATATTATAATTTCGGGTATGAGTATTACGGATGAGAGAAAAGAAAGTATAGATTTTTCAGATACTTATGTAATGGGTGGGCAAGTTATTGCTATAAGACAAGGGGATACATCAATTAAAAATATTGAAGATTTAAATGCTAAGGTAGTAGCTTGTCAGTTAGGGTCTACAGGAGATACTGCAGCAACAGCTATGGAAGGGTTAAAAGAAGTTAAAAGGTATGATAAAATCACAGAGGCTTTCCAAGAATTATCATCTGAAAGAGTAGATGCAGTTGTTATGGATGCCCAAGTTGGTGGATATTATGTAGCGAAGAAACCAGGTGAGTATGAAGTTTTAAAGGACGTAATTAGTGAAGAGCCTATGGGAATCGGATTTAAGAAGGAAGATGAGGAATTAAGAGTAGCAATACAAAAGGCGCTTGATGAACTTAAAGCAGATGGAACTCTTTCTGAACTTTCAGTAAAATGGTTTGGATTTGATTCATATAAGTAATAACAAGGATTACACAAATTATTAATTGTTAGATGCTTTAGGGAATACTAGGGTAATAACAATTAATAATTGTTATTTATTCCAGAGGAATACTAGGGGGAAACAAGAATGGATATAAATGTTTTAAGGGAAATGTTTCCAGTGTTATTAAAAGGAAGTTTAATAACTATGGAATTAACTATAATATCAGTAATATTTGGAACTTTAATAGGTATGGGTACTGCCATAATAAAACTTTCTAAAAATAAGTTATTGTCTATTATAGCGGGATTTTATACTTGGCTATTTAGAGGTACGCCAATGCTTCTTCAACTATTTGTTCTGTATTATGGGTTGCCATCTGTAGGTGTTAAGTTTACAGCATTTCAAGCAGCACTGCTAGGACTTAGCTTAAATTCAGGAGCTTACATGGCAGAAATAATAAGAGGTGGAATACTCTCAGTAGACAAAGGGCAGTTTGAAGCTTGTAAGTCATTAGGTTTCACTTATTTTGATACTATGAAAAGAGTAGTATTGCCTCAAACCTTTAAAATAATTATACCATCTGTAGGGAATGAGTTTATAACAATGCTTAAGGATACATCTTTAGTGTCTACTATAGCGATGGTGGAAGTCATGAGATCAGCACAGCTTTTGTATGCCTCAAGCTTTAGACCTATGGAAACTTTTTTTATAACAGCATGCTTGTATCTTTTCATGACAACAATTTTTACTACAGTATTTTCTTATTATGAGAAAAAACTGTCAGTATATTAATAGAGGTGATGCAGAATGTATATGATAGAAACTAAAAATTTAACTAAGAAATTTGGATCGCTAATGGTATTTGAAGATTTAAATGTAACAGTTAAAAAGGGAGAGGTTTTAGTTATAATAGGCCCTTCTGGTTCAGGAAAAAGCACATTTTTAAGATGTTTAAATCACCTTGAGGGGCCTAATAAGGGAGAAGTTTTTATTGAAGGTGAAAAGCTAAATGTTAAAAATAAAAAGCATGTGAGAACTATAATCGAAAAAGTAGGAATGGTATTTCAAAACTTTAATCTGTTCCATAATATGACTGTAATTGAAAATGTAATTGAGGCTCCGATTACTGTTAAACATGAGGCTAGAGAAGAAGTATTAGAGAGAGCAAAGGTAATCATTGAAAAAGTAGGTCTTCAAGATAAAGTAAACGAGTACCCATCGAAGTTATCAGGCGGGCAAAAACAAAGAGTAGCAATAGCAAGAGCATTAGCAATGAAACCGGACATAATGCTCTTTGACGAACCAACTTCTTCCTTAGACCCAGAGCTAGTTGGAGAGGTTTTAGGAGCAATGAAGGATCTTGCAAAAGAAGGCATGACTATGGTAGTCGTAACCCATGAGATGGGTTTTGCAAAAGAAGTGGCAGATAGGGTAATTTTTATGGATGGAGGAAAAATAGTAGAAGAGGGAAAACCAGAAGACTTTTTTACTGCTCCTAAAGAGCAACGTACTAAAGAATTTTTAAATAAAATACTTTAGGCGAATGAAAATAAATAGTTGCAATCTACGGGATTGTGTCTAGGACCAATAATTGTGAATTTTAAAGGGGATGTCTCAAAATGATTAAATTAATCATTTTGAGGCATCCTCTTTTCTAAATTCCCAATTAGAAATCTTTACTACACTACTAGCAATCAGAGATTAGTACATATTTATAAAAATGTTACTCTATATAGAGGAAGTGGGAAATTAATATAGAATTATAGTTTATGAATGCTTAAATAAAATGGTAATGAGAAAATAACAAAAGCTTCAATTATTGGATAAGCGGATTGTTGAAGTATTATTAGACAATTATGAAATTATAAATATACAAACCAATATTATTGAACAAACTCTAGGCCTAAAATAAAGGAGTTGAATATTGGAAATGGGAATAAGAGAAATACTATTTATATTAGTGGTATTTGCCTCCAATATTATAGAAGCTATTACAGGATTTGCAGGGACACTGCTTGCTATGCCCTTTTCTATGGTATTGATAGGCCTGAACGACTCTAAGGTTATACTTAATGTTATAACCATGGTGATAGGCATTAGCACTGGTGTAAAATATGTAAAATACACTAACAAAAGAGAGCTAATGAAAATAATAGCATTTATGTTAATAGGTATGCTTATAGGTATGCAACTTCTTGGAATCTTGCCTGAAAGAATAATAATGTTTATTTATGGTATAGTTGTACTAGCTGTTGCAATTAATGGGTATCTTCTAATGCGAGATGTGATTATTGGTAACTTTACAACTTATAACCTAACTTTAATTCTAATACTCCTAATACCACTTGTAATAGCCATAATACTTGGTTATAAAATACAAAAGGTCATAGAACAAAAGCACTTTATGCGACTAACCTATGTATTACTGCTTATCTCTGGCACTATATTATTACTCCAATAGAATATTAATAAAAGGACTCAGTAAAATCTAATCTACTCAGTCTTTTGTCTTTATTTAATATCAACCCTATAGGTTGAAAGAGTTTTTTTAATATATGTTAAGGTTTTGTTTACTGCAACTTCAACTGTATAGTCATTTCTCCCACTTAATAATCTAGACAACATGCCCCGATAAATAAGTATATTCATTTCATTAATTTCTTGCAAATCTTCCACTTTAAAGAAACCTTCATTAGCAGCATCCTCTAATACGTTATAATCTCTTAAATGAATATTATCTTCAAAAATCATGGGTAAAAATTTTTTTTGGTCTTCCCCTATTTCTTCAGGAAAGATGGAATAATAAGTCTTTAATGAAGAGTTCACAATGGAATGTGAAAAACTACTAAAAAAAATAAGATTGTATATTTCAGGTCTTAAGTATGAGTAGTAGCTAAAACATTTCCATATATTAATATAATTCTCAAAAGAGTTTTTGGAGTTCATAGTGTATTTAGGTAGAGCTTGTGCATAATCTTTCAGGTATTTTAAGGAAGCAAAAAAAATAAGGTGGTTAAGGTTTTCAAAATAATTATAAACAGTAGAACTATTAAATCCAGCCATACTAGCAACGTTTCTAATAGTAACCGCTGAAATACCCTCCGTTTCTATTATTGTTTTTGTAGCTTCAAGAAAATATCCCATCATTCTTCTTTTTTGTATTTCTTTATTATTCAATTAAATCACCAATCCTATAAATTTAATAATCAGCCTTTAATATTATAGCATAAAATAAAGGCAAATAAATTAATAAAAATATTTTGAATATTTTAATGCAAACGTGTTTACTTTATAATCATGTTTGTGTTAAAATGATGTCAATGGAATATTCCAGTATATTAAACGTTTTCACATTGAAACTTCTTGCAAGTTAGAAGAAGTTGATTTATCTTCAATAAACAAAAATAATAAAATGATGTTAGAAAGGGGTGCCAAGTATGAAATTAGAAATAGGAAACTTTTATGTCAAAGACATAGTTTTCGGAGAAAAGACATTTTACACTAAGGGTATTTTAACAATTAATAAAAAAGAGGCTTTAGACTTTGTTATGCAGGATGAGCATATTACTGAGGCAGATTTACATATTGCAAAACCAGGTGATAAGGTTCGTCTATGTCCTGTAAAGGAAGCGATAGAACCTAGGGTTAAATTAAACGGTGATGCACTTTTCCCAGGATATACTGGAGAATTGGTACAAGCAGGTAACGGAAGAACTCATGCTTTAAAAGA
>NZ_JAENWM010000090.1 GCF_016650035.1 Clostridium sp.
ATACAAATCTGAGAATGAAGGTTTTATGCATGCATGCGGACATGATTGCCATATATCAATGCTCTTAGGAGCTGCCATGATACTAAACGAAATCAAAAATGAAATTAATGGTACTGTAAGGCTACTTTTTCAGCCAGCAGAAGAAGTAGCGCAAGGAGCTAAAAAAATGATAAAAGCCGGAGCTCTTGATGATGTAGATGGAGTTTTTGGAATTCATGTATGGAGTGATATAGAATGTGGCTTTGTATGTGTTCAAGAAGGACCACTTATGGCTTCAGCAGATTTATTTACAATTAGTGTAGTTGGGAAGGGAGGCCACGGCTCTGCCCCACACCAAGGAGTTGACGCAGTTACTGCTTCTTCAGCAATTGTTATGAATCTTCAATCTATAGTAAGCAGGGAATTAAGCCCTCTTGAACCAGCTGTTGTAAGTATTGGTTCTCTCCAAGTAGGCACAAGGTTTAATATTATTGCAAGTGAAGGTACTCTAAATGGAACTACAAGATGCTTTAATCCAAATATTAGAAAAGAATTTCCCAAAATGATTCAACGGATTGCACAAGATACAGCCGCTGCTTATAGAGCAGAAGCAAATGTAACATATACTTTTGGAACACCTATTGTAATCAATAATGCAAATTGTTCAAAAATAGCAGCAAAATCTTTAGACCAAATATGCGCTAAATCTATTATCACTGAAACAACCACAGTAGGAGAAGATTTTGCAGAGTACTTGAACAGAGTACCTGGTTTAATCGCTTTTGTTGGAGTACGAAATGAAGCTAAAGGTGCTTGTTATCCTCAGCATCACCCAATGTATTCAGTAGATGAAGATGCGCTTGAAATAGGTGCTGAATTATATGCACAATATGCTAAGGACTTCTTAAATAGCTAAAATTATATATATTTAGCAAGTGGGGCGATTCACACCCCACTAGGGTAACTGTGACTTGGGCAAAATAGTAAATTATTAGTTAGAATTTAGAATGAGCATCAGTGGCTGGAGTAGTAGCTATCGATGCTTATTTTATTTTGATTGTAGATTCATCATAAAGTTGCATGTCAGTATTAAAATATTGTTTTATATGTTTCATGGTTATTACTATATCATTATAAATCTGAATTGTACCTTCTAAGAGATTTTGCAATTCCCGTACATTTCCTGGCCAAGTATATTTCATAAAAATATCTTCTTTTCTTGATCTTAATGGAGGTACATTTATCCTTATAATAGCAAGACGATAGAAAAGATCTTCTCTAAATTCTCCTTGCTTTATTTTTTCGATTAAATTTCTATTTGTAGCTGCTATTATTCTTACATCTATATTAATTGAAGTATTGCTTGAAGGTCAAGTGGCATATCGCCTATCTCATCTAAAATTACTGGTGAAAAATATAAATGCAATAAACTATTATTCTTGTTAACGATGTTGGTATGTATTTTGCTATTATAAAGAAGTGAGTCTAAAAGAAAAAGAGAAAGGTGGTAAGCTAATGAACAATCCTATTCTATTTACACCAATAAAAATAAATAGGTTAGAAATTAAGAACAGAATAATTATGTCAGCAATGCATCTTGGATATGCAGAAAAAAAAGAGGTTTCAAAGAAAGATATTGAGTTTTATAGAGCAAGAGCTAAAGGTGGAGCAGGTGCAATTGTAGTTGTTGCATCAGTAAATGATGTAGCAGGTCCTCCTGATATGCATTGCGCAGGCGAGGATAAGTACATTGAAGGGTTTAAAGTTTTATCAGATGTTATGCATGAATATGATACTAAAATGTTTATGCAACTCTTTCATTCAGGAAGAAATATTGTATCTTCAAACATTAAAGGTAAGAAGCCACTAGCACCGTCAGCTATAGCATCACCAATATATAGAGAGCTCCCAGTTGAAATGACTATTGATGATATTAATTCGACTATTGATGATTTTGGATTAGCAGCTTTAAGGTGTAAAAATGCTGGAGTTGATGGAGTAGAAATAAGTTGTAGTGCTGGATATCTCCTAACTCAATTCTTATCACCACGTACAAACTTAAGAGATGATCAATACGGTGGTTCAAAAGAAAATCGAATGAGATTTCCTAAACAGGTCATAAAAAGAGTTAGAGAGGGTGTAGGAAAAGATTATCCGATAATTCTACGTATATCAGCTAGTGATATGATTCCAGGAGGTTATGGTATTGATTTTATGCAGGAATTTTGTGCTTCTATAGAACCAGGATTAATTGACGCTATAAGTGTTACTGGAGGATGGCATGAATCACCTATTCCTCAAATATCTGCACATGTTCCAGAAGGCGGATATGCATTGTTTGCAGAAGCAATAAAAAGAGTTGTAAAAGTACCTGTGATTGCATGTAATAGGATAAATAATGGTGAAATAGCAGAGAAAATTTTGCAAAAGGGGTTGGCAGAATTTGTTGGAGTAGCACGTGGCTTTTTAATTGATGCTGAATTTGCAAATAAAATTAGAGATGGTAAAAAAATTAGAAAGTGTGTAGCTTGTAACAAAGGGTGTATTGAGAGAGTGTTAAGAGGGAAAGAAGTTAGATGTGCTTTTAATCCTGAAACAGGTAATGAGGAATTAGTGATTGAAAAGGGGGACAATAAAAAAATACTTATTGTAGGTGCTGGACCAGCCGGAATACAAGCAGCTAAGACTGCTGCTTTAAAAGGACATGAGGTTGTGATTTGCACGAACGAAGATAAAATAGGCGGACTACTATCGGTGGCTTCAAAACCACCTTATAAGGGGGGGATAGGTGAATTAAGTGAGGTTAGTGAAGAAGAATTAAAAGAGCTTAATATAGAAATTAGATTCAACACAATGGTGAATGAAGAAATAATAAAAGAAATAAATCCAGATTATGTAATTATAGCAGCTGGAGCATCTCCTATAATTCCTAAAATAGAAGGCATTGACGAAAACTACATTTATATGGCTGGAGATGTACTGAAGGCAGACAGAAATATTTTAGAAAAAATTAGAAAAGGAAAAACCTATATTATAGGGGGAGGTGCTGTTGGATTAGAAGTAGCTCACTATCTTGCAGAAAACATCTTCACAGATATTTTGTCATTGCAATATATAAACAGATATGTTCCATCTGAGCTAAAAAGTAGCATCTATAGTCCACTTGATATAACAGTAGTTGAAATGCAAAGTAAGGTAGGAAAAGATTTAGGTGGAGATAAGTGGATATTGTTAAATGAACTAAAACAATATGGCGTAAAAATAATAACCGATGCAAAGGTTTTATCAGTTGCAGATAATAAAATTTCAATGATGGGTAAAGAGGGCGAAATCACGGGTAAGGTAGACAATATAATATTAGCTATTGGATACAAATCGAATGGCAAAGAGCTTATAAAACACCTGGAGGATAATAACATTGATTATACAGTAATAGGGGATGCGCTAGAACCAAGGAATATTATGGAGGCTCTTAGAGAAGGCTATTTAAAAATTCTAAGCATTTAACCACATTTCAGAAGGAAATTTTTCTACTTCTGTAGTCGTTAATATTGCAGCTCATATAGCAGGTATAGGAATACCGGTTTGTTTATTGGATATGGTTTCTACAAATTTGACAGAGGAGGAAAAAGCTAAAGGATTAACTCTAGAAAGTACGGAAATTAGAAATAAATTTGCGAAAAAAGGGAAAGAGAGAATTACCGATCCTAAAAACAAATCAGTTTTTCATAAGCGTGTAGGTGATTTAATTAAAATTGGTAATTTTGAAGACAATATGGACATGATAAGTGATAGTGATTGGGTTATTGAAGTAATAGTTGAAAATCTTGAACCTAAGAAAAATATAATGAAAAAAATATCCAAGTATTGTAAGAAAGGTGCTGTAGTATCTTCTAACACATCAGGTGTATCTATAAATAAAATTGTTGAAGATATGCCTATAGAATTTAGACAATGTTTTATGGGAACACATTTTTTCAATCCTCCAAGATATATGAAATTATTTGAACTTATACCAGCCTTAGATACTCTACCAGAATTAGTTGATTTTATGGAACAGTTTGCAACAAAACGATTAGAAAAGTATTTCTACAGCATCGGTATCAGGAAGCGCCTATGAAGCTGCTAATAATGGGTTTATTAGGAAGACAGATAGAATAATAATGAATAAAGATTATATAATAACTGAAGCTAAAAATACAGTATTAACAATGTATGATAATGGATTCATTCAAAGACAAAAAAATCCTATTCATGTGCTTGGAACTAAAGGAAGAGCTGCAATACAATATGATAATTCCAAAAGCACTTAAAATATCTGGAATAGAAAAGGAAGATTTAGATTTAATAGAACTCAACGAAGCTTTTGCATCCCAATCATTGGCTTGTATAAATGAATTAAATTTAAATGCGGATATAATAAACGTTAATGGAGGGGCTATATCATTAGGGCATCCATTAGGTTGTACAGGTTCTTTCCTTACTATAAAGCTTTTTTCTGAGTTAAGGAGAAGAAATGGGAAATATGGACTTGTAAGTATGTGCATTGGTGGAGGTATGGGAGCAGCCGCTGTATTTGAATTAATCTATTAAATGATTATGTTATTTTTCTAAAACAAAAAAGACATCTAATTATATTAATGCGCCATCTATTGAATTTTTTAGTTATAAAATTAACAATTGTGCAACCTACTTTTGTGCAATTGTTCTATATATTGCACAAAAGCCCAGTTGCACAAGGTATAAAAGTCTTATAAAACAAGCACTTTTAATTTGGCGCGGAACTTGCTATAAGATAAAGTAGATAGTTTAAATAGGCTTTACTAGGTAACTTACCTAGTAGATGGCCAATATGATTATTATATTAAAGAGATTAAATAAAAAAATATTAAGGAGGTAAGAAGTGGGATATATTTTAAACGAAGAACAAAGTAGTTTAGTAGAGATGATAAAAGAATTTATGACTAATGAGGTAAAACCTCACGTTGCAGAATTTGATATATCAGGTGAATTTCCTAGAGAATTATATGAAAAAGCATTTGAAATGGGGTTACATTGTCTTGAAATTCCTGAGGAATTTGGTGGTGGTGGTGTTGATTATTTGACTGCAGCTGCTATTTACGAGGAAATGGGAAAAATTGATGCTGGATTTTCAACAGGATTATGTGCCATTAGCTTAGCATTAAAACCCGTTTTAATTGCAGGAACAACTGAGCAGAAAAAACTTTTTTCTGACATTATTGTACCTGGTGCGTTTGGAGCCTTCTGTTTAACAGAACCTGATGCAGGATCAGATGCTGGTTCTATAAAAACAACAGCAGTAAGAGATGGAGACGAATATATAATAAATGGAGGGAAATGCTTTATTACTAATGGGGGGGTATCTGATGTATACGTAGTTTTTGCGTCTACAGATAAATCAAAAGGCCTAAAGGGTTTATCGGCCTTTATTGTTGAAAGAAGTTGTAAGGGTATATCTGTAGGAAAAGAAGAAAATAAAATGGGAATCAGACTCTCAAATACTTCTGATGTGGTATTTGAAGATGTAAGAATTCCTGCAACAAATCTTTTAGGAAAGGAAGGTGACGGATTTAAAATTGCAATGAAAACTTTAGATCTTTCAAGGCCTTTTGTCGGGGCAGTTGCTGTAGGTATTGCACAAAGAGCAATTGATGAGGCAGTTAAATATTCAAAGGAAAGAATCACATTTGGAAAACCAATCGCTAAATTCCAGGCAATACAATTTATGCTGGCGGATATGGACATTGAAACAGAGGCAGCACGTCAAATGGTGATACATGCAATACATCTGATTATAGCTGAAAAGCCTTTTTCAAGGGAGGCGGCTATTGCAAAATGTCTTGCAGGTGATGTTGCAGTTAAGGTAGCACTAGATGCAATTCAAATTTTAGGTGGTTATGGTTATAGTAGAGATTATCCAGTAGAAAAACTTTTGCGGGACGCTAAAATATTCCAGATATTCGAGGGAACTAACCAAATTCAAAGGGTAATAATCGCGGGGCATTTGATAAAATAAAACACATTTATTAATTAGTATTAATAAATAATAAGGAGTTTAAATGAATATTTTAGTTTGTGTAAAGCAAGTTCCAGATACAACAGAAATTAAAATTGATCCCATTACAAATACTCTTATTAGAGCAGGTGTACCAAGCATAGTGAATCCATTTGACGCTTATGCGTTAGAGCTTGCGGTAAGAATTAAGGAAACTAATGGAGGCATAATAACTGTTTTGGCAATGGGACCTCAGCAAGCAAAATCTGCTTTGAAAGAATGTTTATCGGTAGGAGCAGACAAAGCAATTTTAGTAAGCGACAGAGTCTTTGGTGGGTCAGATACGTTGGCCACTAGCTATATATTATCAACTACAATAAAGGCTATTGAAAAGAAAGCTGAAAAGTTTGATTTAATACTTTGTGGTAAGCAGGCAATAGATGGAGATACAGGGCAGGTGGGTCCTGAAATTGCAGAACATTTGGGCTATGCGCAGGTTACATATGTCGAGGATATCACAGTTGATGGTGAAAATGTAAGGGTAAAAAGAGAAAATGATGATCAGCACGAAATTATCGAAACACAAATGCCTGCTGTTATTACCGTTATTAAAACTGCTTATGAGCCAAGATATGCAACAATAAAAAGCAAAATGGCTTCAAATAGGGCTCAAATACCTACTATGACAGCTGCTGATTTAGATATTGATTTAGAAAGAACGGGATTAAAGGGGTCTCCTACAAAGGTGAAAAAAACATTTGTCCCTCAGCTCAAAAAATCAGGTATTATAATTAAGGGCAAAACAAGTTCAGAGTCAGCTTTAGAATTAATTTTTTTGCTCTCTGAGGCAAGTATTATATAGGAGGAAAAATAAAATGAATATACTGGAGGATTTTAAAAACCTTTGGGTTTATGTTGAAGTAGTAAATGGAAAGGCTAAAAGCGTGGGGCTAGAATTATTAAATCCAGGAAGAAGATTGGCAGATATTAACAAGGAAAAATTGATAGCTGTAGTAATTGGTGATAACGTGGAAAGTGTTGCAAAGACAGCCATTGCATATGGTGCGGATGAAGTTATTTTAGTAGAAGGTTCTGAGTATAAAGAATATTCTACAGATGGATATGTTAATGTTCTTGATAAATTGGTCCGGAAATATAAGCCTTCAACACTTTTAATTGGGGCTACAAATAACGGAAGAGATGTTGCTCCCCGATTATCGTGTAGAATTAAGACTGGACTCACAGCGGACTGTACTGGACTTGATATTGATGAGGAAAGCGGAAACGTTGCTTGGACTAGACCTGCTTTTGGCGGAAATCTTATGGCAACGATTTTATGTCCTAATACAAGCCCTCAAATTGGTACAGTGAGACCAGGCGTTTTTAAAAAGATAGAACCGGATTTTTCTAGAGACACAAAGATTTCAAGAGAGAGAATACACACACCTAAAGAAGAAATTAGAACTAAATTGATTGAATGTATTAAGGAAACGGCAGGAGAGATAGTTAATCTTGAAGAGTCTGAAATTATAGTATCCGGAGGAAGAGGGCTGGGCATGGCTGAAAACTTTTCATTGATAAGAGAGCTTGCAAAAGTATTAGGGGCTACAGTTGGTTCTTCAAGAGCTGCAGTTGATGCTGGTTGGATATCACATATTCATCAGGTGGGTCAGACAGGAAAAACTGTTCAGCCTAAAATTTATGTTGCATGTGGTATTTCAGGTGCTATACAGCATTTAGCAGGTATGAATTCTTCTGATACGATTATTGCTATTAATAAGGATGAGGATGCGCCGATATTTGGTGTTGCCAATTACGGTATTGTTGGAAATTTGTTTGAGGTGATACCTGTATTAATAGAAGAAATTAAAAAAATAAAATTACAGAAGGAGTAATAATATGAATTACGAAAAAATTATTTTTAGTCATGACAAGGGTATTGCAAGAATTACATTAAATAGCAAAGAAAATTTAAATGCATTTGATCATTCTTTAGTATCTGAGGTAATTAACGCATTGGATGAATGTGGAAGTAACCCAGCTATAAGAGTAGTAATTTTTAATGGTGTTGGAAAAGGATTTAGTGGTGGGGGAGATATTGGTGCAATGTATAAAGCTATAGAGGAAGGACAAGGCTTTGGTGAATTAATTGAAAAGGCTGCAGAATTAGCAGTAAAGATTAAAAAGCTTCCTAAGCCTGTAATCGCATCTGTGCATGGTCCAGTTGCAGGAGCTGGTTTTAATGTTGCAATAGCATGCGACATGTGTATTGCAGCAGATAATGCACTGTTTTTACAAGCCTTTGTAAACATTGGGCTTATACCTGATACTGGCGGTGTCTATCTATTAACAAGAGCCGTAGGAGTATCAAAAGCTTCTGAACTGACCCTTACAGGAAAAAGGATTTCTGCAAAAGAAGCATTTGACATGGGAATAGTGACAGAGGTGTGCTTAATGGAGGAACTTGAGGAAAAAACAAATAAGCTTGCAATGAAAATGGTAAAGGGTCCTGCAGTTTCATATAAAAATATAAAAGAATTAATCTATAAAACTCAATTTTCTGATTTCGAACAATATTTAAAAGAAGAAGTGAAAGCACAGGTAGAATGCAGTAAAACTGAAGATTTTAAAGAAGGATTGAAAGCTTTCTTAGAAAAAAGAAAACCTAATTATGTAGGCAAATAACTAAATATTACTTTTTGACATGTAAATGAAGATTTTTATTAAAAAGAGGAGGGTTATTATGAGTTGGCAAGATATTTATAAAAGTAAATTAGTATCAGTAGAAAATGCTGCAAAAAAAATTGAATCTGGTGATAAAATTTGGTTTGGTGCATGTTCAGCAGCACCAATACAAATTTTAGAAGCTTTAGCCGATCGTGCAGAGGAACTTGAAAACGTTGACCTTGTTAGCGCCATGGCGCTTTATCCTTTCAAATTTTTACAATCGCCAGAATTTATTGGTAAACTTAATTATCATACAATTTTTTATGGTCCTTTTGAAAGAAAATTTTATAAAGTAGGGAACGTAGATATTAATTCAGTTCATTTTGCAAAAGCTTACTTGGCAATTAGAGATGTGTTCAAAGTTGATACATTATTAGCTGACGTGTCAGAGCCAGATGAAGATGGTTACATGTACTATGGAGTAACGGGCGTAGCATGGAATGGTGTAGTTGCTGAACATGCAAAAAAGAAAATAGTTCAAGTGAATAAAAATCAACCGAAAGTAAATGGGACAAAGAATAGAATTCATGTTAGCGAAGTAGATTGTATTTGTGAGTATGACCATCCGCTCCTAGAACTATCTCAGCCTCCTACTAAGGAAATAGATAGGAAAATAGCATCCTACATTATTCCATTAATTCCTGATGGAGCAACATTACAAGTAGGGCTAGGCGGTATTGCAAATGCTGTAGCTTATGGTCTTGAGAATAAGAAAAATTTAAGTGTCCATACTGAAATGCTTACAGATTCTATGGTGTATTTAGCTAAAAAAGGTATAATAAATGGGAGAATTTTAGCAGGATTTGGTTTAGGTAGCAAAGAATTATATGATTATGTAGCAGAAGGAAAGGTTGAATTAGCCCCAATTGAAGCTGTTAATGATCCATATATTGCTGGGAAAAATGACGATTTCATGTCAATTAACAGTACACTTATGATGGATCTTACAGGTCAGGTATGTTCAGAATCAATTGGTTTTTCTCAGTTTAGTTGCACAGGTGGACAACTTGATTATGTAAGGGCTGCTGGTATTTCAAAAGGAGGGAAGAGCTTTCTATGTTTATCCTCCACTGTTAAAAATAAAGATGGCAGTATTGGATCTACAATTACTGTAACTCTACCTAAGGGTCAGGCAGTTACAACTCCAAGATCTGATGTAATGTATGTTGTAACTGAGTATGGGATTGCAGATTTGTACAATAGACCTATTAAAGAAAGAGTTGAAGCTATGATTTCTATTGCACATCCTGATTTCAGGGAAAAACTAAGGCAAGAAGCAATTGATTCAAGATTAATAGTAAAATAAAAGTATTGGAGTCATAAGGTCTATAAACAAATATTATATTTTAACCTGATGTGAGTTATAAATACATCAGGTTTTTTTAAAATATGAACAATAATGTAATTTGTGATTAAATTAACAAAAATTAAAACATATTTATGCTATAATAACATAAATCAGAAATCTTATACTTAACATGGTAAATGGAGGTTAATATGATATTTTCGGAAGTAAGTTGTAAAGCTGAAAATTCGCTTAAAAAAATTGATAGTTTAGGCATTACTAAGTTAGCCAAAGCAGATGAAGTAGGAATATGCACAATAACGCAAAATAACAAGGTTTATATAGATGCTTGTCTAAAATATAATGAGAATGTAGGGGATTTAAAACTAATATTAAATTGTATTGCCTCAAAGATTTTCAAACTAGAGGATAAAACTGAAGTATTTAATCTTTCGGAGTATGGAGAAGAGAGGTTTATTTTAGCAATTCCTATAAGAGCTTACTTTAAATATAAGGTTTATTTTGTGTTTCATAATATGAATGGTTTTACAAAAGAGCAAATCACCTCAGTATCAGCAGTGGTTTTTTTATTGTATGAAAATGTTTTATTAAATCATGACGTATTAAGAGAAAGAAATTATCTTGATAGTTTGTTTGATAGTTTGGAATCGATTGTTATTGGATTGGACAAGGCTGGGTTTATAACATCTGGGAATAAAACAGTAGAAAAGATATTTAAGCTACATTTACAAGATATTTTAGGAAATAAATTTATTGAGTTAAAGTCTATAAAAGACAAGAGGAATATTTTTGAATCCATAAATAAAGTAATTAAATATAATAGAAGCTGTATAGTTAAAGAAGAAATATTCATAATAGAAGGTGAAAAAGTATATATGGATATAATATTTTCGCCAGTAAATAATAGCAGAGGCGAAATTGATGGCATAGTCATAGTTATGGATGATATTACTAACAGAAAAATATATGAAAAAGAGATTGAACAGCTAAATCAATTTGCTTTTCTAGGAGAAGTAGCAGCAGGAATTGCACATAATATCAAAAATCCCCTTACAAATATTAAGGGTTGTGGAAGAATACTAGAAAAGAAGCTAATAGGAAATGAATATTATAATGATTTTATATTACCTATAACAAAAGAGGCAGATAGAATTGATGATGTTATAAATAAAATGTTGTCATATACATTCATAACTCAAGAAGATATTTATGGATATATTAGTGTGGAAGAATCTATAAATAAATGCTTTGATATATTAAGCTTTCATATTAAATCCAAGGATATTAAAATGACAAAAGATATAGAAAAAGATTTACCTTTAATAAAAGGTAATAATGTTCAACTTCAACAGGCATTTATAAACATTCTTTTTAATGCTATGCAAGCGGTGGAGTGTACTGGTAAAATTGAAATCACATGTGAAAAATTATCTAAAAAAGACACAATAAAAATATGTATAGCGGATAATGGCAAAGGAATCGAAGAGAATAACATAAAAAATATTTTCAAACCTTTTTTTAGTACAAGAAATGATGGAAATGGGTTTGGTTTAGCTATAGTAAAGCTTGTTATTGAAAAATTCTACGGGACTATTGAGGTGGAATCTAAGTTGGGAATTGGAACGAAATTTATGATATATTTACCATATAAGGAGCTTTAAAATGAGAAAGAAAAAAATACTAATAGTAGATGATGAAATTTTAATTTTAAAAATATTAAAGCTAGAGTTAGGTGATAGCGGGTACAATGTTGTACTAGCTAATGATGGGGAAGAAGCTATAGAAAAATTTAAAAAAGAAGACTTTGATATGGTTATTGTGGATAACAGGATGCCAAAAAAAAGTGGGATCGAGGTAATTAAAGAGATTAAAAAAATTAAACCGAATACAATAATACTTATGATGACAGCATTTGGAAGTATAAGCAATGCAGTTGAAGCTATAAAAGAAGGAGCTTATGATTATATAACAAAGCCATTTGAAAATAATGATTTTATGGAAAAAATAAAAAACATTTTAGATAATCAAAAAGAAATTCATGGAAAAGATGTAGATGGTCCAGAAGAAAGTAAGAAATTAATTGGAAATGGTAAAGAAATAATAAGAATTAAAAAAATAATTGAAAAAATAAAGGATTTGGATACCATAGTTTTGCTCACAGGAGAAAGTGGAACAGGTAAAGGTGTAATAGCCAGAGAAATATGTTCTAGAAGTAATCGAAAACAAATGCCTTTTATACAGGTAGACTGTGCATCACTATCTGAAAATCTGATAGAAAGTGAGCTTTTTGGACATGAGAAAGGCTCTTTTACGGGAGCAAATGAAACAAAAATTGGTAAATTTGAATCTGCTAAAAATGGAACGATATTTCTAGATGAAATTGGAACTTTAGATTTAAATTTACAGGCTAAGCTACTTATTGTTTTACAAGAAAAGAGTTTTACGAGGATTGGATCATCCGTACCCAGAAAATTAAGTGCAAGAGTAATTGCAGCAACAAACATAAATTTAGAGAATGCTGTACAGAAAAAAATATTTAGGGAAGATTTATTTTATAGATTGAATGTAGTGACAATAGAATGTTGTCCTTTAAGATATAGAAAGGATGAGATAAAAGAGTTATCTTTAGGCTTCATAAAAAATATAAATAAAAAATTTAAAAAGAAAATATTATCTGTATCAGATGAAGTTTGGGATTTATTTGAAATATATAATTGGCCAGGAAATATAAGAGAATTGGAAAATACACTAGAATGTAGTATAGCACTTTCATCTGATGAAAATCTAAAAGTAAATGATTTACCTATAAGAATAATGGAAAAAATAAAATATATAAAAAGATCAAGTCAAATGGGAGAATCAAATCTTGTTTCAGAAGACACAGCTAAAAATTATGAATTTGAAGAACAAGAAATTAGGGGGTTAAAAGAAGCGCTTTATAGGAATAATGGACATAGAGAAAAAACGGCAATTGACTTAAATATAGCTAGACGTACTTTACAATACAAATTAAAAAAATATGGACTTAGCTAAGAAACTAGCAAGCGTACCAATGCACCGCAAAGCTACCCAAGCCATGTAAACAAAGTGTTAACATGGAGGAACGGAAGCTAGAGGTTTTGAAAATAATATGATTAGAACCTATTATAAAGCTATTTATTGGGAGAAATCAGATACACTATTTGTAATAGCTACTTCTATAATAATAATAATAATCTTTATCCTTTGCTTTTCATATTATATGGGATGGTTAATTAGTTTTCAAATGTGGTAGGATTTTTAGAATTGACCATTTCTAATGATGAATTTGATACGGCAATCACTCTGATGTTATTTTTCCTAAGCGTTTTAAGTGCTTCAGGAACATCATCATATGGGGGGAGTTTTCTAAAAGAACCTAATATTTCAGCTTTTGTTGCCTTTGTTAATTGTTTGCCACTTTCATAAAATACATTTTCTAGTACAACCTCTGCCAGTTCACCAAAATCTCTATATTCATCCATATTACCAACTATAGTAGAAGTATGTAACAACTTAGTAAACCAATACTTGAGCACATAATCGTCATCAAAATATTTATCAAAATTCTCTTTTGATAGACTTAAATTTAGTAATGTTTCATTCATATCAAATAACACTATCTTCTTATAGGTTCTGGCCTATAACTTCTGGTTTTTAATTATTTCACCAATTTCCCAACGTTTGATTCCAAGTTTACTGTATAATTTTCTTTTGCAACTCCATCAATTCCTTTCGCTTTCTTTTAGGCTCGTTTTCAACCCGTCCTACGCTTAAACCTAATGTTACCATTTTCAAGAGGAACTAACACTCATTTGCGTGCCCCTGGGGTTTTTATGAGAGAAAGCTATCGATAATTGTATATTTATGGTATGATTAAGTTGTAGAATTAGATAAAGGTGTTTAATAATGGATGTAAAAATTGATATCATGATGCTATTTGACACAATAAAAACTGAAGTAGTTGAGAACATATAAATAAATTTTGCTTTAAAGTGGGGGGATAAATCTATGAAATTATTCACCAAACAATCAAATGGACCAATGGGAAACCTCAATAAAATACTGTTAGTATTATTTTTAAGTATCGCTTTTAATTTGATTACATATATAAGTGGGGGCACTCAGTATGCATGGCTACAATTGAATTTTATTGTAATTATTATTGCTGCGTATTATTGGAAAATCAAAGGAAGTCTGGTAGTTGCTATTTTATTGGGCATAATTGTAGGTCCGTTTATGCCTTTAAATTTATCCGAAGGAATTATGCAAAAACCCGAGAACTGGATAATTAGGATATTGATTTATTTATTAGTTGCATTTATTACAGGATATATTTTCCATGATAATAATGAAATTAATAAACGATTAAAACAGAAAGACTTAATTAGTACCTTTACAAGACTTTATAACACAAATAAGCTATTCCCTGAATTAAATAAAATGATCAAAAATGACAAAAGATTCTGCTTGATATTTTTTAAAATCGTCAATCTTAAAGGAATAAGTAAGTATGTCAATTATAACATTGTAAATAGGATAATACATGAAGGGATCAATCATATTAAAACCAACTTTGAAGGAAATGAATTGTATTCATCTAATTTTAATGAATACGTACTTGTTTTGAAAGAATATGATGAACGTAACATAACTCAGATAATGTCTAAGTATATTGAAAGTGTTTCGGATTCAATTGAGATTGACGATTATTCATTCAAATTAATTATAAAAGTTGGAATTGCATTTAATAATGGCGGTAGAGATGATGCGATAGAAATATATAACAAAGTTAGAATCGCTGCGGACCAAGGTGGAATTTATGAATCAGGTGTCTATACTTATGACACTAGTTTTGATAGTACTATGAAATTATCCTATGAAATTTCAGGTTCACTACAAGATGCAATAAATAAGAATGAGTTTTATCTTGTTTATCAGCCGATTATTAATCTCAAGGATAATACGATATCTGAAGCAGAAGCCCTATTGAGATGGGACAGAGGTGAAAGAGAACCAGCAGGTCCACAATTGTTTATCCCAATAGCTGAACGAATAGGTTTGATTAAACAAATTACTAAATGGGTAATAGAAAATGATTTCATTCAAAAGAGTAAGTGGAAAAAGAATGGATTAGAAATTGTGACCACAATTAATGTTACCAAGAGCGAAATAGAAGACGACTCTTTTCGTGAATGGGTAGGAAAAATCATTAAAGAAAATGGTATTGATAGATCTTCTATAGTGTAGTGCGTCAAAATATAGCTTTATATAACTGCATTCCTAAGTCAAATTATAACTATAATACTAATAATTATCTAGTTATTAATTGCTTTTTTGATAAGCACATTATTTCTATGACAAAAGCTCCTAACGACTTG
>NZ_JAENWM010000114.1 GCF_016650035.1 Clostridium sp.
ACCCAAAAGCTTTTTCTAAGTATATGATTTGTTCTTTGTTTGGTTTCAACCGAAACTTATAACCTTTATTTTTCTTAATCATAGTTTCACCTCCTTTTTATACTACCTATTTTATAGTATAACCAATTTGGGTGGAAAGATAAAAAATATAAACATTTCTTTGTTTTCTTAGGGCTCGAACCTAAGAAAATAAAATGCTATCCATCTCCATCCTATAGAGAAATGGAGAATTTCGCATGAAAATAGTTAAAACTGCATCTCTTAAAAAAGCTGCCGTACCAGGTTGCTTCTTATCGTAGTATGCTGTGAAGCTTTCATCATCAACATACATTTGACAAAGCCCAGCATGCGCCTCCTTGCTATACTCACTCCAATAATTCATAAGCCATTCTTTGTGAAGTTCAGCTGCCTCTTGTGCTATATCACTTGCAGGGTCGCCATTTATAAAAGCCTCCGCTAGGGTAATTGTAAGTTGATTTGATAGTTTTGTCACCTCATCATACTCTTCCTCTGTCATGTTCATTACCTTTGCATTTGACTTTTCTACTGAATCCTTACCATACTTCTCTCTTATTTCTTTGCCATATTTCTTCTCATTGTCGTAAAGCGTATTTTTCTTAAAGCCTTCAAATTTTTCTTTATTACTCATATTAGTTTGCCCTCCTGTTACTGCTATTGTTTTATCAACATTCGCAATTAAAGCATTTAATTGATTTCTTTTTTTAAGGAGCTTTTCACGATGTTCTATAAGTGCACTAGACCTATCAAAGGAAGGTGCAGTTATTATTTCTTTTATACTATCTAACCTGACACCAAGTTCTCGATAAAACAGTATTTGCTGTAACCTGTCAACCTCTTTTTCACCATAAATTCGATATCCTGACGAATTGATTCTTGCCGGCTTAAGAATTCCTATTTCATCATAATATCTAAGTGTTCTGGTGCTAACACCTGCTATCTTTCCTAACTTTTGCACTGTATATTCCATACACTCATCTCCTTACAAGCTTATTGTACACGTTGACGTAGCGTTAATGTCAATACATATTTTTAATTTTTCCACTTCCGCACATTGTTAAAATAGCTCCTAAAATGAGGAACTCATACAAGCGTTAAGAAGTTTTCGGAAGTTGTCCACCTATAACAGTTTTTGCTACTTTATTTCCCAAGCAATATATATATTTTTACATTATTTTCTCCTGTATACTGTCTTTTGCAAATCGTTGTGTTATACCGATTACCTCTTAAATATGAATGTAGTTATACCATAAAATACACATGTACTAAATACTATTTCCCATTAATTCTTCTATTATATGAGCTTGTACTGGCTTATAATAATAATAGCCTTGTATTTCATCGCACATTTGTTCTTTTAAGAAGTCTAATTGTTCCTTTGTTTCCACACCTTCGGCAATTACTTTTAAATCTAAATTTCTAGCTAATGAAATTATGACCTTAATAATTGCTTCATCTTCACGGTTTATACTTATTCCTCTAACAAAAGATATATCTATTTTTATTTTATCTACTGGCAGTTGTTTAATATAATTTAAAGATGAATATTCTGTACCAAAATCATCTATTGCAATTTCTACTCCAAGTGCTTTTAATTGTTTTAGAGATTCAATAATATATTCTGTCTCCTTCATAATTATATTTTCTGTGATTTCCAGTTCCAGATATTTTGGATTTAAACCTGTTTCCTTTAAAATTTTAATAATATCTTCAATTATCCTTTTGTTTTGAAATTGATTTACCGAAAGATTAACTGCTACTGGCACATTAAATATTCCAGCATCTTGCCATTTTTTGTTTTGGCTACACGCTGTTTTAAGTACCCATTCACCTATTGGCAGTATAAGTCCAGTCTTTTCAGCTATGTAAATAAAATCTACTGGACTTACCCTTCCGAGTTCCGCACTATTCCACCTTATTAACGCTTCCATGCCAATGATTTTACCTGATATTACACTTACTTGTGGTTGATAATATAATTCAAATTCATTTCGCTCTATTGCCTTATATAAACAATTGGTTAACTTCATTTCTTTAGCCAATCCCTCTTTGAAAATTGCAGTGCAAAGCTCAAATTTGTTTATACCCTTACCTTTTGCCTTATACATTGCAATATCAGCATTTTTTATTAGAGTTTCTACGTCTTGTCCATCTACTGGATAAACTGCGCCACCAATACTAGTCGTCATATACAACTCATTACTATCTATAATAAATGATTTTTTAAAAGTGCTAAGAATTTCCTCAGATATTTCTCTGATATAATTCTCATTGTCTAAATTTCTAATTAAGATAAGGAACTCATCTCCACCAACTCTACAAACAGTATCACTTTCTTTTATAGTATTTAATAACCTTTTTGAAACCATTTTTAAAAGTTCATCACCTTTAGCATGTCCCATCGTATCATTTATCCTTTTAAAGGAATCTAAATCAAGAAATAGTACCCCTAATGCTTTTTCATTTGGAATTGCTTCAATGATACACTTCTCTAATCTATCAATAAACAACCTTTTATTTGGAAGTCCAGTTAAATAATCAAAATACGCTAGTTTTTTTATTTTTTCTTCCATATCTATACACACATTTATTTCATGCTCTAACTCTTTATTTGATTTACTAAGTTCACTAGTTCTTTCTAGAACTTTTATCTCTAGCCCCTCATGTGATTTTATTAATTCCTTTTGGGCTAGTTTTATCTCAGAAATATCCTGAAATATACAAACAATGCCTAACGAATCTCCCCATTCATCCTTTAAAATTGATGAAGATAAAAGAACGGGCAATTTATTATTATTATTTTGCACTATTTCAATTTCAAAACTACTACAGTTTGCTAATTTTGATAAATCTATTCTTTCTGAGAATAAATCACTTATTAGTTTATCTACAAGTTGATTTTTTTCATAGCCTAGTAGTTTGAGCGCTCCAGTGTTAATATCCTTTATTAATCCCTCATGATTTGCAATAATTAATCCTTCACGCATTATTTTTAAAACCTCTAAAGCAAAATTTTCGGGATTAAGGTCCATAAGCTTATATTTTTTAATAGAATACCATATTCCAATTATAGGTATTACAATTAAAATAATACCTATAGAAGGAATAACTGGTGTTATTAGCATCGGAAGCACAATATCTATAATGCCCCCTAAAACCATTGTTATCATAGTGGTAATTAGTATAAGCTTTGCCTGTTTCCTCTCCCTTATAACTTTTGTATTTTTCAACCACTTAATAAGGAGGAATATAACTAAGATCATATATATAAAATAATATGCATTATAAAAATTCGTCCAAATAAATCCCCTATCCGTTGATGCTATGTAAACCCATCCTAAATTTGTTTTAACAAAATTCTGTGCTGTTTCAGGCTTTAAAACATATAAATAAATAGATACTATAGCTGGAAAATAAAAAATCAAATAAGAAAATTGATTTTTCAGAAAAACTTTGTCACTGGTTAATTTGATAATAAAATGTGAAAATAAACAATAAAAAGTTGCCCAAGAAAGTGTAGCATATAGATAAACATCACTTGCAGTTTTACCATCAATTGACCTGTTCATTAAAGCTGTCATTAATGCCCAATAAGCTAAGTTAATGCAGATCACAAAAAATAATTTGTTTAATTTATTCTTAGAATCATTAAAAAATGTAAATATCCCTAAAATCACATATATGATTCCACACATAAAGTATAAAGCGGTTAAAATTTCCATAAAACATCTCCCCCAGTAGTACTTGTTTACTATTAGACTATCTTTCGTTTGTATAATTATATCAAAAATTATCTAATTTTGTCTATACTTATCTTTTTATGATGAAAGATATAAAAAAAGACCGCGAAGTTCATTATTTAAAATTATCTTCACGGTCTTTTTATATAAATTATATATTCTTTGATATAGCTTTTATTTATTCAAGCAAATTTAGTGCATTACTTGTTAAAGATTTTTGCATGTCAATTAACATTAAATTAGGTGCATTAAGCACAGGTAAACCAGAAAGAATACGAACAACAAGCGTTCCAATAAACGAAGCAACAGCATAAGCGCCTGGAGCCACTTGTGATGCTGGACATGGAGTTCCATCCTCCATAAATATTAGGGCTTTACTTATTGCATCTAATACAGTAGGGTCCAATTGCTCTTTTAACCTATATATAAATCCTGCAAATATTTCCGGATATCCAAATTGATCAACCGGACCTTCAAGTGGTAATGAAAGGATTTGTCTAAATGAGCACGTTGCATTTGGAGGGAAATAAATACATCCTGCTCCAAATCCAAGCGCCAAAGCTGTTATCAAGTGCTTCTTTTGTTTTGCACATTCATCATGTAATCCTATTATTGCCGTTAAATCCAAAAAATCAATTGTATCAAAAACTATATCCGCATCATTAACAACCTCAGCAACATTTTTTTCGGATATATATTCAGTAAATTCTTTAATTTTAACTGATGGACTAATTGATTTAAGCCTTACTGATAATGCTTTCACCTTAAGTTCTCCAATATCATCAGCAACAAAACATTGACGATTTAAATTATGGTCGCTTACTACATCACCATCCGCTAGAATGAAATTTTCAAACCCTAATCTAACTGCTACCTCCGCAAACATACTTCCAATTCCACACCCTGCTATAAGAATAGTTGTGTTACGTATTTTTTCTTGTAATTCATTTGGTATATAATCTATGTTTCTTAACGTTAGCTGTTCATACATAAGTATTATTCCCCCCCTTTGTTCATTTTGATGTTTGCCGTACAAGCTACTTCATTTTTTACAAAGTAATCCTCCACTTCACTTAATATTAAGCAAGCGGGAATTGTATAACCTCCAAAATAGTCCTTACCTTCTTTTAAAGGCTTAAAAGTATAACCCTTTCTGCTTATATAATTCAATAAATTCCTCTCTGATATTGTATAAGCGTGTGTTATCCCATTTTTAATTGCCCAGTCATAAATTGTGCGAACGAGACCAATTACAACATTATAACCTCTTCTATCTTTAGGTATTATTAATCTAGACACCTCAAGCCTTTTCTGATTATAATTCGGGTTAATATCAAAGGCTTTTTCCATTGGCATTGCCATGTTATTCTCTGGTAAAATAAGTCTTACACTCCCAACCAATATATTATTAACATCAAAAGCTCCAAATTGAATTGAATTTTTATCGTACTCATCATTTTCTAGACAATCTAAATAATTTGAAGAATCCAACCATTTTTTTTCTTCACAATAAATATCATATCTCAACTTATAAATAAGTTTTTTTTCTTCATCATCTTCTACTATTCTATATATGTACATTTTTTAACAGCTCCGATCATTGTTCATAGATATTTTACCATAGTGACTAAACATCTACAATTATCTTTTCTTATGTTTTTCTTCTATATGTTTCCATCATTCTACATTTATCATTATATTCCTCTTTTATTATCTTATTTCTTTTGTTAATCTTGTTCCTTTTGATCCAAAGTCTAGAGATTTAACATTAACGGCACTTTTTTTTCATTTTCCTCATGATAATTTCCCCTTATAAATAAATGGTTGCGGTCTAAATAATAATAACTCAAAATGAAAACTATCTTCGTCACCTAAATTGCCAATGCTAACTTTATAGCTGTTTGCTAAACATTACAATACAGGATTCGCACCTGCACTACATGTAGGCACTTCGCGCCGTACCCTGTGGGCTTTCGGAGGATCAGAGTGACGAGCTTGCTAACATTTTATATTGCAATCTACAATACAATATATTTATAAGATAATTGTGGACATCCCTTTGAGAATGCATTAATATATAATATATACTTAAAGTGTCATTGATATCATAAATGCATCAGGCACAACATATCTAATATAAAAGTAGACGAAGACCAAGAAGACTGTTTTTATGGGCAGGTTCAAGTTTTATACCTGCATCTATAATGACACTTATTCCATCTTTATTAGCACTTTATTATAACTGGCTCCATAGTTCTTTTAATTGGAGTATTCTGCATGCTTATCTATGCTAGTCTAAGAAATAAGGAATTTACTAAGCGGCAAGAACGTCGTTCCCATTAGATAATGTCATCAAGCTAGCATGCAAATAATTTACGACTTAAATTTGATAATAATAGTATAATTTAAACATATTAGTAGACTAAGGACGTGATTAAATGGTTTTAACTTATTGGTCAAATAAAACATGGAATGTAATGGGTGATAGCATAACTGATATCTATAATCCTCTTGCTACAAAACGATATTTCGATTATATAAAAGATTATTTAGGATTTTCTACTATTAGAAATTATGGTATAAGTGGTTCTTGTATAGGCATGTCAGAACAAGTTTCAAACCCTAACCCAATGTCAATAAGATATACTACAATGGATTCTGCTGCGGATTTAATAACTGTATTGGGTGGAGTAAATGACTTCGGAAGAGGTGTACAACTTGGAACGATGAGTGATAGAACTATTAATACATTCTTTGGAGCATGCCATGTTTTATTTAGTGGACTAATTGAAAAATACCCTGATAAGATTATTGCTATATTCTCACCATTACAAACAGATGGATTTTTCTCAAATCCAAATATATATGGGTTAACAGAGGATGTATATGTTAATGCCATGGAACAAGTTGCAAATTATTATGCTTTACCATTTTTAAATCTATTTAAATCCTGTGGTATAAATTCATTAAGTTCTGTACAAAAAACTTTGTATCAACCAGATGGTTTGCATCTAAATAACGCAGGACATGAAAGAGTTGCTAAAAAAATGGCAATATTCATTAATTCATTATAATAACGGCTTTTCTAAATTAATCCTTCAAGTTTGTTTATTTTAACCATTCAGGTTCTTCTCTTATAATTGGTCTTATACCGTACTTTTCCTGAAAATCTTTTAAAATACCTTGCCTAGTTTCCGAAGAGGATTTAATGTTAGAAATTAAGTCTTCCGAAATACCATATGTAAATGGACAATTAGCTATACATAAACCACAATCGGTCCCTAAACTCCTCCATCGTCTATAACATTCCTCAGCATTTATCTTCCATCTTAATACACCATCTTCTTCTACCATTTCTGTCTTAGATATTGCTTTTCCGGGACATGTCTTTGCACATCTTCCACAATCAAGGCAAAATTCCAAAACACCAAAATCTTCTTTTGCGTCTGGTATAAGGGGCATATCTGTGGTTACTATTCCAAGCCTAACACAAGGCCCATACTCTTTAGTTATAATTAGTCCATGTCTACCAAACTCACCAAGGCCTGCATCTCTTGCTACTAGTGGTGCTATTACTAAATAGTTTCCATCCATATGATTTCTAGCATCATATCCTAGCTCTCTAATATAATATGAAAGTAACATTCCTACAGTTGCTGACTCCACATATCCTTTTACAGTAGCCATTGCTTCTGGCAGTTTTGGCGCCCTCATAATCATTTCAGTATCCATAGGTACTGCAAACACAATTCCATACTTATGCTTTTTAATGATTTCATCGCCATAGTTTTCTTCATGTCTTCCCCTATGCGAATAGTAATGGTAATCTTTCATTTCTGTTATCCCAACTAATTTTGCGCCATAAAATTTAGCTACTCCCTTAACTCTTTCTGTCATAACAATTGGGTCTACTTGAGCTTTATTTGGGGATATTTCACCTTCACTGAATTTTCTTATATCATATAAATATTTAAAAGAAGCATCTACAATTGGTGAATTGATTTTATTAAACATAACTGACCCTTCACCGCCCATAGGAGGTAACCTTCTGAGTGAATCATCTACTTCCTTTAAATGAGGATTATTATTATAATAATCCTCATACATTTTGCTTCCTTCTTTATAATTCATTCTTGCAAACATAATATCTCTTTCATCAATTTTTTTCATATATACTCCTCCGATGCTTTTATATTATTAACTCAAGAGGTTAATAATATAATTATAACATATTTACAGTCACCTATTATTATTTTATTAAGCTCATTTTCACCATCAAAGACTACTATAAACAAAAAGCCCTCCGTCCATAAATAGGACAAAAGGCTAAGTTTCTCGCAGAAGTGGTGCGAGAAATCTAATCACTTACAACATGTACATGCAAAAATTCATCAACCCATAGACCTATTACTATAACTGGAAGTCCCCATGATTTAACTTCATATGTTGATTTTACTATATCTTGAAAGTGTTTGTAGTCACTAACAGGATTTCCAGCACAATCATAATGTCCTACTACAGCAACTATATTTGAGTTATGAGCTTTTATTGAAATTATAGCATTCTCTTTTAAACTTTCAATTTCAACAAAGTGGGATTGAGATAACACCTTATCCATTCCAGGTTCTGTAACTAAATCCACATAATCCACATCAAAGTTTTCTTTCAACCAATTTATTACAGGGATTTGAGTTCTACCATCAATACAGTTTAGCGCAGTTGCAAATCTCTTTTTCATTACACACCTTCATTTAATTTTTCACTATTAATATATGAAGACATTATAGAATCTGTGCAAGCCTGACTACAAAAAATCTATAAAATAACTATTCAAAAAACTAGCCTTGAAAACTGTGCTCTATATTTTTATACCCACCACTCAACGTTATGATCTTCAGGCTTTGGGTAATTAAACTTTAGTATAAAACATTCTTGATTTAATAACCCATGTTCTAAAGAAAGATTTACTACTTTTTCTATAATCTCAGCTATCTTTTCTTTTTTTGAATCAGGGATATTTAATTCCACTCCATATCTATATTTATTCTCTTCGGCTTTTGCTCTCCAGAGCGCATAACCTTTAACATAAATTTTTATATCAGCAATAACTATAATAAATTCTAAAATTGTATCCTCATCTATTTCAATATCAGTAATAACTTGAATACCCTGTTGTGATATATTATCTATTAATATAGTGTCCCACTGCGATATATTAGCTTTATTGCTTATTTTGTCCATTTTCATTTTTGCAACAAAATGATTATTAAGTTTATATCTTAAACATATTCTTTTGTTAAATTTACCCGTATATTCCCTAATACAATCTACTACATCACATGAGCAAAGTTCAGAATTATTTAAAATACCGTCTTTATTTAACTCATTAATTTTACCTATGAACTGTTCATGCTCTTCATCTACCTTATTAACAAATTGAACTCCGTACCTATATATACCCCTATCAATTTCCTCTTTTCTAACAATATAACCATAAAAAGCAGTACTCACCTCTTCAACGATCAACTTAAATTCAATAACAATACTATTACTTACTGGGAGGTTTAAACTAAATAGAAACTTAAGACCACCAGTGCTAATATTTTCTACACAGATATTTCCAGTTCCAGTAGTGACCCTTTTATTATTAACTTTAACAATAGAAATTCGTGTGCAAATTGGTGTTTTACATTCAATTCTAAAAAATTTTCTATTATCTCTCGTTTCCATAAAAAGCCTCCCTTTTTTCTATTATTATCGGTGTAGTAATTTATTTCTGTATCTTTATTTGTTAAGGTATAATATATAAGAATTCATCAATTCATTAATTCCATTATTCTACATTTGTTACAATATTCCTCTTTAATAAATGACATTTATATAAATTAATCTTTCTTAGATTCAAAAAAACTAAAATAAAAGACAGATGCAATTTTAAACTGGTACCTATAGACTAGACACTTAGAAAAAAAGTGTTTGAGCTGTAGGTGCTTTTTTTGTATAATTAAATACATAGTGAGAGGTGGTAATTATGAGTAAAGTTTTATTTTCAAAAGCAGGTATATTAGCGCTCCAA
>NZ_JAENWM010000055.1 GCF_016650035.1 Clostridium sp.
TGAAACTTATTTTATCAGCAATATTATATAAAAAAATCTGCGAATCACAAATAGTAATAGTAATTTATAATTTTAAGTTAAATTAGTGCTTTTAAAAAAAATCATGCTTCAGCTCTGTCATAATCAGTTTTTCATTGTAATTATTAAATATAACTGGTAGAATAAGAATATTAATTTAAAATTAAATAGTTCGGATGATTGTAGCAGGAGAGTATAGATCATTTATACACCGAAGAAGTAAAACTTTCAGGTACCGCATGGTGATGACTGTTGCAGGACGAGCCCTTGGAGAGACTCTATTAGAGCACCGAAGGAGAAAGTTAGTAAGACTAATTAATTTAGTGAACAATAATTAATTTAGTGAAAACTAATGAAACTCTCAGGTAAAAGGACAGGGGAATAATATTGATTTCAAGGGTCGGGTATTATTCTATTCGATTTTTTTTGTGTTTAAAAATATAGGAGGCTAAGAAATGAAGGCTATATTAACTGTAATTGGAAAAGACAAAGTAGGTATTATTGCTAATGTAAGTACGCTATTATTCGAAAAAAATGCTAATATCTTGGATATTAATCAAACTATTATGGATGAATTTTTCACAATGGTAATGCTTGTAGATTTATCTGATATTAATCTTTCTTTAAAAGAACTAAACGACATTCTTACTGAAACCGGTAAAATTTTAAAAGTTTCAATAAGAATACAACATGAGAATGTGTTTAATTCAATGCATCTTGTATAGGGGGTAGACCATGAATATTAATCAAATAATGGAAACAGTAAAAATGTTAGATGATGAAAAGTTAGATATTAGAACAATTACTATGGGAATATCACTACTTGATTGTTGTGATTCAGATGGCAAAAGGGCCAGACAGAAAATCTATGATAAGATTATGAGAACTGCAGGAAACTTAGTAAAGGTAGGAGAAGATTTAGAGCTAGAATACGGAGTTCCAATAATTAATAAAAGAATTTCAGTTACTCCAATTTCTTTGATTGCAGGAGCGTCTCAGGACGAAAACTATGTAGAGTATGCCATAATGCTAGATAAAGTTGCAAAGGAACTCGGAGTAAACTTTATCGGTGGGTTTACTGCCTTAATCCAAAAGGGATATACTACTGGTGATCATAGACTAATATCCTCTATACCGGAAGCTATGAGAGTCACTGAAAGAGTATGTTCATCTGTATGCGTTGCAAGTTCTAAGGTTGGAATCAATATGGATGGGGTTCGCGAAATGGGTCATATTATTAAGGAAACTGCAAGGCTTACTTCCGATAGAGATGGGATTGGTTGCGCAAAGATTGTAGTATTCGCCAATGCCGTAGATGATAATCCTTTTATGGCAGGAGCTTTTCATGGAATAACTGAACCTGAGAGCACTTTAAATGTAGGAATAAGCGGTCCAGGTACTGTGAAAGTTGCCCTTGAAAAAGTAAGAGGCGCTGATTTTGGTGTTGTAGCTGAAGAAATAAAAAAAATTGCTTTTAAGATAACAAGAATGGGTCAATTAGTTGGAATGGAAGCAGCTAAGCGGTTGAATGTACCTTTTGGTATCGTAGATTTATCCTTGGCACCAACACCTGCGGTAGGTGATAGTGTTGCTAGAATCCTAGAAGAAATTGGACTTGAAGTGGTTGGAACTCATGGAACAACTTGTGCATTAGCCATGTTAAATGACGCTGTTAAAAAAGGCGGAGTAATGGCTTCTGGTTCTGTTGGTGGATTAAGTGGTGCATTTATACCTGTAAGCGAAGATGAAGGAATGATTGAAGCCGTAGAAAAAGGTGCTTTAAACATTGAGAAACTTGAAGCTATGACCTGTGTATGTTCAGTAGGATTGGATATGATTGCTATTCCAGGGGATACACCTGCAGAAACAATTTCAGCAATTATTGCGGATGAGTGTGCAATTGGCATGATTAATAATAAAACCACTGCGACTAGACTTATACCTGCACCAGGTAAAAAAGTTGGAGATACAGTAGAATTTGGAGGACTTCTTGGACGTGCACCTGTTATGAAGGTAAGCGAATTCTCAAGTGTAGACTTCATTAACCGCGGTGGAAGGATTCCTGCACCTATTCATAGCTTTAAGAATTAACTTAAATCCAAATCAAAAGAGGGTCCCATTAAGGGACCCTATACATACTTTCGCATGTGTTTTAATGCATTTTTTTCAACTCTGGATACCTGTGCTTGGGATATACCTATTTCATCCGCTACCTCCATTTGAGTTCTTCCATTAAAGAACCTTAAATTTAAGATTAACTTTTCTCTGTCGTTTAGTTTTTTCATCCCCTCTTTAATTGATATATTTTCAAGCCAACTATCATCTAAGTTTTTAGTGTCGCTTATTTGATCCATTACGTAAATTTCATCTCCACCATCATGGTAAATAGGTTGAAATAAAGATACAGGATCTTGGATAGCAGCTAAAGCAAATACCACGTCTTCTCGAGGGATTTCTAACTCTTTTGCTATTTGAGCTACAGTCGGCTCTTTATTGTCTTGATTAACCAATCTATCTCTAACTTGTAATGCTTTATACGCAGTATCCCTTAATGATCTACTAACTCTTATAGAGTTATTATCTCTTAAGTATCTTCTTATTTCACCAATAATCATAGGAACTGCATATGTTGAAAACCTAAGATTTAGACTTAAATCAAAGTTGTCAATGGATTTCATGAGGCCAATACAACCTACTTGAAATAAATCATCCACATTCTCTCCTCGGTTATTAAAGCGTTTTATAACACTTAAAACCAACCTTAAATTTCCTTCAATAAATTTTTCTCTACACTCATATTCGCCATTTTGTATCCTAAATAGTAATTCTTTCTTTTCTTTCTCTTTTAATACAGGCAATTTTGAAGTATTTACTCCACATATTTCTACTTTATTGAACATCATAAGGTCATCATTCCCTTCAGAGTAATTGCATTTAAATTATGTCCTTTTAATTTAGTTCTTATACTAAAGACAACCTTACAAAATTTTTAAAATTTTAATATCAAAATAAAAAATTAAACTAATGAGTGATAAAAGCATCTATGGGTTTTGGATAAAACTATACTTATGGTAAACTAATATAAAGATATTTATATTATAAATATATTTATAATATAACAAAACAAAACTTTATTTAATAATTTATTGTTTTAATACCTTTCAAATGTCAGGAGGAATTAGATGTTAGAATCTGAAAGTAAAATTAAAAATATTCTGTTTGATTTAATTTCAATACAGAGCGATACAGGCACATCACTTGAGCTAGACATAGAAAAATACATTTATGACTGGTTACAAAAATTAGACTATTTTAAGCACAATGTAAATAACTTAGGGTGCTATCCCCTTGTGGATGATTCATTAAAACGGTCTATAGTGTGGGGGCTTATTAAAGGAGAAGGTAAAAAAACTGTAATTCTTCTTACTCATCATGATGCTGTAGATTCTTATGATTATCATATTCTAAAAGATTATGCCTATGATCCGGATTTACTTAGAACAATGCTTAAAAATGTTAATCTAGAAAAAGAAGTTAAAGATGATTTAAATAGTGGAGAATGGATTTTCGCAAGAGGTGCTGCAGATATGAAAGCAGGTATTGCAATTCAAATGTCACTTATTGAGCAGTATTCAAAACAAGAAACCCTTAATGGCAATATTTTGATCATATCGGTTCCAGATGAGGAATCCTTATCACAGGGGATGCGAAATTGCGCAAAACTGTTGGAGACTATCAAAGATATTCATGATTTAAATTATACACTCTTGATTGATTCAGAGCCACACCAAAAATCAGAGACTAATGCAGGATTTTTCCATACGGGCTCTGTTGGAAAATTAATGCCCGTGGTGTATGTAAGGGGTAAAAAAGCGCATATTGGTGATGTTTTCAAGGGATTTAATCCAATCCCGTTATTATCCCAAATTGTAAGTGTAACAGAACTTAATCCAGATTTCTCAGATGATGCAGCAGATGAAGTGTCGCCGCCACCATCCTGGGGCTTTTTTAGAGATGAAAAAAAACGTTATGATGCCTCTATACCTGAATCTTGCGGCGGATATTTTAGTATATTAACACTAAAGCGAACACCAAAGGTAATATTAGACCAATTACTAAAACTTTCTAAAGATGCATTTGAAAGTGTCTTATGCCAAATGAATAGAAACTACAGTATTTATCTAACTAAGAAAAATGAATCCCAACATAAACTACCTTGGGAATCCAATGTTAAAATTTTTGCGCAAATATACAAAGAAGCTATTTCAAATTTTGGGGATGAATTTCTCGAAGACTATCGTTTAACTCTTGATAAATTAGCCATGGATATAAAAAATGACATCATTAGTCTTCCCGAAAGCAATCTAGCCATAATTGGTAAAACATTGGAATATATTGAAGATAAAGCGCCAATTGTAGTAATTGCATTTTCTCCCCCTTATTACCCTCATGTATCTATTGACAATTTTACAGATTTAGATAAAAGTATATGTGATATTGACAACACTATAATTAGAATTGCAGATGAATTGTGCAATGAAATTTACAGTAAGAAAAACTATTTTATGGGCCTTTCTGATATGAGTTATACCTCCCTTTGCGAAAGCCAAAATATAATACCACATGTAAAATCCAATATGCCCCTTTGGGGAACTATGTACGATATCCCCTTTGAAACAATATCACTATTAAACATTCCAAGTATAAATATAGGACCCGGAGGAAAGGATTTGCATAAATTCACAGAACGAGTTTTGGAAAATGATGTAATAAATCAGACTCCAAAATTAATAGCAGGTGTAATAAATCATATATTTAACAAATAAATTATTTCACATTTTTTTTATTTTATTGCATAAAAAGGAACTGCCAAATTCGGTAGTTCCCCACACTTGCTTTCATTAAACTTTCCATTTTCAAATCAACCTGGATGCTATTTCTTTTCTAATCCACATTGTACCAAATACTTCATTACCTCAAATTCACTCATATTAGGATATGTTTCCTTTATTCCCATTCTAACTACCCTAAAATAATTATCGGAAGGGTTTTTATAAGGTCTTTTATTTTTATTGGTAATTGTAACAATTTCTATACCATTGTGCTCTCCTAAGGAAAGGATCTGATTATACCAGTTCTCTTCACTTCCCTCTTGACGTGCAATATCTTCAAATTGTTCTTCAGTAACTAGGTACATTCTACCTATTGATTGTCCCCTACTATTAGTATTTAAAAATGAGACTCCACCATTACCCCAGGAAGCACTTTCATTTCCATAATACATTTTATATGGAATAGTTATTGATCTACTATCCTTTGGAAGTAATTTATTCCTACAACCGCCATAATTCACACCATTAAATTTACAAACTCCACCTTTAATGTAAGATGACAATCTTTCATTAAGCATGTTAGATCCATAGCTTGCATACCAAACATAATCGTTTCTTTTTACTGCTGTCTTAGCCTTATTTTCATTACTAACTTCAACTTCTTTTGAAAGATCCTTATTATACACATAAGTATAAGCTTCTTGAACATCATCATTATTATTAACGTTAACTACGCTAATTAATTTTCTTGCAAATAAATTGCCTTTTACCTCAAATGAATCTAATTTGTTTAATGTCTCTCTATCGATAACATAAATTTCACCTTTAACCTTATCAATTTCGTTATACATTATTTGTGCATTATTTCCAAAATCATATAGTTGAAAACCATCAGCTACAAAATGTCCTGCAAATTTAGCTTCTGATAAGTATTTTCCATTATCACTGTAACCTTTCATAAGAGTTCCATAAGCAAAAATCTTTATTCCTTTATTACCCTCAAATTTATCTATCATAATAGTATACCTCCATAAATTATTATTTTTCAAAGTGTTAGACAAATTATATATCATCAACCAACCTTATACAATACTTTTCAAAAAACACATATTATATAAAAACTAATAAGACTGAACTTGCTATTATTAAACAGGAAAAAGAATTCTAGCAAGTAGAATAACTATGATAAGAGACAAGGAGCTAAATATCGTTGAATTTACAACTATTTGGGTGGAATAATCCACACTATTGTTACACTCAACAGCAATTAAGGAAGTATTCACTGCAGTTGGTACCGCAGATGAAATCATTAAGGCTTGTGCAATTACTCCATGAAATCCGAAAATAATAATTAAGAAGTAAATAAATATTGGTCCACCTACAAGCCTCATGGCAGAAGCTAGATAAATCTCTTTATCCTTAAAGTTAAAAGATGTTTTGGAAAGCTGAACACCAAGCGTCATTAACGCTACTGGAATAAGTCCATCCTTTATATATATTATAGCAGGCCAAATTACTGATTTACTTAAATCATAAGAAGGAATCATTTTAAACATAAAAGCAAGAATTATTACATAGATACCTGGCATACCCAGTACTTTCTTCATAGAATCTTTAAAGTGCATATTTTCATTTCCAGCATTTAAAAAACCTATAGTATTCACTGTGATACTTTGCAAAACAAGTACCATAATTTGCACTGTAACCGCTATGCTTAAATAAGGATTAGTTCCATTAGTAATATAATCTGCACCACTAAAGACAAGTGTAACAAGAGGAAGTCCAATATTTCCAGAATTATAAAACATCAACGAATTTTTGAAAGCGTTTGTTTTAGATTTGTCATATTTCCTTATCTTAGCTATAACTATAGCTGCCAAATAGTTAACCACCATAAACACAGCTGCACATATAAAAACCTTAACCATCTCCAAAGGAATCTCTTTACTGTATATATTATGGAAAATAAAGGCTGGTGTAAAAATATAAAAATTGAGTTTACTTAATGTCATTATATCTAATTTGAATTTTCTACTTAAGAGAAACCCAAGAAAAATCAATATAAAAACGGGGAAAATATTGCGGCTTAAAATCTGAAAAATTATATCCATTTATAACTCCTTTTATATCAATATTAATTGCCATATGAAATTACATTATATTAATATAAAATAATAGCTTCTGCAATGTTAATAATAGCTTGTCTAAATGTCTCACACTAAGTATACCCCATTATTATCAAAAATATATAGTTTTTGGGGAGATTTAAATCTTTGATAATTTTTTTATAGATATTTTACACATAATTAGAAAAAAGGTATATAATGTACTTAGTTAAAGTAAATATGAATCCCCCTTTATGCAGATGTGGCGGAATTGGCAGACGCACTAGAATCAGAGTCTAGCGCTTTACGGCGTGCAGGTTCGATTCCTGTCATCTGCACCAGAAATCAATAAGCTCTAATTATTCATTATTGAATAATTAGAGTTTATTTGTTAATTGTATAAATGATTTTTTTGAATATATCTTACATTATTGATAAAATCTTACCTACAATTAAATTTAAATTTTCGTTATTGTTATATTATTTTGCATATAAAAAACATATAAACTGTTTTACTCTTATGTATAAATATGTTAATATTAATTCATAGATAAATCAAAATTCAAAAGTTAATTCAATATAGTGTATGTAATTTTTGCAAGAAAAACCATATAAATGTATAATAAGGGGGTTATCTAGATTAAACCTAAAAGCAATACCCAAAGAAAAATCCCATTTTTAGATAAAATAGGCTATGGGTCTGGAAACTTCAGCATAGGGATTAATAATCAAGCTATAGCAGCGTATCTAGTTTTCTACTGTACAGTTATTCTTAATCTCCCTGGTAGTCTTGTAGGTTTAGCTGTAAGCCTAAGTATAATTTGGGATGCCATCACTGACCCTTTAATGGGATACTTTTCAGATATGACTAAATCTAAAATTTTCGGTAGGCGACATCAATATATACTTATAGGAGGTATAGGACTAGGAATATCCAATTACCTTTTATGGAATATAAGACCCAACTTATCAAATTATGCAACTTTCTCCATTATATTTATTCTAATTTTAGTTATCAAAACTTTCGGCACAATCTATACAACTCCTTATACTGCGCTTGGCGCTGAACTATCTAATGATTACAATGAAAGAACTAACATTCAAGGTGTTAAAACTGTTTTCTTTCTTCTTGGTCTTGCTTTTGTATCAGTTTTTGGAATGTTTGTTTTTTTTAAACCTACTCCAGAATTCCCTTCTGGTCAACTAAATCCTGGTTCCTATAGTTCTATGGGGATTTTTTCCTCAATTTTAATTATTATTTTTGCCTTTGTTTGCTTTTTTTCAACAAAGAAATATATCCCAATCCTAAATGAACATGTTCAGAAGAAATCAAGTGATACAAATATAAAAACTGCACTGTCAGCCTTTAAGGAAATCCTTCTTAACAAAAGCTTTAGATGTGTAGCTTTTGCACATATGTTTACAAACATAGCTACAGCACTGTTTGCAAATACAGGATTACACGTGTTTACCTATACATTTTTCCTAAGTAGTCAGCAGATCGGCCTTATCATTGGAATACAGCTTCTTGTTTCCATACTTTCTCAGCCTATATGGTCCTTAATATCTGCAAAATTAGATAAAAAGCCTTCAATGATCCTAGGTCTTATACTTTGTTTTATAAGTAGCTTGTTTTTTCTTATACTAGTGCTTATAAAGAACCATGTAATGGGTAATGCATTATATTTCATTCCCTTTGCAATAATTGCAGGCTTTGGTACAGGAGGATTACTTACTTTGCCTTTTTCAATGGTTGCAGATATCATTGATTTAGATGAGCTTAATACTGGAAAAAGAGCTGAGGGAAGCTATTACGGTTGTCTAACATTGTTTTATAAATTCTCTCAATCTATTGCCTTGCTATTTATAGGTTTTATATTAGATTTAGTTAAATTCGATGCCAATCTGCCCCTTCAAGCTGAAAGCACCGTAATTATTCTTGGTTTAATTCTAAGCATAGGCTCAGGTTTAACCTTTATAGCCGCATTTTCAAGCATCTCACGCTATACTCTTAATAGATCCAGCATTGAGAATATTCAAAAAAAGATTGCTAAAAAGGAACTATCAAAGCTTTAAATCTTTGATAGTGTCTTATTATTTTAGTTTCAATGTAGCATTGCATAATTTAAGTGTAACTATACAAAACTCACTATTTTTTTGTTATATTTAATTATTTTGTTGATATTTGTAAAACGATTTATGTTAATAACATCACAATATTGCATAAAAATGACATGATTTATAGTATAATATAAATATAATTCAAATTCTTATAATAGAATTAATTATACGAGGGGTGGATAATTATATGGAGTTAAATGCATTAGAACGTGAGATATTAATTGATATTTATGATGCTGATATGTTGCCAGGAATGAAATTTGAAATTGAAAACTATAAATTAACAGAAATAGACCTAAAAGATCAGAAACAAGAATTTGCTTCTTATTTAGGAAAATTAAAAAGATTAGGTTTTGTAAAATATGAAGAAAAAGAAGCTTTTTTAAAAGATGGAATTCGTAGCACTAAATATAAGAATAATGTAACTATAATTTATGAAGATAAAATACATGTAGATTCTAAAGGGATAAAATTAGTAGAATGGTATAATCACAGTAATTCAGAAACTCAAAAAAATTCATATAAATGTGGCTAAAGATTCCTATAAATAATAGCTTAATATAACAAATGAGCAACCGCTATAACAGTTGTTCATTTATTTTTATCAAATTAACTTATAGATACTTCATCAATGCTTTTCTTGTTGCATTTCCTATAGCAAAAACCTTTCCATTAGCTGCGTATTCGCAACTATTAACCAATTTAATAAAATTTGTAATTATATCCTTGTAATCATGCCCCTTAGAAAGGCTATCTCTAATTCCTCCAGTAGAACGTTATATTAATGAATAAGCTAAAACAATGCTAAAGCCCATCATTAATGCTCCCATAATGCTCATATAAATAACAAATTTAAACCTTTGTTCAGTGCTATCCATGTCATTACTGTTACGCTTTTGGATACTTTCATCAGAAGATGTTCTTACATGTTGATAAGAAATCTTCCTTTTACCCATCGTATCCACAATAAAAATTATACCTGAAGCACAAAGTTCTATTAGCCCAATATAAAATAATACATTTGAAAAGCTTACAACATTTCTATAGTTGCTATTAATTAAGCATATAGCTACTACAATCATTAAACTCACAAGTAATCCTATTCCTATTCTTTTTATATATCCGTTAATTATGATATTTTTTCTTTTTCCCATTTTGAATCCCCCTATTTACTAGTTAATTATAAAATACCACTGTGACTTATCATTTATATATGAACAGCTAAAATTACTATATAATCATACTATATTTCGAAAAGTATATCAGTACTTATTTCAACAAAAAACTATTTTCACCTTCTAAATCCGAAAATTCCGTAAAAAGTTCTAAGAATAGCTCATAAACCTTCTACGTCAGAAACCTTATTCTCACCAAGATTGAAGCCCAAATAAAGTTTATATATTTTATAAAAATATTGGTAATATAAGATAATTTTTATGTTATAATTTCTTTATAAGTAAAGTGGAATTAATTTATAAATAATTCCGTTAATCAGGAGGCTTTATTATGAAAAAGTGGAATATGCAAAAAATAGTTATCACATCAGTATTAACGTTGCTTGTAATTATTGGTGTAGGATTTGGTGGATACAAATATACCAAAATCAAACAGTACAATGGTTTAATTAAAGAAGCAAATAGCTATATGGAAAATAGTGAATACGATAAGGCTATAGATTTATATAAGCAGTCACTAAGCTATAAGAACGATTCCAACATAGAGAATAGTATTAAGCTTGCTCAAAGCTTAACAGAAGAAAATAAAGTCTATGATGAGGGCATAAGATTAATGAATGATAAAAAATATCTAGAGTCAATAGATCAATTTAATAAGATTGGAAAAGACAGTGATAAGTTCTACACCGATGCTCAAAATAAGATTAATGAATGCACTAAAGAATATGTGGCACTAAATATTAGTAAAGCCAATATTTCTTTAGAAGCTAATAACTATGATGAAGCTAACAATTATATAGCCCAGGTATTTAAAGTTGATATCAATAACGAAAATGCTAAAAAGATTAAAGATACTATAGATAAGAAAATTGAGGAAGAAACTGCAGCCCAAAAATTAAAAGAAGAACAGGAAAAAGCGGCTAAAGAAACTCAAGAAAAGGCTGATGCTAGTAATATAACTACTAAATCTGCAGAGGATATAGTTAGAAAGCTTGTACTTAAAGATTCAGATTCAAAAACTATAAGTCAATTTGATCATGAAGAAACCGTGGATGGAGTTAAATATTTTGTTATACATGTTTATGATGTAGTTGTTGATCACACAACAACCAGGGGATGGTACTTTGTGAATCAAAACAATGGGAATGTATTTGATGGAACTTATGGTAACCTTACACCTATGAATTAATAAATCAATAGTATTTTTCGGTAAATGATTCGTATTTCTCTAACATATGATAAATAACCAAAACCAAATATTTAAAAAATGACCTAGCTGTATATAGTATACGCTAAGTCATTTTTTCTTTATGTATATCGTATTTTACCCACCCGTCACATGGGTAGCACCAAAATTTCTATTTAAAAAGTTTCTTTATTACATCAAAAATACTAAAACTTGTACGATTATAGACACGGTTATAGGCGGCTTTTTTAGGATTCGTAAACCAGCCAAACCCACGTGGAGCTTTTACCCCTAAATTATGACGTATTACTCTCTTTACACTAGTTCTACTGCTAATCATTTTCTTTAAGCTGGGTTTTCTCATTCCAAATTTCATTATGTACCTCCTAAAACTATATTTTTTTTAATAAGATTTACATGATTTAACATTAGTATACCACAATTTTCTTTTAAAACAGATATAATATTAAATACATACATAAGTATTAGGATATCTACATTAGCATATCATCAAAGTTATCTCCGCTTAATACTAGTATATCCCCAATTTTAATCATTGTCGCTCCCTTAGGGTGTATTACATTATCTGCACGTTTTATCATTACAACCAAAATCTCCTCTGGTATACTTGCATTCATTATGGTTTTGTTAAGCCATTTACTTTCTGAAGTAATTTCTAATTCAACTAATTTTGTATTTGATTCTTCTTGATAGTCATTGAATGTCTTAAGAACTGCTGACTCATTATCAACAAGCTCTAATTTCTTTGCAATCGGCGCAAGTAAAGTGCCTTGCAGCAAAACTGAGAATAGCGCTATGAAGAATACTATATGAAAAATATCAGATTGTATAACCGCTTCATTAGTTACAGCGAGTATAGCAAAAACAATAGATGACGCTCCTCTAATTCCAACCCATGAAACAAACAATTTATGTTTTAAGGGAATTTTAAAAAAGCTCAGTATTCCGAATATTGAAATAGGTCTAGCCACAAAAATTAAAAACACCGAAATTAGAATTCCTGACAGTAGAACTGGTTGCAGATGAGAAGGGAAAGACAACAGACCCAATATAAAAAAGAGCATTATTTGCATAAGCCATGATATTCCATCTAGAAATTTAACCAAACTCTTCTTATATTGGATTTTACTATTTCCAATTATAATACCTGCAATATATACACTTAGATATCCATTACCACCAATCCACGAACTCAGGGAATATGATAAGATGGCTATTGCCATTACAAACACTGGATATAGTCCTTCTATTTCAAATGCGATATTTTTTAATATCCATGAACTTACTTTTGCTAATGCAACACCAACTAATAATCCAAAGAATATTTGAAATATCAACATTTGCATTGTCGACTGTTCTCCTCCACCTTTTATTAAACTTAAAATTGTTATTGTAAGCATAAAAGCAAAGGGATCATTGCTTCCGCTTTCTATTTCTAGCATTGATGCCAGCCCATCTTTTAAATTTAGTTTTTGGGAACGTAAAATTGAAAAAACTGCTGCTGCATCAGTTGAAGATACTATTGATCCAATAAGTAATCCCTCTAAAACAGATACCTTAAGAACTAAAGTGCAAAACAAACCTGTAATTCCTGCTGTTATAACAACCCCAAAAGTTGACATTAATACAGCTTTACCCACAACTGGCTTTGCTACTTTCCAATTCGTACAAAATCCACCGTAAAAAATTATATATATCAAACCAATCGATCCCAATTGCTCCGCAATACGATAATTTTCAAATGGGATTCCTACAATTCCCTCCGAACCAAATATCATCCCTAATAAAATAAAAATAAGCAATGAGGGCACTCCAAATCTATATAAAACTTTACTTGAAAATATACATATTAATACAACAACTGAGGCTATAATCAAAGGCATTATCATGTGTTAATCACTTCCTTTCTATATTTCATAATTGGTTTTACTTAAATATTTTTATTTGACCCTAAAGATAAACATTCATTTAAAATATTTAATCCCTCCACAATTCTATTTTTTTTATATTCTTCTATTTCATTTAATGTTGGAATAATACTTTCAGATAATGTTTTTGTCACTTCTTTCATTATTTTTTCACCATATTCCGTCATTTTAATGTTTACGTAGCGTTCATCTTTTAAATTTCTAACACGCTCTATAAATCCACTCTTTTCCATACGTTTACATAATGGAGATAAATTGCTCTTTCCCATATAAAGATGATTACATAAATCTGTAATATTTTGTTCTCCATTTTTATGAAGTTCTAATAATACACTAGCTTGTACAGATGTTAAGCCATATGGTTCGTAAAAATCACGCATAATTACATTAATCTTTCCATTAACAGATTTTAATACTTCAATGAGTTTTTCTTGAAATTGTACATCAATCATAATTATCTCCTTAATTATATATATTTCATATATTAACTGTTCACATATGAATTATACCATATTATGTTGCATATGTAAATTGTTTTTAAAACGAAAAAATCTCCTTATCCTAAGATAAGAAGATAAAAGTTACTATGGAATGTGCTTTTATAATAAGCTCTTTACAAGATTATCAATTATAACATCTTCATTTTTTTTACTCTTCACAATATCACTAACTGATTTAAATCCCAAACGATCTTTTATATTACTACCCATAGATGTTACAACTAGATGTATCTTATCTAATGAAGTTGTTTTTAAAAAAGTTCTAATAGCGGGTGATGCCCCACCAGCCCACAACGGAGTTACTACAATAAATTCGTCAGTATTGCTTAAATCACCATTAATTTTTATATCTACGCTCTTATTTTTCGAAGAATAGTATCCAGCTTTTATATATCCTAAAATACCCTTCCAATTCATATTATCTGTGATTTCTATAACCTCACAGGAAAGTTTATTTGCTATTTTTTCACCTATCCTCTTGCTGCTACCATTTCTTGTAAAATAAACAACTTTATAATTCACAATATCATCTCCCATACTTTTATAGGTATAATAAGCTTATACATATCCAAATATAGTATAATCTATATTATCACAAAATCATATAAAATTTATTTAAGTTACAATATAAACTAAACATGCCACTTGCCACGTGGGTGGCACCATGTATTTATTTTACAGCATTGTTTATTCCTACAGCAAAATCATAAACTCTTTTTATAATATCTTCCTGCGTTCCACCTTCGGCCACCAATTTTATTATTGCACTTCCCACAATAATAGCATCGCAATATGGGACATAAGCCTTTGCCATTTCGGCACTAGAGATACCAAAACCAAGAGCCCTCGGCATATTAGTGTAGCTTTTAATTAACTCCATATATTCCTTAATATCTGTAGTAATATTTTGCCTTGTGCCTGTTACTCCATTCACGGAAACACAATATACAAAACCTTTTCCCAGATTAGTTATCGCACTAATTCTAGCTTTGGAGGTTGGTGCCACCATTGGGATTATGCAAATATCGTACTTATCAGCAATTTCTATTACTTCAGATCTCTCTTCTAATGGAAGATCGGGAATGATTAAACCATCAACACCCACCTTCTGGCACTGCTCTAAAAATCTTTCAGGTCCATATTTGAATATTGAATTATAATAAAGTAAATATACTAGTGGAATTTGTGTTTTTTCTCTTATTTCACTTACTTTGTCCATTATTGAACTTATTTTAGTACCACCTGCTAAGGCTCTTGTGGAGGAAGCTTGTATCACGGGACCATCCGCCATAGGATCTGAATAAGGAATTCCGATTTCTATTATATCCGCCCCAGCTTTTTCAAGCGCTAACGTTAATTCTAAAGTGGTACATAAATCCGGGTCTCCTGCAGTTATAAACGGTATAAACGCTTTTTTATTTATATCCCTAAGATAATTAAATTTGCGGACTATTCTATTCATAATTTCACCCCCATTAATTGTGCAACAGTATTTATATCCTTGTCGCCTCGTCCTGAAAGATTAATAATTATTATTTTATCTTTTGGTAGCGTTGGAGCGAGTTTCATAACATAAGCAACAGCATGAGCACTCTCAATGGCAGGGATTATCCCTTCTAATTTTGAAAGCTCCATGAAGGCATTTATAGATTCATCATCTGTGGCCGAGACATATTGCGCCCTGTTAATGTCATGTAAATGTGCATGTTCCGGTCCTACCCCAGGGTAATCTAGCCCTGCTGATATTGAATATACAGGCATTATTTGACCATCAGCATCTTGAAGCACATAAGTCTTCATTCCGTGAATTATACCTATATCCCCTTTAGATATCGTTGCAGCATGCTGTTCGGTATTAAGCCCTTTTCCTGCGGCCTCAACTCCAATAAGTTTTACATCACTATCATCAAGGAAAGGATAAAATATACCCATAGCATTACTTCCACCACCAATACAAGCTACAATATAATCTGGTAATCTATTTTCTTTGCACAATATTTGCCTTCTTGCTTCATCTCCAATAACCCGTTGAAAATCTCTTACCATAGTTGGATATGGATGCAATCCTACTGTAGACCCTATAACATAAAAAGTATCATAAACATTTGCAACCCAATTTTTCATAGCTTCATTAACTGCATCTTTTAAAGTGCCGGTACCTGTGGTAACTGAAGTAACCTTAGCTCCAAGTATTTTCATTTTAAAAACATTTAAAGACTGCCTTTGTATATCTTCCTCACCCATAAATACCTCACAGTGGAGACCAAACATAGCAGCTACTGTGGCTGTAGCAACTCCATGTTGACCTGCTCCGGTTTCCGCTATTATTCTTTTCTTTCCCATTCTTATGGCTAGTAGTATTTGACCTAGGGCATTGTTAATTTTATGAGCTCCTGTATGGTTTAAATCCTCTCTTTTTAAATATATTTTTGCTCCGCCTAATTTTTTTGTAAGATGCTCTGCATAATATAGTGGGGTCTCCCTTCCTGAGTAGTCCTTTAGGTAATATCTATATTTCTCCATAAACTCAGGGTCTGAAATCGCCTTTTCATATTCCTCTTCAAGCTCTATAACTGCACTCATAACTGTTTCTGGAGCGTATTGTCCTCCGAATTTTCCGAATTTATCTTTCATGTAATTCCCTCACCTTCCTAATAAATTTTTTAATTTTTTCATAATCTTTAAATCCATGTGTCTCTACCCCACTGGATACATCCACCCCGTAAGGTGTAAGCTGTATTATTCCCTGAGCTACATTTTCACTAGTTAATCCACCAGCTAGCATTACTTGTGACCCTTTAACCTTTTGTTGTACAAGTTCCCATTTAAAGATTTCCCCAGAACCTGAAATACTATTATCCAAAAGAAATCTCTCACATTTGTAATTTCTAACTTCTGATATACTCTTAGAACTAATAATTTTAATAGCTTTCCAAATTTCAAAACCCTCAAACTTATTAATATATGCCTGAGTTTCATGCCCATGAAACTGAAGTACCTCAAGCTTTAACTTTTCTGCAATCTCTATGACTTTTAATGGGTCCTCATCTACAAAAACTCCTACTTTTTTTATGTCTGCACTTAATTTTTGTATTAAACAAAGTGCTTCCTCCATACTCACTCTTCTTTTGCTTTTAGCAAAGACAAAGCCTGCATATTCTACCTGGAGCTCATTTAAATATTCTATATCTTGAGGCCTTCTAATTCCACAAATCTTAATTTTAGTCATGGCATACCCCTTGATATGTGCCTACACTGTCTGGATTTTTCATAAAAGCTTCTCCAATAAGCACAGCATCAGCTCCAATTGACCTTAAATACACAAGATCATCAATAGAATTTATGCCACTTTCAGATACCACAATTTTGTCTTTTGGTATATACTTCATTAATTTTTCTGTAGTATGAATATCAACATTAAAATCGTTTAAATTTCTATTGTTTATTCCGATTATTTTACAATCGCATTCTAGAGAAAGCTCTACTTCAGCTCTATCATGTACCTCTACCAAGCAATGAAGCCCAAGGGACGTTGCAAGTTCATAATAAGACTTTAGTTTATCCTTAAGTATTGCAGCAATTAACAAAATAGCATCTGAATAAAGTTCAATAGATTGATATATTTGATATTTATCTACAATAAAATCTTTCCTTAATATAGGCCTAGACGAATTTTCTCTAACTGTTTTTATATAACCATTATTTCCCAAGAAATATTTTTTTTCTGTTAAAACTGAAATAGCATCTACTTTATATTTTTCATAGTTTAGTGCTGTCCTTACGGGGTCAAAATTCTTATCAATAATTCCCTTTGACGGCGAAGCCTTTTTTACCTCAGCTATAATGGATAATCCATCTGACCTAAATGCTGATTCAAAATCTCTCATTTCCCTAGATTCTAAATTCATTAGACTTTGCACAGGTCTTTGGATTTTTTCTCTTTCAATTTGAATTGTTTTATCTTGAACTATTTTGTCTAATATATTCATGATAATCTTAGTTCCTGAAGTTTGCGATAGGCCTTTCCTGAATCAAGTAATTCCACAGCTAAGGTAACTCCCTGTTTTAAGCTTTCACATTTTTTCCCTACATATAATGCTGCAGCTGCATTTATTACTACAATGTCTCTTTTAGGACCTTTTTCGCCATTTAAAATATTTAGTATTATATTTGCATTTTCCTTTATACTTCCACCAAGTATATCCTTAACTGCCGCTCTTTTAACACCAAATTCTTCTGGATATATATTATAATTTGTTACAATACCATCCTTTAATTCACTGACAAATGTTAATCCCGTAGTAGTTATTTCATCTAATCCATCTACTCCATGTACTACAAGTGCTCTCTCCACCCCAAGCTTTTCTAAAACCATTGCCAACGGATTTGTTAGCTCTTTACTAAAAACCCCAAGGATTTGACCTTTTACAAAAGCTGGATTTGTTAGTGGTCCTAAAATATTAAAAATAGTTCTAGTGCCTAACTCTCTTCTTACCACTGCAGCATTTTTCATAGCCAAATGATAACTTTGAGCAAACAGAAAAGCCATACCCTTCTCCTTGATTAATTTTACTGCAGCGCTTGGTTCTACATTTATATCAATTCCAAGTTCAGTTAAAACATCAGCGCTTCCGCTTTGACTAGAAACCGCCCTATTGCCGTGTTTAGCCACTTTAACTCCACCACTTGCTGCTATTATTGCGCAGGCACTGGATATATTAAAAGTCTTCCCACCGTCTCCACCAGTTCCACAAGTATCAATAGTATATTCGCTGTTTAAAGTTAAGCGCTTTGCATTATCTCTCATAGCTCTTGCACAACCTGTTATTTCCTCTATAGTCTCCCCCTTCATTCTTAAACCTACAAGAAAACCTCCTATTTGAGCATGCGTAACCTCACTTTTCATTATTGCATTCATAAAAATATAAGCTTCTTCTTCTGTTAGGTTATCATTAGCTATAATTTTATTAATTATCACTTTTAACATTACAAACCACCTCCACAAAGTTTTTAATTATTATTTTCCCTTCCTCCGTAAATATGGATTCCGGGTGAAATTGAAGTCCATATATCTGGAATTCTTTATGCTCAACTCCCATTATTAAACCATCCTGCGTTTCTGCAGTTATCTTTAATATTTCTGGAAGTGTACATCTTTCAACAATTAATGAGTGATACCTCATCACTTTTAAATTGTCCTTTAAGTCTTTAAATAAGCCATCGAAGTTATGTTTAATAATAGAAGTTTTCCCATGCTTTATCTCCGGTGCACTTATAACTTTTCCACCATAGGCCTTACCTATAGCTTGATGTCCTAAACATATTCCCATAATTGGTATTACACCTTCAAAAGCCTTTATAACTTCAATGCACAGACCAGCATTTTCTGGTCTTCCTGGTCCTGGTGAAATAATAATTCCTTCTAATGGCAGCTTTCTTAGTCCATCAATTGTAAATTCATCATTTCTTAAAACTTTTACGTTTTTGTATATTTCCCCTACATATTGGTACAGGTTATAGGTAAAAGAATCGTAATTATCAATTATTAAAATCATTACAATACCTCCGTTAAAGCCATAGTTTTATTTAGTGTTTCAGCATATTCATTCTCAGGTATTGAGTCATGAACAATTCCTGCTCCAGCTTGAACATAAGCAAAATCATCTTTGAATACTATGGTTCTTATGGCTATACAAGTATCCATATCACCGTCATGAGAAAAATAACCAATAGCTCCTGAATATATACCCCGACGTACATTCTCAAGTTCATCAATAATCTCCATAGCCCTTATCTTTGGCGCTCCGGAAACTGTTCCTACAGGTAAACAAGATGAAAGTGCATTAAAGCAATTTAGTCCACTCTTTAAAGTTCCTGACACCTTTGAACATATGTGCATTACATGAGAAAAGAGTTCTACCTCCATAAATTTATCAAGCTTTACAGAACCAAGTTCACTAATCCTTCCTATATCATTTCTACCTAAATCCACTAACATTAAATGTTCCGCTCTTTCCTTCTCATCCTTTAACAATTCCTCTGCTAGTTTTTGGTCTTCTTTTGAATTGTTTCCTCTTGGCCTTGTGCCAGCAATAGGATTTGTTATTACCTTGTCTTTTTTAACTTTAACTAGACTTTCTGGGGAAGCTCCGGCAATCCTATAGTCTTCAAAATCTATATAAAACATATAGGGTGATGGATTACTTCGCCTAAGCTCTCTGTATACTTCAAATGGATCTACATCATTTTTAATTTTAAGCCTTTGAGATAACACCACTTGGAACACATCCCCAGAAGCGATATACTCCTTTGCCTTATTAACAATATTACAAAAATTTTCTTTTTCATAATTAGAAATAATCTGTTTGTTTTGCGATGTCTTAATTAATTTATGACTGGGATGCTCTTCGTTTATTACCCTTTTCATTTCATTTAATTTAACTAAAACAGTATCATAATCCTCATCCTCTTCAGGGAACACATTGTGAACTAATATTAAGGCGTTTTTAAAATGATCAAAACAAATGAACTCATTATAGAAAAGCAAGGAGGCCTCCGGTAAATTAAGTTCATCCGGGTTATTGTCAGGTAATTTCTCATATTGTCTAATCACGTCATAACCAATGTACCCTATTGCCCCTCCACTAAAAGGCAGATCTAAATCTAACTTTTCATGATTTTTAAGTAAATGGTCTTTCGCATAATCCAGTATCTTACCTTTTTCTTTCCTCACTTTCCCATCTTTTGTGATAGTTACATTTTTACCTTGACTGCTGATCCTCATATAAGGGTTGCTTCCCATAAAAGAATACCTTCCCTCATCGCTGGCATTTGAAGCACTTTCTAATAAAAACTTATATTCTCCACACAATTTATAAAAAATATTTACAGGTGTGAGTTCATCCCCATTCATTTTAATGAACATTGGAAAAATTGCGTCTAAATTTTTTTTACTGCTAAATTCACTTTCATTTAGATTGACCACTATAATTACCCCCTCTATATTTTTTTTCAACACAAAAAACACCTCATCCCAGTAATGGGGCGAAGTGACCGCGGTGCCACCCATATTAGCTATTGTGCTACAAAAAAACAAAAACACTCCATCCTACTAAAGGACGAAATGTAAAATTTCGTTGTACCACCTAAATAACTATCTTTATCAGGTACAGATTGCTCGATACCCTGTCTATATAACGGTAGACTCTCCGGTTAATGCTACTACTACTTCGCATCACATCTCACAGAACCATTCAATAACGGCTACAGTACCTAGCTTTCACCACCCTAGATTCGCTTAAACTAAATTCCATTATTTACTCTTTCTGCTCATTGATATTGCTATTATGATACATCTTTAATTAATACTTGTCAATAAGTATTTTTATTATTATAAAAATTTTGAATTTTTAAAAAATAGACCTTTGGTGTTAATATTGTTGAAATTTGTTGAACATTTATTGTTAATATCACTACAATACTACAAATTAAACACTGTGTTTGTAGTATAATAACAAATATGGAAATTAATTATTCATGATAGGAATAAATACAGATTTTAAGTAATATATATATATTGTCAAGCTTTTTGCGTAGCTTGTCTTAAAATTATAAACGGAATCATGATCATTAATATTGTAGTGAGAGGGGATTATATGGAATTGAATACATTAGAACGTGAGATGCTAATTGACATTTATGATGCTGATAATTTGCCAGGGATGTCATTTGAAATGGAAGAATACAAATTAACAGAAGAAGATGAAAAACAGAAAAAACAAGAATTTGCTTTCCACCTAGGGAAACTAAAAAAATCAGGTTTTATAAAATATAAAGAGGATGAAGCCTTTTCAAAAAGTGGACTTCGTAACACTAAATATAATAATAATGTAACTATTATATATGAAGAAAAAATACACATAGATTCTAAAGGAGAAAAACTTGTAGAGCTTTATAATTACAATACTGCAGAGAATCAAAAAGAAATATTTAGATGCAGTTAAAAAAGTTTAAAAAGAATAATAAAAGTAGCACTAATACTCACAGGTATTAGTGCTTGCTTTTTTTATTTTAGGTCACTAATAAAATTCGGAAGATCAAAACAAGATTTAGCAATTTCTTTTGTTAAATAACGAGTTTCTTGTGGCAATCTATTTACGTCCATATTGATAGGGTCATAAACATCAGATGCCATTGTAAAACTCCATAATCCTCCTGGATAAGTTGGAACAAATGCTATATATGTCCTTACAAATTTAAAGTTATTCTTCAATATCTTTCTTGTATTCTCAATTATATTACGATGAAGCATTGGAGATTCACTTTGACATACCATTACTCCGTCAGAATTTAATGATTTCTTTACGTTTTTATAAAATTCTTCACCAAACAAATCCTTAGCTGGGCCCTCTGGATCTGGAGAATCAACCATAATTACATCATACTTAATATCAGTAGTCTTTACATATTCAACACCATCTCCAAATTTAAAATTGATTCTTTTATCAAAATCGGAAACTCCAGTTATTTCAGGAAGATATTTTATGCATTCTTTTGTTACCAATTCGTCAAGCTCAACCATATCAATTGTCTCAAGTTCTTTATATTTTGATAATTCTCTTACTGCTCCACAGTCCCCTCCACCAATTACCAAGACATTTCGTGGATTTTTATGAGTAAGTACCGGGATATGAGTAATCATTTCATTATATATAAAACCATCTGCAGATGTCGTCTGCATTACACCATCAAGCACAAGACATGGACCAAATGCAGCAGTATCAATCAAAGCTACCTCTTGATAAGGGGATTTTGAATATGAAAAACATTTATTAATTTTATAAGTTATTTTTAGATCCTTTTTCTCAACTTCAACTTCCTCAAACCATAGTTCATTATCTATTTCTTTAAAATACTTTGGTAATTCATTCGTTTTCATAATAATTCCTCCAATATATATCTAGTGCTCTCGCTTGTATAAATTATATCATACATATTTTAAAATTCAACTTGAATAAGTTCCGTTTACTTTAATTATATATTGATTTTGAGCAAACAAAAAATCAGGACAATTAAAATTGCCCTGTAGATTGATTGTTTTTCTAGGATACTATTTTAAATTTATTAAAAGTTCTCCGGCCTTTACCTGTTGTCCTTCTTTTACATTAATTGACTCAACCACACCTGATATAGAGGAACTTACTCGTGTTTCCATTTTCATAGCCTCCACTGTCATTAATGGCTGATTTTCAGTTACTGTATCGCCTTCTTCTACAAGAATGGCTAAAACAACTCCAGGTATTGGTGCCCCAATCTCTAGTGGATTTTCTGAATCTGCCATTTCCGTGGCCTTGAATTCTTTCAAATTATTATTAAGTCTATCTTTTATTTTTATTTCCCTTCTATACCCATCCACCTCAAAAGCAACAACTTTGTTGCCTTCTACATCTAATTTACCGATTTTTAGAAGCTTTATCATATAAGCTTTTCCATCAGCAACTTCAGCTTCACAGGTTTCACCCTCATTTAGACCATGGAAATACACATCACTTCCGATTCTACTCAAATCCCCAAACTCCTTAGTGTATTTTAAATAGCCGTCAAATACCTCAGGATATAATGAATAGCTTAATAAATCTTTTTTATCAGGGGTAATATTAAATTTCTCTGTTAAGTGTTTCTCTATCACACTAAAATCCTCATCTGGGAGTAGTTCACCAGGTCTACATGTAATTGGAATCTCTCCCTTTAAAACTAAATTCTGTAGCTTTTCTGGGAAGCCACCCATTGGCTGACCCATCATTCCTTTAAAATATGCTACAACGGAATCTGGGAAAGATATATTATTTGCTTTCTGGTATATATTTTCCGGTGTAAGATCATTTTGAACCATAAATATTGCTAAATCTCCAACCATCTTAGAGGATGGTGTTACTTTTACAATATCCCCTACCATACCATTTACCACTTTGTACATTTCTTTAATTTCGCTAAATTTATGTGAAAGTCCAAAACTTTCTACCTGAGGTTTCAAATTAGAGTATTGACCTCCTGGAATTTCATAACGATATATTTCAGCGGAACCAGATTTAAGTCCCGATTCAAATTGATAATAAACTGGCCTTACTGCATCCCAATAGTCTGAAATTTCCTGAATTCCTTTGAGATCTATACCAGTATCCCTATCAGTATTCTTAAGTGCTGCAACAACTGAATTTAAAGCTGGTTGACTTGTAAGTCCTGACATACTATTAAAAGCAGTATCGACAATGTCAACACCTGCTTCCGTCGCCATCAAAACTGTAGCAACTCCATTACCTGTAGTATCATGAGTATGAAGGTGAATAGGTATCCCTACTTCTTTCTTTAGTGCATCAATAAGCTTAAATGCAGCATGTGGTTTAAGTAATGCAGACATATCTTTTATTCCTAAAATATGCGCTCCTGTCTTTTCAATTTCCTTTGCTAGCTTAATATAATAATCTAAATTATATTTATCTTTTTTATTATTTAAGATATCACCTGTGTAACAAATACAAGCTTCTGCAATCTTACCACTTTTAAGAACTTCATCTATTGATATTTCCATTCCTTTTAGCCAATTTAAAGAATCAAAAATTCTAAAAACATCAATACCTGTATCTGCAGACTCTTTAATAAATTCACGAATTATATTATCCGGATAATTTTTATAGCCTACTGCATTTGCACCACGTAGTAGCATCTGAAAAAGCACATTAGGAACTCTGGATCGTAGTTCTATTAGCCTTTCCCATGGGGATTCATTTAAAAAACGGTATGCTACATCAAAAGTAGCCCCACCCCACATCTCAAGAGAAAATAAATCTGCTCCATAAAGAGATGTAGCTTTTGCTATCTTTAACATATCTTTTGTTCTCATTCTAGTTGCCATTAAGGATTGATGAGCATCTCTCATGGTAGTATCTGTTAGCAATAATTTATTTTGGTCTTTAACCCATTTTAAGAGACCTTCTGTTCCTTGCATATCTAAAATCTGTTTTGTTCCACTCAATTTTTCCGGCATTATAATTTTAGGAACAAGTGGCACATCATAAAGCTTTTTAATGCCATTAGTTTCATTCACTACTTTTTCTCCAATGAATTTCAGCACTCTACTTTCTTCATCCGCCTTAGGTGCAATGGATATTAACTCAGTATTTTCTTCAATAAAATCTGTATTACATTCCCCCTTTAAAAAAGTAGGATGATTCAATACATTAATTAGAAAACCTATATTAGTCTTTACTCCTGTAATTTTAGTTTCTTCAATAGCTCTTATGGACTTCTTTATAGTATCCTTAAAGGTCCTAGACCATGAAATATTTTTTACAAGAAGACTATCATAGTAAGGGCTAATTACCGCTCCCGCAAACCCATTACCACCATCTAGCCTTATTCCAAAGCCAGAACCTGTTCTATATTCTTCTATTTTTCCAGTATCTGGTGCAAAATTATTAGAAGGATCCTCTGTTGTTATGCGGCACTGAATAGAATAACCGCGAACTTTAACATCTTCCTGAGAGTTAATCCCTATTTCAGAGGAATTTAGTGCGTAACCTTCTGCTATAAGTATTTGGTTTTGTACTATATCAATACCTGTTACCATTTCTGTAATGGTATGTTCAACTTGAATTCTAGGGTTCATTTCTATAAAATAATGGTTTCCATTGGTATCAACTAAGAACTCCAAGGTTCCAGCACTTATATAATTTACTGATTTAGCTATTTTTAAGGCATCATTACAGATCTCATTTCTTTTTTTCTCCGATATTGAAAAGGCAGGAGTATACTCTACAACCTTCTGATGCCTTCTTTGAATAGAACAATCCCTTTCATGTAAATGAACGATATTGCCATATTTATCTCCAAGAACCTGTACTTCTATATGTTTAGACTTTTCAAGATATTTCTCTATAAAAAGCTGATCTATACCAAATGCTTTTTTTGCCTCACTTCTAGCACTTCTATAAGAGGAAGCAAGTTCTTCTTCATTTCTTACAATTCTCATACCCCGTCCACCGCCACCAGCAACTGCCTTTAGCATAATCGGATATCCACATTTAATTGCCAGTTTCTTTGCGTCCTCTATTGTTTCAATATTTTTTTCATCACCGGGTATAGTAGGAACTCCTACTGCTTTTGCCACAATCTTAGATTTAATTTTATCTCCTAGTTTATCCATCATTTCCGCTGTAGGTCCTATAAATTCAATACCCGCACTTGTACATTTCTTTGCAAATTCTGGGTTCTCAGATAAGAATCCATACCCAGGGTGAATGGCATCTACCCCTTTTTTAAGTGCAATACTGATTATTTCTTCAATGTTTAGATAAGCATCAACAGGACTTCTGTTTTCTCCAATTAAATAAGCTTCATCTGCCTTAGTTTTAAATAGCGAATATTTGTCCTCATTAGAATAAATTGCCACCGTACGAATTCCTAGCTCATGACAGGCCCTAAAAATTCTTATAGCAATTTCACCTCTATTCGCTACTAGTACTCTTTTAAATTTTTTCATTTTAATACCCCCTGTGTTAACCTTTAACTCACTTTATTATTCATTATCATTATTTAATAGGATACAGTATTTTTAGTGAAAATGCAATTTATTTTTTTCAAACAATCATATTTTTATAAAAATAGTAAAAGATAGCTTAAAGAATAATTATTAGAACTTTAGCAGAAAATAAATAAATAAATAAATAAATAAATAATACATAGTTTTAATAACTACGTATGTCAAGCATTTTTGAAAATGTCCCAAATCATGTGAAACATTAGCACCAACTAATTGTTGGTGCTTTGCTTTTGTAAAAGTATGATTTTGGGTAAGCTTAACAGACCTACCGCGTGCTTTACTTTTTTAAAAAAGAAA
>NZ_JAENWM010000113.1 GCF_016650035.1 Clostridium sp.
CAGTTTAGATGGTAGCATTAGTATAAATTTGGATAACGGAGCATTTACTATGGGTGGAGATGCAAAACATACTAAAGATGAAAGTGTATACACTCACACGGATGGTACTTATACTAAAATTTCTGCTGATGGCTTTAAAAGACATGTAGGCACTACAGATAAAGATTATCATTATTTAGCTTGTGCTGGTAAAGGTACATCCACAATTGGATTAGAAACCATTGTTATAACATTACCTGAAGAATTTAAAGGTAAAAATTTTAGTGTAATCGCTATGGTATCTACAGTGAATGCATATACAAATTATTATGCACTTAATGGTATAACAGTTTATGCATCGGAACCTTCACCAACAGAGATTATAAATGGTACTTTTAGTGTTTATATACAATCTCAAAGAGTTAAAATATCCACGTTAGAATTAGAAGTAATTGCATTGACATTTAGTTATATTGCAATTGCATAAGGAGGGTAAAATGACTATTATATATACAAAAAGAACAGGATTAATAAAATCAATATTTAGCGGAAATTTGCAAAAGATGGATTCATTATATGGAGATGATGCACAAGATTTAAAAATAATTTGGGATGAAATAATTATTCCAGATGATAACAATGTTATAAACACTCCGCAAAATTTTAAAGTTAATATTGATACAAAACAACTTGAAATATTAGAACAACCTATAAATGAATATCCAATAGCATCTCAATAAGAGGTGCTTTTTAATTTGTAAAAAAAGGAGCGTGAACAGATTTGATAAATACAATAGACCACATTATAAATATAGATTTAGCAAATAAAATAAATATGAATAAATCTATTTATATTAAAAAGAATGATACTGATAGTCATAAATTTGTAATTAATATCTTTAATAGTGGCATTAATTACGATTTAACAGGCACAACTGCAAAGATCTATTTTAAAAAGCCAGATGGAACAAAAGTATTTTTAGATTGTATTATAGATAGTGTTTTAAATAATAAAATAAGTAGTCTTTTAACTAACCAGGTCCTAACAAGTCCAGGTCAGGTAGAAAGCGAGATCACTATTTACGGTACTTCCGGGGAAATACTTACTAGTGTTACTTTTAATTTTACGGTAAGCGAAGTTATTCGTGATGATATGGCAATAGAATCCACAAGTGAATTTACTGCATTAACAAATGCATTAGCTATTGTGACTAATATAGCACTAAAAGCAGATAAGACTTATGTGGATTCACAAGATTTATTGATATCTAATAAAGTTGGAAGTTTAACAAGTTTAAACACTTCAGATAAAACAAATATAGTGAATTCTATAAATGAAAATGTGGAACAATTGGCTACTAATACGCAACAAATAATTTTAAAAGCAGAAAAAACAGAAGTAAATGCGGTAGATTTAAGAGTTGATAATTTAGTTATTCCTATATCTGCTACAAATACAAATATAGAGGTAACAGATGCTCATAATTCCATAGTAAAAAATAAAACATTTACAAGCTTAAAAAATCGACTTGAAGCAAGTGAGACTGATGTAGTTAATATAGACATGAAAAAAGCTAACAATCTTTTAGTTACCCAATTAAATGATAATATCAAGCAAATTGTAGATAATGTTGATGGGGCAAGTGTAACTATAAGTGGCGAAACGTTAAAGAATAAAGTTTCAAACAGCGTATATGCAGATGGAATTGGATGGGTCGGTGCAGCATCTACATTAACTGTCAATGATAATGCGTGTACAACTACAGGAAATGGAACTTCTGCATATGTAAACATAAATCAAAATACAAAGATTGTATGGAGTGCAACAAAAAGATTATTTATTAAAGCAAAAGTAAGAGTGACTAATGCAAATTGTTCTGCATTGATGATTTGGGATAATGGAACAACAGGTGGTGGCAATCAATCCGCATTATTTCAAACCACACCAGTACAAAATCAATGGTACGAAATATCTAGTATCGTTGCTAATAAAGGTCAAACTGGTGAATTACAATTATATCTTAAACATGATTATGCTGATTCAGCAACCGCACTAGGTAAAGTGATGGAAGCAGAAGATATAGTTATAGTTGACTTAGGTAGTGATACGTCCAATGAACTTTACAATAAAACAGCTGCAGAAATGAATGTAAAAGTACCAGTTTATTTTAAAGATACAATAGATGTAGTTGTTGGTAGTGTTAAATATACAGGAGATAAAGAAACAACTCAATATTTTCCGAATATAAAATTAAGAAGTTTACCAAATGGAACAAGAGATTATATAACTAATAATCAGTATATTAAAAACATATCAGATTTAGTGGATGCAGATAATTATTATCAATTATCTGTACCAGTAGTAACAGATTTATTTCCAGTGCAAGCAACGAATATTGAATCAATTATATATCAAAATATTTATAAAGATTCAGGAATTTATGATACTAAGTTATCATTAACTACAAATATATTGATAAAAACAATAGTAAGTATAAGCAGATTTAATCAAGTTGATAGGAGTAAAACATTTTTAGATATATCCCAAGCAGTTATATTAAGTGATAAATTATCATTTACCCATCCTAGCTTGATAAAAGGTGATTTAATAGAGGTTGAGTATGAATTTAATAGCAATATAACCACTATACCTACAGTAGATTGGTCTAAAAATGCAAGTATAAATAATGATTATGAATTTGTTTCTAAGCAACAAGTATTTCCACAAAACAACGGTGCTTATAGTCAAGAAGTTATGCAAGGTGGAAAAGGTGTATCTTTAACAAGTGCTAAAGTAAATTTATTTGGAACTAACACAGATTTTGAAAAGGGCATTGATGGTACAAAATTCACCGCTATCGGGACTGTAGACGGTTGGTATTTTAGCCAAATAGGAGCGATTAAAACATCATATGCTGAAATAAGTAGTGAACAGTCATATACTGGTAATAAAAGTGTAAAAATGTTTAGTGGTAGCAATGCAGATGAAAATGGACAATTTAAGAAATTATTAACATTATCTACTGGAAGCTATTCGATAGGATTTGCAATTTATGCACCCAATATTATCCCCGATGAAGCTAGTTTTTATATTATAATCGGTTCTACTTATACTGCCTCAGGAGCATATGTTACACCAACGGATAAAGAGGGATGGTACTGGGTTTCAAAACCTTTTGTATCTGATGGCTCTGCTAAATTTTACGGTGTTATGGCTAATGGAAAAGTTAATCCTACCATCTATGTAGATTCTTTTATAATTACAAGAACTCTTGGAGAAGTTAGGCAATACGTTGAAACGAAAAAAGGAAATGACAGGCTTGAAAAAACAGTACAAATAGGAAAAGAATTTACAGTAGGAATGATTGTAAAAGCTAATCAAATTTATAATATTAACCAAGCTGATGTAGTATTTTTAGGTGTTATAACCTCAACAACAGGAGATAAATACACGATTGAATATCGTAAACTCATAAGTAAATTTGCGGTTAAAAAGACAGTTGGTGGAGTTATAACAGAGGTATTAAGTAATGTAGTACAATATAATCCAAACGCAGTATTCGGAATTGCAATACAACAATCAAGAATAGATTTAAAATTATTTGTAGCTATACCAAGAGGGATAGTAGTAGATTTTGATGATGGTCATGCAGATGGTTTTGAATTAGCTTATCCAGTAATGAAGCAACATGGCATCAAGGGTACAATACACATGATTATTAACAATATAGGAGTAGACCCTTACATGAGTTATAGCCAACTTAAAGAATTAAAACAAAATGGTTGGACAGTAGATAATCACACAATGAGCCATGTTAATTTAGGACTTGCAACAGATGAAATCCAATTATCAGAACTCACTCAATCAGTTGCATTTTTAAAAGCTCATGGATTTGATTATGATTTGATTGCAACTCCGAATGGTACTTACAATAACTATACTCAAAAGTTATTTAGGGATTTAGGTATTAGAATGAATAGGCAATATACACAATATCAAAGCAATGTTTATCCATTTAAAAATAGATATAATATTTACAGCGACCCAGTTAGTCATGCAGAATTAGCATCAGAAACAATGGCAAGAGTTGATGATAGAATGAATCAATATATGCTTATGCACTTAACTTTTCATGGTATAAGCATAGTAGCTACAGATTATAACTATGACCCAACGAAATTTGCAGAGGTTATGGAACATATTGCATATATGAATTATCCGACTTATTCATATGCAGAGGTCGCAGATGCTTATTTTGCAAATAAGATAATTGGAAATGTAGAAGAATTTTCTATTGCAGATACTACACCGATAACTGGATTAAATAAATTATATCTAGGTTCTGATGAAAACTTTTTAAATCATTTCGAGGGAGTATACAAAGATTTATTTGTAACAAATGATATATTAGGTAGGAGAGAAATAGCAGAATTATGGGATTGCAAATATTAACTTAGTTGCACAATCGGAATATATGGTTCAGTTAGCGTTATAACTTAATAATACAATATAGGCACTCGCAAGGGTGTCTTTTATTATGCGAAAATTTAAGGAGGTGGTTGATTGGTAACCTCAAAAAATAATAAAATGCAGTAGGTATACGTTAATATACCCGCTGCACATTACTTACCCACTAAAGAAAACTTAGAGGATAAATTTATAATACCCTCTTTCGACAAACTAAACAATAGGAGGGATTTTACAAATGGACACAAGAGAAGTATTTAATACAGTAATAGCTTTTGTATGTAGTGTGTTAGCTTATTTATTTGGGGCTTGGGACAATAGTATACAAGTTTTAATACTATTTATAGCACTAGACTATATAACAGGTGTATGGGGAGCGTGTGTTCTTAAAAGAGTATCTTCTATAATCGGTATAAATGGGATTTTAAAAAAAGCTACAATACTTATAGTACTTATAATGGCAGTGTTATTAGATAGATTAATAAATAATGGTACATGGGCATTTAGGACATTAGTTTGTTATTTTTACATAGCCAACGAAGGAATAAGTATTTTAGAAAATGCGGTTATTATAGGTATTCCGGTACCTGATAAGTTAGTAGATATTTTGAAAAATCTTAAAAATAAGGAGGAAAATTAATTATGAAAGGTATTGATATAAGCTCATACCAGGGAACTATTATAGATTTTAAAAAAGTTAAAGCTTCAGACGTTGAAATTGTATATATAAAAGCTACAGAGGGAGTTACATTTGACAGCCCAGGGTTTGGATTACAATATGCTCAGGCAAGAGCTGCGGGATTAAAAATTGGATTCTACCATTACATGAGAGCTAACGACCCAGAAGAAGAGGCGAAACACTTTATTAAGGCTACTGATGGCTTACATGTTGATTGTAAATATGCGATTGATATAGAACAGATGGACAACCAAACTGTTGATAAGGTGAGCAATAATGTACGTAAATTTGCAGATTATATGATTTCTCAGGGAAAAGAAGTTTGTATTTATACTGGAGACTCATTTTATGCAAATAATCTGAATCATACAGTAAAAAATATACCTATATGGATAGCACATTATGGAGTTATTAAGCCAAATATAACAGGCTATGTAGGGTTTCAATATTCTTCAAAAGGCAATGTAGATGGTATAAAGGGTAATGTAGATCTAAATGTTTTTGAAAATGGAATTCTTATGAAAGATACAACTAATAATATTATATTAGCATCAAAGCCAGTTGCAAAAACAACTGGTAGTGAAGTTATAAAGATTTTACAAAGGGAATTAAATAAACAATATAATAGTCGGCTAGATGTTGACGGTTGGGGTGGTAATTTAACTCTAGGAGCGTGTCCTACAATGAGAGAAGGAGCTAGAGGAAATATAACTAAATGGTTACAGAAAAGATTGTCTTTTAAACTTGAGGAACAAGATGGAATATTTGGACCACATACTTTAGCAGCAGTTAAAAAATATCAGAGAGCTCTTAGACTTTCAGCGGATGGTATTGTTGGAGAAAATACTTGGAGGCAATTATTAAAATAGAGAGGAAATGGTCAATTTCTATCTAATTTAGAAAAAAGAGGTTGTCATGGATCCTGTCAAATTAGAAGTAATCCTTTTGGCCCTAGCTACAGATAAAAAGCCTATTAAAGTTTTTAATTTTAGAGATAAGATAACAGCTATAGGTGAAGATGGCCCATACTGGATAATTGAAATTGATGTCCAAAAGGCATATGTAGAAAAAGGAAGAACTATTAAAATATAAATTCGGGAGGAATTATTAATGTTGGATAAATTGTTTGAATTTAGATTTATAATTATTGTAGTATTGGCGGTGATCCTTTATGCTGCACTAGAGTGGCAGAAATTTAAATCGCAAGCCTATGTTTTAATGCTCCAAGCAAAGAGCATGGCCAAAGATGCTATTCTTAAAAGTGGAGCTCAACAGGAAGAATGGGTGATTAGAAAAGCTTATCAATTTATACCTAGGCGATTTACGATATTTTTAAGTGAGCAACGTATGATAAAAATAGTTCATTATTTATATGTTAAAGCTAAGGATTACGTAGATGATGGGGAAATAAATAAAAGTATTGTATAATAGTTAAGGCGTGAAGTCAGTATAAATATTGACTTCATTTTTTTTGTTTATTTTTAGAATATAGAAGGAAATCAATAAAGATTGTAGAATATTATCTTTATTAGGAGGAGATAATATGACAATAGCTATTCACATGAAAGTAAATGATGGAATGGTACTTGCAACTGATAGTGCATCCACTATAATGGCACAAGATCAAAGCGGTAATATTGGCGTAGTAAACATATATAACAATGCCAATAAACTATTTAATATACATAAACAGTTGCCAATTGGGTTAATTACTTGGGGGGCAGGAAGTATAGGGGGAGCATCTACTTCAACTTTAATTAAAGACTTCAGAGATATATTGACATGTGATCCAACCAAAAAAATTGATATTAATAATTATTCAATTAAAAATATTTGTGATATGTTTGTTGACTTTATTTATAAAGAAAAATATATTGAAGAGTTTAAGACCTGGCCTCAAAAACCTGATGTAGGATTTGTTATAGCAGGTTACTCAACTAATCAAGAAATGGCAGAAGAATGGTTGATTGAAATTAATAATGGAGTATGCGCTGGTCCCGTGTTACGGAGAGCGAAAGAAGAAACTGGAATGTCCTGGTATGGGCAACCTGAAGCAATAACGAGATTATATAAAGGATATGGGACGTTACTACCCAACGTTTTTGTAAATTCTGGTATCGTACCAAGTGATAAAATAGAAGATTTAATGAAACTAGTAAGCGCAAATTGTGAATTACCTTTAACTCATCCTGCAATGCCAATACAAGATGCTATAGAGTTAGCAGAATTCCTAGTTGATTTAACTGAAAAATACTCAAAATATGCTCCGGGACCACAAACTGTAGGTGGACCTATAGAAATTGCGTGTATAACTAAACATGAAGGATTTAAGTGGATAAAGAGGAAACATTATTTTGATGATAGCATAAATAGATAGTAGAATGAATGGAGGTATATATCGTGGATACATCTAATTATAGTAATAAACAGCTAGAGAATAAAAAAGATTTATTCATTTATAAAAATTGTAATGTAAGAACCGAATACAATAATACAAACAATAAAGAATTAAAAATAGTATTTAAAGATCCATTTTTGAATAATTCAAAATAAAATTTGATTCAGCAATAGTACAACAATTTAAAGTCCTGAGGTTAGAGAAATCTAGCTTCAGGACTTTTTTATTTTGGCAAAATTTAGTGATTACTAATATATTTAAACATGTAGGTGGATATTATTTAAAATTTGAGGTTTAAACATATTACTATCAAAAAAAAATACTGCACGCAGGGGGATCCCAGTGCAGTATTTTTTCCATTAGTTATCAAAACAAAATAAAAGGATATTTAAATTATAGACCATTCCAAAAAAAATATTCACTACAAAATGTAAAAGTATCTTATTTGGATAATTTAAGACTTCAGGGAGAAATCCTTGGAGCTTTTTTCATTTTTTGAAGGATTTTCAAAACAAATGGAGAATATTTAAATAAAATAAAATTACTTAAGATGTAGCTTAACAGCTATATCTTACATAACCATAAATAATTTTAAAGTAGGAAAAAAATAAAAATAGATAAAAAATAAGTCCTGAAAATGGGCTTATTTTTTATTTCGTATAGGACCAATTTTAACCGAACTGTTGTTCTTTACTTTTACGATTCATAGTGCTATTATAAAATCATATTAAGGGAATGTTTAACAACTACATATCAAAATGAAAGGAGATAATATTAACAATGGAACAAACAAAAAAATATGGAAAGGATGATTTATATTTAAAAGAGGGATTGTTGAAAAATAAAACAAAGACTAAACCAAAAACAATTTCAAAATTATTGGAATTAGAAATTGATTATCTTCTTAAAATTGAAAAAGTACTAAACCGGTGAATTACCGGTTTAGTACACTAAAATAGCATTCGTCAAAAATTCGTCAAAATTTATATTGTAATTCTTTATAATCCATTACAAACATTTAAAAATACATTTTAGCGAACGCGTTGATATTGCTATAAATTATCATTACGTTGCATTACAAATAATATTAGCTTTAATAACAAGCATACTAAGGCAATATACATATAATATTTGTTGAACGTTGAATTTACTGCGTTTCATAGTGATTCGTCAAAAGATTCGTCAAAAATAATTTTTAAAAAAATTTACTTAAAAATATCTTCTATTCTTTTAGAAGCGTTTTTAAGCATGTCACTCGTTACGTGAGAGTATGTTCTATAAGTTTCTTGCACGTCATGCCCCAATAACTTAGCGGCAGTTTTAAAATCCATTCCGTCCGCTATTACCAAAGTGGCATAAGTGTGTCTTAACTCATGTACACTTATTCCGGCAAACTCTCTTAATCTTGGATTTAAATATTTGAAAATACTCGCATCGTTAAAAGGTGCTATCCTATTCTTAAGGTCGGTAGGATTATTTTTTTTATAGTTTTTTAGTTCTCTTAATATACTACTTGATATTGGTACCAATCTATAAGAGTTCCTGCCCTTCAAAGTTCCAAAATCAGATTTCTTGACCTTTTTGGACACCTTCCACTGCTTATTAACATCTAATGTTAGGTTTATTTCATCTAGATCATTCCAAGTAAGGCCAAGTATTTCACCCAACCTCATTCCGGTAACGGCGGCTATAAAGGCTACTATATAAAATTTATTGTTTGTTAAATTCATTAAAAGCTTATCGAGTTCCGGTTTAGTAAGAGCCTTTTTATTAGTTTTGCTTTTTTCTTTAGGAATTTTTATTTCTGTAGTCGGTAAATCTACAATCAAGTTCAAATCTTCCTTAATATATTTAAAAAAAGTGTTTAACCTTACAACGTGCGTTGCAATAGTACTTTGCTTTAAATCTTCTTTAACCAATTTATCTACAGCACTTTGAATATCGATTTTTTGTATATCTTTTATTTTTATAGAGTTCAAACAACTAAATTTAGATAAACTATCCCTGGAAGCTTTTACTGTATTGTATTCTTTGTAAAGGCTACAATGTTCTATATACATTTTGGCGACTTCTTCAAACGTTTGACTGGCTCCATCCATATTTACATTGTGTGCCAAATTAGTTCCTAATTCTTCTAACATTTTTTCAGCTGCTGGCTTCGCTTCCTTTTTAGTTTTAAACCCCTGCTTACTTTTTTGTATCCATTTTCCTTCATTATTTTTATAGCTTATTATATATTGCCAACCCTTGTCTTTTTGGCGAAAAGTAATATTATGATCCAAGATAAATCAATCCTCCTTTTTATTATTTTTTTTAAGATTTTGTTTCTCTAATAAATGGCTCACATCTGCTTCCATCGCAGCTATTAAAACTTCTTTAACAGAAGAACTAAATCCTTTATCAGTGCTTTTAAGCAATCCAATATTGCTTAATTGTTCTATAGCGTCCTTCAAACATTTAAACTCTTCTCTTTTTTCTATACGTTCCTTTTCATCTGTAGTTCCATATTTCCAGTATTCTTCAGGTAATTTTGAGAAAATGAATAATTTTCTGAGCACATCTTTTGAAGGATCCCTGGTCCCATTCTCTAACATATAATAAAGC
>NZ_JAENWM010000039.1 GCF_016650035.1 Clostridium sp.
AGATTTAGGCTTTGATATGGAAAAAGTAAATGTTAATGGTGGAGCTATAGCATTAGGTCATCCAGTAGGGGCTTCAGGAGGAAGAATACTTGTTACATTAATACATGAGATGATAAAAAGAGATTCTAAAACTGGACTTGCGACGCTTTGTATAGGTGGAGGTCAAGGAACTGCTATTATTGTAGAAAGATAAATTTATAAAAAAAGATCAGCAAATAATGCTGGTCTTTTAATTAGTAAAATTTAACACTGAATTTATAGGAATGTGTGAGAATACTAAAGTATAACTTATAATATTATGGTATAATCATAAGTATAGGAGTGATATATATGGTTAAAATCAAAAATGCAGTACCAAACATTTTCACCTTAAGCAATATGTCTTGTGGAATTATGTCAATACTTATGAGTTTTGAAGGCAATTATAAATTAGCGGTACTATTTATTTTTTTAGCTGGGTTATTTGATAGATATGATGGAAGAATAGCTAGATATTTAAAAGTGGAAAATGACATGGGAAAAGAACTAGATTCATTATGTGATTTAGTATCTTTTGGTGTGGCACCTTCCATATTGATATTCAACATTTATAATTTTATGGATTTGGGATACATCGGATATTTAATGGTTTTGGTTTTTCCAGTAGCAGGAGCATATAGGTTAGCAAAATATAATATTACAGATTTTAATGGCGTTTTTTCAGGAATTCCCATCACAATTACAGGAACATTTTTAGCACTTTATGCTTTGATTATGACTGGTACTGGCAAAGCTACAAATATAGGCCCTACTATGTTTTTATTATTTGTATTATCTTATTTAATGGTAGGTAATTTTAAATTTAAAAAAAGGTAGTAATATGATATAAAATATGTTCCAAAAATGCAATTATAATATTAACCTCACCTTATGGTGAGCTTTTTTTTATTTAAGAATAAATGGTGTATATGTTCAAAAAATTAATACCAATTTTAAAAATCAAAAAAACTCTAATTTTTAAATCTATAGTAATATTCTGGAGTATCTTCAGTAATTGTTTTAAATTCATAACCCAAATCAAGATAATATTTTATGATTCCAGGTAGAGCTTTTACAGTGTTTTTATTATTAAAATTGCAGTGCATTAATACTATGGCTACATTTTTATTGCCTTTAATGATATGAGAGTTCTTAACAAGTTGTGTTGGAGTTAAATTAGGATCTATACCATCATATACATTAACATTCCAATCATACACTTTAAAATTATTTTCATGAAGAGCTTCTAAAGTAAGAGTATTCAATCGCTTTGAGCTACCACCAGGAAACCTTATAATTTTAGGGGCAAATCCAATCACACCTTCAATTGTATTAGAGGCTTTTTTCATCTCACTTATAAAAACGTCGCTGCTTCTATATATTTTTTTGAAATTATGACTATAGGTGTGAAGACCTATACTATGACCATCATGGTAAATTCTCTTGAGAATTATCTCCTTACCTTCAATTTCTTTTCCTACTACAAAAAAAGTAGCTTTTATCTTTTCTTTTTTTAATACATCAAGTAGTGCGTCTGTAACAACATAAGTAGGACCATCATCAAAGGTTAAATAGACTAATTTTAAGGGTCTAATATTATCAGAATGATTTGTAGAAGTATTTGTAATCATGAATACCTGGTTATTTTTTTGATCACTATCCTTATTTTGGGTGTTATTCCATAAGAGGCAAATAACTGTAGTAGTAAAAATCAGGAGAATACTTCTTTTTAGCAGAGTCATATTATCACCTACCTTTATGATTTTCCTAATTAGTGTACCCAAATAAAAATGTATTAAGCTAATATAATATATTTTATAGGCGAATATTATATAAATTTAATATAGTATTATAGTTAGTTCATAATTCATTGACAATCATTACTGAAATTTTGTATAATTATATTGTTCGATAGAGTTAGAATATACTGACTGTAGTGAGAAAAATAATCCGTAAAAATAAATAATTCAAATCTAATTGCAAAGAGTTTTCTGAGCAAAAAGAGGGCTGACGTATCAAACATTAATAGGCGTACTTTGACCTTCTACATTTTGTAGGGGGTTTTAATATTTGGTAAGAAATATACTAGTTAAAAAAATACTAAGAAAAATTTTTAAATAAGAGGAGAGATGAGGTATGCAGCAGACACCAAATGCTAATAGGCTTCATATAGCTATTTTTGGGAAAAGAAATGTTGGGAAATCAAGTTTAATAAATGTGCTTACGACGCAGGAGGCTGCTTTAGTATCAGATGTGGCAGGGACTACTACAGACCCTGTATATAAAGCTATGGAGCTACTCCCTATAGGACCAGTAGTTATAATAGATACTGCGGGATTTGATGACAAAGGTGCAATTGGGGAGCTCAGAATAAAGAAGACTAAAGAAGTTATGGATAAGACGGATTTAGCGCTTTTGATTATTGATGGTAGCGATAGAGATTTATCCTTTGAAAGTGAATGGTATGAGGAACTAAAGGAAAGAAAAATTCCTGTAGTTGGAGTTATTAATAAGATTGATCAAGGTGATATTGATTTAGAGCGAATTCAAAAGGTTATAAATATATCTTTTGTGAAGGTTAGTTCTAAGGATATAGTGAATATTGATGAACTGAAAAAAGCTATTATGGAAATGGCACCACAGGATTTTGAAAAGTGTACAATCGTAGGTGACATAGTAAAACCAAAGGCAAGAGTAATACTTGTAGCACCACAAGATCTTCAAGCACCCAAAGGTAGGTTAATACTTCCACAGGTTCAAATAATAAGAGATCTTCTTGATAACGATGCAATGGCATTAGTAGTAAAGGATAGTGAGCTACAGGATGTTCTGGATTCACTAAAGGAAAAACCGGATTTAGTAATTACGGACTCACAGATATTTAAAAAAGTAAATTCTGCAATACCAAAGGATGTACCACTTACTTCTTTTTCTATACTTATGGCTAGGTATAAAGGTGATTTAGATACCTTAGTTAAAGGTGCAAGAGCTATAGATACACTTAAACCAGGTGATAAGGTACTTATAGCAGAGGCTTGCACTCATCATCCGTTAGATGGAGATATAGGACGAGAGAAACTTCCTATGTGGCTTCAAGAAAAAGTGGGTGGAAAGTTAGATATAACAGTTTGTGCAGGAAACACTTTTCCAGAGGATTTAAGTGAATATAAGCTAATAGTGCATTGTGCAGCGTGTATGTTTAATAGAAAACAGTTAATGTCAAGAATTAAAAAGGCTAATAATGAAGGATTGCCTATTACAAATTTTGGTATAGCTATAGCACATTTAAATAGTATATTAGGCAGAGTACTTAGTGCTTTTGAAGAATATGACATAAAATAAATTAATATCCACAACTAAGGCGAATTAAAAGCGTTGGTTGTGGATATTTTTGAAATCTTTGTTAAATAAAAATCAAAGTTACTATATTAATTTTACAATAAATGTTGTAGAATTTAATTATATAGAGATTCTTAAATTATAAAATATATATAGGGTTAACTAACTTGAAGGGATGATAATATGATAATTATTAGTATTTGTGTGGGGAGTGCTTGTCATTTAAATGGGTCTTATAAAGTAATAGAAGAGTTACAAAGGTTAATTAAAGAAAATGATGTTTCTGACAGGGTAGAAATTAAAGGGGCATTTTGTATTGGTAGATGTACAGATGCAGTTGCTGTAACTGTTAATGATGAAACATTTTTCTCATTAAATGAAAATAATGTAGAAGCATTCTTTTATGAAACTATAATGAGAGGTATCCCAAATGAGTAATATAAATTTTTCTAAAGCAGAGTGCACAAGTTGTTATAAGTGCCTTCGTTCATGTCCTGTGAAGGCAATAAAATTCGAAAATGACCAAGCTACGATAGATGAAGAAAGATGTATAGAATGTGGACATTGTCTTACGGTATGTCCACAAAATGCTAGAGAGATTAAAAGTGATGTGGATATAGTTAAATGGGCAATGCATTCAGGAAAAAAAGTCATTGTAAGTCTAGCACCCTCTTTTGCTGGTTTTTTTGATGTAAAGGCAGGCATTGTGGTTGCTGCTTTAAAAAAGTTAGGATTTAGTATAATAGAAGAAACTGCAGTAGGGGCAGAAGTAGTATGTGAATTATACAATGATTATATAAGAGATAATAAACAAGATGTTTATATAACATCGGCTTGTCCGTCAACTAATTATTTAACAGAAAAATATTATAAAGAAATAATACCGTACTTAATTCCTAGTGTATCTCCAATGATAGCTCATGGTAAGTTACTAAAAAATAAATTTGGTGGAGATAGTTTCGTTGTGTTTATAGGGCCATGTCTTTCAAAAAAATCTGAATCAGATAGCTATTTACAAGAGAATATAATCAATGCTGTATTAACCTTTGATGAAGTGGATTCTTGGATTATTGAATCAGGTATAAAAATGGAAGAATTAGAGGAAGAAGACTTCGATACCTCGCCTTATAGTAGGGGTCAAGGATTTCCTATAGGCGGAGGGATTATTGAGGCAATGGGGGAGAGATTAAAAGAAAGTAAGCTTAGTGTTATGTCAGTAAGTGGTATGGAAGAGTGTATAGAGGTGTTCAATAGCATTATAAATGGGGATTTAAAAGATGTTTTAATTGAGGTCAGTGCCTGCAAGGGAAGTTGTATTGGTGGACCAGTTATGGTTAAAAATAGTGAAAATTATTATGCTAAATTAAAAAAAATTAGAACCTACATAAATAACCGTAAAAATTACAATAATCCAATAAATATAGTGATTCCTAAAAATATAAGTTTCTATAGAGGATTTAGTGAAAATCCTATTAAAAGAGTTATAGCTACAGAAGAAGAAATTACAACTATTATGAATACAATGGGAAAATATGAATTGAAAGATGAACTGAATTGTGGAGTGTGCGGATATGACACATGCAGAATAAAAGCTCAAGCTATATTTGAAGGGATGGCTGAAACTACTATGTGCCTTCATTATATGAGAACTAAGGCAGAAAGTCTTGCTAATGAAATAGTTGAGAATACTGCTAGTATTCTCATATTACTAGATGGAGAAATGAATGTACGAGAGATAAATCCAGCTGCTAAGGCTATATTTAAAATACAGGCTGAGAATATCATAGGAAAACCTATATCTCTACTTGTTGATGATGAAAATTTTAAAAAGGTTAGAGAAACTGGAGAAAGTATAATAGGTAAAAAAGTTGATTATCTAAAATATGGGGTAGTGTTTATAGAAAATGTTGTATATCTTAAGAAACAAGACATGGTACTTGTAAGTATGATTAATATTATGGTCCAAGAGAAAAACAAAAAAGAACTAAAAAAGGTTAAAGAAAATACATTAAATGCTGCTCAAGAGGTTATTAATAAGCAAATGAGAGTTGCTCAAGAAATAGCAAGTTTACTTGGTGAAACAACTGCAGAAACAAAAATTATTTTAACTAAGCTTAAAAAAATAGTAGCAGGAGAAGATGGTGAATAAAATGAGTTTATTTATTGATGTATCATATGATAACCTTATAAAAAAAGGTGAGGAACTCTGTGGTGATAGGGTAGAAATAATAAGGCTTCAAGATAGCACAATTATAGTTCTTGCAGATGGGTTAGGTAGTGGTGTGAAGGCTAACATATTAGCTTCGCTAACAGCTAAAATAGCTAGTACTATGCTTAAGGAAGGAGCAGATATCTATGAGACTGTAGATACTATAGTAAATACATTACCTGTGTGTAAGGTTAGGAATATTGCCTATTGCACTTTTACTATTATGAAAGTTTATAATGATGGAAGGGTATATATTGCAGAATATGATAATCCGCCTTATTTTTTAATAAGGTATAATAAGGAAATTGAAATAGAAAAAAAAGAAAGCATAATTAATGAAAAAAAAGTATATGAAAGTCAATTTATATTACAAGAGGGTGATGTGCTTACAGTAGTAAGTGATGGTTGTATTCATGCAGGCATTGGAAACATATTGAATTTGGGATGGAGCTGGGATAATGTAAAAAACTACTTGATTAGAAACATAAAATGTAGGAGAAGTGCAAAAAACATTGCAAAAGATTTAATTCAGGTGTGTTGGGATTTATATGGAGGGAAACCAGGAGATGATACGACAGCATTATGTATAAAAGCTAGAAAGCCAGAGTATATTGATATATTTACAGGTCCACCCAAAGATGCACTAAACGATAAAAGTGTTATTAAAAGCTTTATGAGTGGAAGTGGAAAGAAGATAATTTGTGGGGGAACTACTTCTAATATTGCTAGTAGAGAACTTGGCATTGCTCTTAAAGTAAATTTAGATTTTTTTGATAAAGATGTTCCGCCTACGGGAAGTATAGAGGGAATAGATTTAGTAACTGAAGGAGTGTTAACTTTAAGTAAGGCAATAGAAAAGTTAAATAATTATGAAGCGTGCTTTGAACAGCAGAAATCATATTGTGATTTAGAAGGTAAAGACGGAGCTAGTAGACTTGTCAAAATGCTAATTGAAGATTGTACTCATATTAATTTATGGGTAGGAAAGGCTATAAATCCAGCACATCAAAATCCGAATTTTCCAATAGATTTGAGTATTAAGCTAAAAATTGTGGATCAACTGGTAGTATGCATGAAGAAATTAGGGAAATATGTTAATGTAAATTATATATAAAAAAACAGCAGATTATCTGCTGTTTTTTTATTTAAACCTTATTTACGTTTTGTGTAATGTGTATGAAGAAGTTCATGAGCTTTTTCGCCATATGGTTCTCCAAGGAATTCTTCATATATTTTTTTGATATATGGATTATTGTGAGATTTTCTTATTGTTTTATTTTTATCTTCATCATATAAAACAGCCATTCTCTTTTCTATTATATCTTCAAAATCAGTTGAATATGGTTGCCCACCACCGTTAATACATCCACCAGGGCAAGCCATGATTTCAATTAAGTGGTAATTAGCTTCTCCGGAGCGTATAGATTCTAATAATTTACGAGCATTTCCAAGTCCACTAGCGATAGCCACTTTGACATCAAGGTCATTAATTTTTACAGAGGCTTCTTTTATGCCTTCTAAACCACGCACTGCTTTAAAATCTACACTTTCAAGTGTTTCATTTGTAAGCCACTCATAAGCAGTACGTAGTGCTGCTTCCATAACTCCGCCAGAGGTACCGAATAGAACTCCAGCACCAGTTGATTCTCCCAGTGGATTATCGAAATCTTCATCTGGTAATGAAGCAAAATCTATTCCAGCTTCTTTTATCATTTTAGCAAGTTCTCTTGTACTTATAACTATATCAACATCTGGTACTCCATTTGTAGACATTTCAGGTCTGGTAGCTTCATATTTTTTTGCAAGACAAGGCATTACAGATACAACTATCATATCTTTTGACTCTATATTCATTTTTTCTGCAAGGTATGTTTTAGCAACAGCACCCCACATTTGTTGTGGTGATTTACAAGTAGATGGAATATCTAATAAATCACTAAATTGATGTTCAAAGAAATTAACCCAAGCAGGACAACAACTTGTAAGTATTGGAAGTCTTCCTCCATGTTGTAACCTATGAACAAATTCACTAGCTTCTTCCATTATAGTTAAGTCAGCTGCAAAATCCGTATCAAAAACTTTAGTGAAACCTAAAGCTTTTAGTGCAGAAACCATTTTACCAGTAACAGAAGTACCTTGCTCAATCCCAAATTCTTCACCTAGTGCAGCTCTAACGGCAGGAGCTGTTTGAACAACAACAATCTTTTCTGTTTGGTCAAGAGCAGTCCAAACTTTAGAAGTATTATTAACCTCTGTTAATGCACCAGTTGGACATACAGAAACACATTTTCCACAGAAAGTACAAGTGGTTTCTCCTATTGGTAATGAAAAAGCAGTGGATACAACAGTGTCAAATCCTCTGCCTACAGCAGATATAGCACCGACAGTTTGAATTTCATTACACACAGTTTCACAACGCCTGCATAATATACATTTATTTAAATCCCTAACAATAGAACTACTTGAACTATCAATAGGATAAGTTGACATTTCACCTTTATAGCGAATTTCACGAATACCTAGTTCTGCAGCCAATCTTTGTAATGCACAGCTAGTATTTTTTTCGCATAATAAACAGTCTTGTGGGTGGTCAGATAGAATTAATTCAAGTACAGTTCTACGTGCTTTAATAGCCCTAATGGAATTTGTTTTAACAACTAGTCCATTTGTAGCAGGAGTAGAGCATGAAGGTGCTAAATTTCTTCTGCCTTCAACTTCAACAACGCATACACGACAAGACCCTGGATGGTTTGTAGTTTTTCCATCATGCATATTTAAATGACATAGTGTAGGAATATTTATATTTAATTTTTTAGCGGCATCTAGAATAGTTGAGCCTTCTTCTACATAGACTTTTTTATTGTTTATAGTAAGAGCAATTAAACTCACAGCGTGCACCTCTTTCTTATATCTTTATATTTAAAAACTTTATTGGAATATTATTTTTTGATGATTGCATTAACTGGACATGCAGTTAGACATACGCCACATTTAATACATTTAGTTTGATCAATAACATGCAATCCTTTAACTTTTCCGCTGATTGCATTTACAGGACATTGTCTTGCACATTTTGTACAGCCAATACATTGATCAGTGATATAGTATTTTAACAAGTCTTTACATACTCCAGCGGGGCAAGTTTTATCATACACGTGAGCATCATATTCACTCTTGAAGTACTTAAGAGTACTTAATACTGGATTTGGAGCAGTTTGTCCTAGACCACATAGGGAAGTATCTTTGATTGTATTTGCAAGTGATTTTAGCTTGTGTAAATCCAATTTTGTTCCATTTCCTTTTGAAATTTTATCAAGCATTTCAAGAAGACGTTTATTTCCTATTCGACAAGGAGTACACTTACCACAAGATTCTTCTACAGTAAATTCTAAATAGAATTTAGCTATATCAATCATACAATTATCTTCATCCATAACAATCATACCACCAGAACCCATCATAGAACCTATAGCACCTAGTGATTCATAATCAATTGGAGTATCTAAAAATTCTGCAGTAATACATCCGCCTGATGGACCTCCCGTTTGAACAGCTTTAAATTCACGGCCATTCTTAATTCCACCACCGATATCATATATAATTTCTCTCAGGGTAGTGCCCATTGGAACTTCTACTAGTCCAACATTATTGATTTTACCAGCAAGTGCGAAAACTTTTGTACCCTTAGAGGTAGCAGTTCCTATAGAACTGTACCAAGCAGCGCCGTTGTTAATAATAGCTGGGATATTTGCAAGAGTTTCAACATTGTTAACACAAGTTGGTTTATTCCATAATCCACTTTGTGCTGGGAATGGTGGTTTATTAGTAGGTTCTCCACGTTCACCTTCAATAGATTGAATTAAGGCAGTTTCTTCTCCACATACGAAAGCTCCAGCACCATATTTAATCTCTATATCAAAGCTGAAATCAGTTCCTAAAATATTAGTTCCAAGAAGTCCTAACTCACGAGCTTGTCCTATAGCGGTTCGAAGTCTACTAATAGCAAGGGGATATTCTGCTCTAATATAAATATTTCCAATTGAAGCACCAATACTATAACCTGCGATAGCCATAGCTTCTAAAACACTGTGAGGGTCACCTTCAAGAATAGAACGGTCCATGAATGCGCCTGGGTCTCCTTCATCAGCGTTACAAATTATGTACTTCTGATCCGCATCGTACATTTTTGCAAAAGCCCATTTTTTACCTGTTGGGAAGCCGCCGCCGCCTCTACCTCGAAGTCCTGAATCAATCATTAATTTTATAATATCATCTTGAGACATTTCTGTAATTACTTTACCTAATGCTAAGTAACCATTTTCAGCTATATATTCTTGTATATCTTCAGGATTAATAAGCCCACAATTTCTAAGAGCAATTCTTACTTGCTTTTTATAAAAATGCATATCTTCCTGTTTTTTTATTTTTATTTTTGAACTTGGTTCTTCAAATAAAAGTCTTTCAACAACTTTTCCTTTTAACAAATGCTCGCTAACTATTTCTGCGGCATCTGTTGGCTTAACAGTAACGTAAAATACGTTATCAGGAGAAACCTTAACGATTGGACCTTTTTCACAAAAACCGAAACAACCTGTTATAGCAACATCTACTTCATCAGCTAGTCCAGCAGTAGCTATTTCCTTTTGCAAATTTATTAAGATTTCATTACTTCCAGCAGACATGCAACCAGTACCACCGCAAACTGATAAATATCGTTTACATCGAGTGTCTTCGGAAGCTTTTTCAAGTTCTTGGTTTATTTTTCTCATTTCTAATAATTTAATATGCTCATTTTGAATACTTTTAAGTTCATCAAAAGAATTAATTTTATTCAATTTATTTCCCCCTTCTACTCAACATACTCAGCTAATATTTTATCTACTTGGTCTACTGTAACATGGCCATAAACTTTATCGTTTATAGTTACTACAGGTGCAAGACCACAGGCGCCTACACATCTTAATGATCCTAATGTGAATTTACCATCACTAGTAGTTTCACCAGTTTTGAGCTTTAATTTATTTTGAAACTCATTAAGTACATCCCCAGAACCTCTAACAAAACAGGCAGTTCCCATACAAACATTTACTACATATTTTCCTCTTGGTTCAATAGTGAAAAAAGAATAGAAAGTAACAACACCATAAACTTTAGAAACTGGAATATTTAACTTTTCCGCTACAAAAGCTTGTACCTCTTGAGGTAAGTAGCCAAATAAGCCTTGGGCTTTGTGGAGAACTTCAATAAGGGCACCTTCTTTAGTTTCAAGACCGTTAATAAATTCTTCTAGAATTTTGAAAGTTTCATCTTTTAAACAATTAGAACACACTAAAATATACCTCCTTTAAAATATATGATTATATATAGAGAAGTTACTATCCCTCTATATAATTATAAATTTATATTGTAATATTGTTAAAAATTAATCAATGAAAATAATGTATCGCTTTTATTATAATATGATTTGCCAAAAAAATCTACTAAATATTAAAGGTACTTATAGTTTTTTATAGTAAAGAAAAAATAACTAGATATATGTGTGAAACACAAAAATAATATCCTATTTAGAGTAAAATATATATATTATTTTCTAATATTATGGTAAAATTACATCAACAGTAAAATTATAATAATAACATGTAAAAACTTGTATAAAGTTGCTAAATATGATAAAATTTGCTTATTATTGAAGAGACGAGGCGAATAATATGGATTTTAATAATTTTCAAAATATGATAAACAAGATAAGTGGTGTTATTAGTACAAAAATAATACAACAAGACAATAATATTCAAGAATTGCATATACTTGCTAATAACTTAAGAGGTCCAAAGCAAATAGTTAGAGATATTGAGTCTATTCTTTTGACGTCTTTTGATTATAGAATTGATAGAAAAGTTATTAGTATTGCACAAATTGAAACAGATGAGTATGATCCCATTAGAAGAATAAAGTTTGGGGGTATTTCCTTAGATACGCAAGGAAATATGTTAGAGTGTGAAGTTAACCTTCTTTATGAAGGAGAAGAATTTTTTGTGAAGCAAGTAGGAATTAAAACTGTAGGAAATAGAAAAAAAATAGTAGCTAAAGCTACCATTGAAGCTGTAGAAAAAATTCTTGGACAAGCATATGTATTTGATATACAAGAGGTAATTAGTATTACTAATAAAAATATAACCTTTGTATCTGTACTAGTAAATATGGTTATAAATGAATCAGAAGACACTATGGTAGGGTCTGCAATTGTAAAAGATGATATATATGAAGCTATCGTAAAAGCTACCCTATCTGCTATAAATAGAAGAGTGCAAAAAACGAATTTTAACAACATTTAGAGTTGTTAAAAAGCCACTAAGTGGCTTATGAAATTGCTTTAAGGGCCGATGCCGATACCATATTTTTTGAAAAAATAAGTCATGTGATCATTATTTAGATTTTTACCTTAGCGGAGAGAAGTTATGATAGGTTATAGCGTAGCCCTATTAATTTAAATCGAGAGGGGGATTTTAATAATGAAAAAATTAACTACAATTTTATTAGCTATATTAGCACTTGCAATAGCTGGAGGATCAGCAGTTACTTGGATTTTTTAGTTTAAGGGGCATCGGCCTTTAAATATACAGGAGGATAAAAATGAAAAAACTACCATTGAAGGTTAAAATATATTTCATATCCATATATTTAATAACAGTAATATGTATTTTTTATTCTGTTTATATTAAAATTTTAAATGTTACACCTATTAAATACATTGATGGAATGTTTTTCATTATATTAGTTGCTATCACTGAAAGCGTCTCAGTTGCTTTTCAGAATATGTCTTTTAGCACAAGCTTTGCAATACAATTAGCATCTTACATATTGTTCGGACCATATATAACTTTATTTGTGGTTATTTTAGGATATGCTGTTAGGGTATTAAAAGTTAAAGATGGTTATAAACATATATTTAATACACCTATTTATGGTACTTTATATAATTGTTGTATTTTGGTTATATCTGTTTTATCTAGTAATTATATTTATTTTCAATATGGAGGGACATTTTCCATTGATAAGATTTCAAATAATGTATTTCAAATAATTATGTTTTGCTTGGTGTTTTTAACTGCAAACGCTGTAATAATATCAAGCTTATCATCTTTAATGACTAATAAAAATTTTATTTATGCATGTATTTCTAATATAAAATATATGATTTTAAATATTTTAGTTATGGCACCTTTTGGTATATTATTAGCCTATGTATTTGATTTATATAAATATGGTGGTGTAATACTTGTATTATTTCCTATATTACTAGCGAGATACACTTTCTCTTTATATATTCAATCAAAATCTCAATATCTCCAAACCGTAGATGCACTTATGCTTGCAATGGAGGCAAGGGATAAATACACAGAAGGACATTCACAAAGAGTGGCTGAACTCTCTTCTAGCATTGCTAAAGAATTAAAGTATAACGATTGGAAAATTGAACGGTTAAATATGGCAGCACTACTCCATGACGTTGGGAAGATAGGAATTGATGATTATATTTTAAACAAACCTGGTAAGCTAACAGCTGAAGAGTTTGATGCCATAAAAACACATCCACTCATAGGCTACAACATTCTAAAGGATATTAAAAATCTTCAAAATATACTGCCTATTATAAGAAATCATCATGAACGATATGATGGAAAAGGGTACCCAGATGGTAAAATGGTCGAAGAGTTAAGCCTTGATGTTTTTATTGTTCAACTGGCAGATTCTATAGATGCTATGACTACAGATAGACCTTATAGAAAAGCTCTAAATCATGAAATGGTTATAGAAGAAGTTGAAAAATGTTCGGGAAGTCAGTTTCATCCAAAGGTAGTTGAGGCGTATTTTAAAATGCTAGAAAAATAAAAAAAACAAGGTGAGGTTTAAAATGTTTATTGAGGCGTTAATTTTTGCAATTATTATAGGGTACATATTAAAGGGAAAAATAAGGAATTTAGAAAATGTGGATTTAAATAGAGCATATCTTATTTTCATATCTTTCTTTATAGAGCTTTTTATTGTTATATCAATAAGAAATGGATTTTTTAATATAGGCATACTTACATATATATTAGATTTTATCATGTATATTTTATTAGTGATTTTTATTTATTTTAACAGGAAAGATAAATTTATCGTACTTATGGGAGTAGGATTTTTATTGAATGCTACTGCAATTTTCTTAAATGGAGGGTCTATGCCAGTCAGTACTAAAGCAGCAGAGGCTGCTGGTATTACTCTTAATGTAACTAAAGAAGGACTTTATACATTAATAAATGAAAATACTAAATTATGGTTTTTAGGAGATATTATTCCTCTTACTTTTTTAAGGAATTTTGCTATAAGTATAGGTGATATTATTACAGTGGTAGGATTAATGTTATTTGTAATTACTGGAATGAAGAAGACAGCTAAAAGTTAGCTGTCTTTGATATAAAGATTAAAATAATATAAAAGTGCATTTATTTAGATTTTATGGATATAATGTACTAGATAAAAAGAATTTAAGCTATAATGTAAAAATAAGTTGACTTATTAATTATATAACTTAAAATGAAACATATATAATAATATAAATTAACAATAGAAAGGGGAGTTATAAATGAAGAAAAAAATATATATTGATGGAATGAGTTGCAGTCATTGTGTAAGTCATGTAAAGGAAGCTCTATTAGACCTTGGTGCTATAAAAGTGAAAGTTGACTTAGAAGAGAAGGTTGCAATGGCAGAGTTTGATGATGAGGTAAGTGATAATGACATTACTGACGCAATTGAAGAAGTAGGATATGAAGTTACTGAAATAGAAGAAGATTAATATACTAAACATTAATTTTCATTATTATAAATTATATAGATAACTATTAATAAAGCCCCTGTTCATCAATTGAACAGGGGCTTTATTAATTAAAAAACTTTAATTGAACATTTATTTGCTTGTCTTGTATTTCTAAAATAACATAGGAAAACCATGGTTCACGGCGCTTATAAGAAGGTGAACCTGGATTTATCATAAGTATCTTGTTCTTAGTTAGGATAAGTGGCTGATGACTATGCCCAAAGATAATTATATCTACTTTATCATTAATAAATGCATTGTAGGCACTGTCCAGAGTGTTTTTAGAGTTGCCATGTCCATGGTATAAACCAACCTTATATCCTTCTATAGGTATAATCATCTTTTCTTTTAATAAATCTCTGATATACCCTTTATCATTATTTCCCCATACCCCAACAAAGTTTTTATGCTCTCTCAACTTTGAGACAACACCAGAGGAAACATAATCACCTGCATGAATTATCATATCAGCTTCTTTAGATAAATTATCAATAAATTTAAAAATTTTATCGCTATGTTTTTTTACATGAGTATCAGATAATATTGCAATTTTCATAATGCATCACCTTATCTATTATATTACCTTATATTATGCTTTGATACACAATTTAGTATGCAAATATATTGAATTCAAAGTTTATAATTCTACTTACATAATATATCTGCTATAATTATCATATAGTTATAAGTAGTATTTTTGTATACATTTAAATCTAAATTAAAACATGAGGAGAAAACATGAGCGAAACAGAAGATATAGTCTATGTTTTAGAGCAAACAGGAATAAATATAAAGCATGAGAAGTCTTTGCACTCATCTATTAAGCAATGGTATGCTGTGCCAGGAGACAGATTAGAAGTAAAAGTAGACAAATATATAATTGATTTAGTAAGAGAAGATTCATTAATAGAAATACAGACAAGAAATTTTAGTGCAATTGGCAATAAGCTGAGGGAGCTTATTAAGTATAATAAGGTTAGGTTAGTACATCCTATAGCTATTGAAAAATATATAGTAACAATAGGAGAATCGGATGAAATAATTAGTAGAAGAAAGTCTCCTAAAAAGGGAAAACTAGTGGACTTATTTGATGAGTTAATTAGGGTTTCTGACCTAATAGTAGAAGAAAATTTTACCTTGGAAATTTTAATGACTAAACAGGAGGAAATAAGATGTAATGATGGAAAAGGTAGTTGGAGACGAAAAGGTGTAAGTATTAGTGATAGAAAATTAGTAGAGGTAGTAGAAAAAGTCGTCTTCAAAGAAAAAGAAGATTTTCTTATGTTTTTACCAACAGGACTACCGGAGAGTTTCACCAATAAAAATTTAGCTTCAGAACTTAAAATTACTATTTTTAAGGCAAGAAAAGTAACATACTGTTTAAGAAAAATGGAAATTATAAAACAAATAGGAAAAAATAGAAATGAAATTATATTCGGAAGGTGGTAAAGAATGGACAACAAACCCAAAGCAATTACACTTATGCTGGTATCCGCTTTAGCATTTTCAATAATGGGAGCCATGGTAAAGCTTTCAGGTGATATTCCACTTTTTGAAAAAGTGTTTTATAGAAATTTAGTAAGTTTAGGTATGGCATATATTATGATAAAAAATAATAAGGCAAGTTTGTTTGGTAAGAAAGAAAACCAAAAATACTTACTTTCTAGATCTTTACTTGGTCTGTTAGGTGTAATACTTAGTTTTTATGCACTGAATAATTTAGTGCTTTCAGATGCAAATATGTTAAATAAAATATCGCCTTTTTTTGTAACATTATTTGCTGCAGTCTTTTTAAAGGAGAAGCTTTCTAAAATACAAATACCTGTGTTAATTATTGTGTTTAGTGGAGCATTATTTATTATCAAACCGCAATTTAATTTTTCAGTTCTACCATCACTTGCAGGATTTATATCTGCTATGTGTGCGGGAGCAGCCTATACCCTGATTCGATTCTTAAGAGAAAGGGAAAAGGCAGCGACTATTGTATTTTATTTTTCCTTTGTTTCAGTAGTAGTAATGTTTCCACTAATGATGATGAATTATCAAAAGCCTACTATAATTCAATTTATATACTTAGCCTGTGTTGGAGTTTTTGCTGGTCTTGGACAATTTACTTTAACCAATGCTTATAGATATGCACCAGCAGCAGAAGTATCAATTTACGTCTATACTAGCATAGTGTTTTCTGCAATTATAGGATTTATTGTTTGGTCAGAACTTCCAGATTATTTAAGTATTATAGGAACAGTGATTATCATATCAGCAGCTGTTTTTACTTATATTCACAATATAAAAAGAGTTTTGAAAAGAGAAACTTAATTATACAAATTTGTGATAAATTTAATTAAACGTAAAAAATATTTAGTATTAATTTACAAATTATCTTTTTAGGTAATAAATTATAGGGTATAATATAAATATATATTTATTATTTATAATACAGAATTAGATTTAAAAAACGTAAAAAAAATATATTATAAGTACAAATCAGGTTAAATATTAGAATATTAGGAGGTGTAAATATATGGATAAGAAAAAAGTTTACATTACAAGAAGAATACCGGATGCGGCTATTGAACTTTTGGAAGAGCATTTTGATGTGGAAATCAATCCACAAGATAGAGCTTTACTAAGAGAAGAGCTGTTAGAAAAGGTGAAAAATACGGATGCGGTTTTATGTGTAATAGCTGATATTATTGATAAAGAGGTATTTGAAGCAGCTGGTGTTAAGTGTAAGATATTTGCCAATTATGGTGTTGGGTACAACAATGTTGATATAGCTTCTGCTACCCAAATGGGTATCATAGTTACAAATACACCTGGAGTGTTAGATGATGCTACTGCAGACCTTGCATGGACACTTCTTATGGCGGTATCTAGAAGAATAGTATCAGCAGATAAATTTACAAGGAATGGTGCGTTTCAAGATTGGGATCCTATGATGTTTCTTGGACGGGACATTACCGGAAAGACATTAGGACTTGTGGGAGCAGGTAGAATTGGTTTTAACTTTGCAAGAAAAGCTAAGGCGTTTGATATGAAAGTACTTTACACTGGGCCAAGGAGAAACCCAAAAATAGAAAATGAATTAGGTGCTATTTATGTGGATAAAGAAACACTTCTAAAAGAATCAGATTTTGTTTCACTACACGTGCCACTTTTGCCTTCTACTATCCACTATATAGGCGAAAAGGAATTTTCTATTATGAAAAAAACATCAGTTATTGTTAATACATCCAGAGGGCCAGTAGTTGATGAAAAAGCATTAGTTAATGCTCTTAAGTCTGGTGAAATATGGGGAGCTGGACTTGACGTATTTGAACATGAACCAGATATAGAACCTGAACTTTTAGATATGTATAATGTTGTAATAGTCCCACACATTGCTTCAGCTACAATGGAAACAAGAACGAATATGGGGTTAATTGCAGCTAGGAATATTATTAAAGTTCTTGCAGGTGAAAAGCCAGATACTTGCGTTAATATGGAAGTATTAAAATAGATACGTTAAAAAGCACTATCATTATATTCATTTAAAATGGTAGTGCTTTTTTTTATTCTCTAATATTTAACCTTGTCCACCTTAAGCTGCCATTTTTTAAGGTTTATTTTTAATATCTATATAATTATATATGGAGTACTTTGAAATACCGAAAAATTCCGCAATCTTGTCGCCGGCCTTTGTAATTAAGAAGGCACCAGCATCATTTAGAAATTGGATAGCTTCTATTTTTTGTTCCTTACTCATAAGTGCAACTGGTTTACCTATTTTTTTTACGGATTCATCTAATAAGTCATCTAGGAGTTGATTAACATTTTGAGGGATCTTATTTGGTTCCTCAATATTATCTCCATAATTAATTAAGGACTCTATACAGTCTTTAGCTATAGTGAGCTCAGTAATGTCGTAATTAATAGAGAATATTCCAGTAGGTTTATTTTCATTATCTCGTATATATATGGTACTTGATTTTAAAATTTTACCATCGTGAGTTTTTGTAACATAACTCAATTTATCTTCCAGTGAATCAGAAACATGTTTTAGAGCATTTAAAACAACGCGTGATGCATTAGTGCTTGTGGTTCTTTGTGTAACGTCACCATTTTCAATAAATATAATTGGATAATCTACATCCCCAGAAGATAGGTCATGAATAACTACTTCACAATTTCGACCAAATTGGGATGAAATACCCTTTGCTAATCTTTTTAAAAAATTTAAATTAGAATCATTATTCATATATATAACCTCGCAATTCGTATAATTAATCTGAAATTAAAAGAATTTTACAAATATTTTATAATTTAAGTATATCAATATTTATCTTTAAAATCAATACAATTTACAAAGTAATTTTTGAATTGCAAAAATATTTTGAAAATATATTGACTTTCATTTGAAGTAATGCTAATCTGAAAATAAAGAGCATACATAGGGAGGCTATATTATGAGTATTGTAAATTCATCCAAAGATAATGGTGGTATTTTGTATAAGATCGATGATAAACCACCATTACATATATCAATTTTACTTGCTTTTCAGCACATAATGGCAGCATTCGGGGGCATTGTAGCAGTACCGTTAATAATTGGGGGAGCTTTAGGATTACCAGGGGAAGACATTGCATTTTTAGTAAGTGCTTCAATATTTGCAGCAGGTATAGCAACTTTTATTCAAGCTAGAGGGATTGGTCCTGTAGGGGCTAGATTGCCATGCGTTATGGGAACTGATTTTACATTTGTTGGGCCATCTTTAGCTGTTGGATCTGCTCTTGGATTACCAGGAATATTTGGAGCAACGATTATGGGGTCCTTCATTGAAATCGTTTTAAGTCGTTTTATTAAGCCTTTAAGAAAATTTTTTCCACCAATTGTAACAGGGACAGTTGTTATGTTAATTGGTCTTACTTTATTACCCGTAGCAATAGATTGGTCTGCTGGTGGATTTGGTGCTAAAGACTATGGTAGCATAAAAAATGTAAGTATAGCGTTTTCAGTAATGATTACAATTACATTACTAAACAGATACGGTAAAGGACTTGTTTCTTCCGCATCAGTTATCATTGGGTTAATATTTGGTTATATAATATGCTTTCCACTCGGAATGCTTGATTTACCACAAATTACAAATGCTAGCTGGATGGCATTTCCATCGCCTTTTAAATATGGTATTACTTTTAAGTTCAGTGCATTTGTTGCATTTGCTATAGCTTATTTAGTAACAACGGTTGAGACGGTAGGATGTCTTATGGCTGTTGGTGAAGCAGCGGGTAAAGATTTAACATCAGAAGATCTATCAAAAGGTATACTTGCTGATGGAGTTGGATCACTTATAGCAGGGTGTATTAATGCTGGACCTAATACATCCTTTTCACAAAATGTTGGACTTATACCAATTACTAGAGTTGCAAGTAAATCTGTAGTTGCTCTTGCAGGAATACTCTTAATGATATTAGGTATATTTCCTAAATTTGGAGCACTCGTTTCTATTATGCCAGCACCAGTTTTAGGTGGTGCAGGTATCATAATGTTTGGTATGGTTGTATCAGCAGGAATCAAGACAATTCAAAAGGTTAATCTTAATAACAGAAACATGCTTATTTTAGCTATTTCACTGGGCATAGGTCTAGGTGTTACTGTAAGACCTGATTTTCTAAATAGCATGCCTTCAGCTATTAAAAGTTTTTTTTCTTCAGGTATTAGTGCAGGTACAGTAGTAGCTTTATTACTTAACGTAATATTAAAAGAGGAGACCCCTTTTAATATTGATGCTAAGGTAGATTCTACAACAATTGGACAATAATAAATATAAAAAGATATAAGTATGGAGGCATATTAATATGAAATCCAGTAAAACTAAAAATTTAATTCAAATTGCTACAAGTAGAAAAAAAGCAGATTTAGTTATTGAAAATTGTAATGTTGTTAATGTTTTTTCTCAAGAAATTATATATGGTAAATTAGCTATTAGTGATGGTGTATTTATTGGTATTGGTGATTATGAAGGCACAGAGGTAATTGATGGTGAAGGGAGATATATAGTTCCTGGGTTAATAGATTCTCATGTGCATATTGAGTCATCAATGGGTTCACCATATCAATTTGCAAGAGCAGTCTTACCAAGAGGAACCACAACGGTTATCTCTGATTGCCACGAAATAGCTAATGTTAAGGGCCTTTCTGGAATTAAATATATGATTGAGTCTAGTGAAAATCTACCACTTGATGTATATATTATGTTACCATCCTGCGTTCCAGCTACCGCCTTTGAAACATCTGGGGCGATACTTGAGGCAAAAGATTTAGAAGAACTTATGCAACATGAAAGAGTCCTAGGTCTTGGAGAACTTATGAATTATCAAGGAGTTGTTTTTACAGATGAAGGCATCCTTAAAAAACTTGAACTTACTGATGATTACTGCAAAATAGTAGATGGGCATGGACCTATTATTAAAGAAAAAGAGTTAAATGCTTATTCTTTAGCGGGAGTTAAAACAGATCACGAATGTAGCAACCATAAAGAGGTATTGGATAGACTTAGAAATGGTATTTATGTTGCAATAAGAGAAGGCTCGGCAGCAAAGAATCTATTAGATTTAGTTGGAGCAGTAAATCCCTTTAATGAGCGAAGATTTACCTTTTGCACAGATGATAGGCATCCTACGGATATCTTAAAAGAAGGGCACATAGACAATAACATTAGACTTGCTATAAGAGGTGGTGTGAGCCCTATTACTGCAATTAGAATGGCAACACTTAATTCGGCAGAATGTTATAACCTTAAAAAACTTGGAGCTATTGCTCCGGGGTATATAGCAGATTTTATAATAGTTGATAATTTATCAGATTTTAATGTGCTAAAAACATTTAAAAAAGGTAAACAAATAAAAGATGATTGGTATAAAGATATAAAGGAAGATAAGAAACTTTTAGAAACCGTATCTAACAGTGTTAATATAAAAGACTTTTCAATGGATGATTTAAAGTTAAAAGTTACATCGAACACTGCAAAAGTTATTAAAATTATGGATCATAGTCTTTTTACTGAGAATGTAACTAGGACAGTAAAATCAGATGGAAACGGATTTTATATATATGATGAAGCAGTTGATATACTACCGATTTATGTATTTGAAAGACATAACGGTACGGGGAATATTGGTAAGGGTTTAATTGAAGGATATGGTCTTAAAAATGGTGCAATTGCATCAACTATAGCGCATGATTCCCATAACTTAATAGTAATAGGTGATAATCCTACAAATATTAAAATAGCTGTAGAAAAGATAATAGAAATTGGTGGAGGTCTTGTTATTGTTGTTGACGGTGAGGTGAAGGGATGCTTACCGCTAGATATTGCAGGTATAATGTCTTCAGAGGATTTAGAAACGGTATCAAAAGGCCATGAAAAACTTAATAAAATTGCTATGGAAGAACTTAACATTAATGAAAGTGTTAATGCTTTTATGACTTTAGCTTTTATGGCATTACCGGTTATTCCTGAACTGAAAATTACCGATAGAGGACTCTTTGATGTAATAAAATTTCAGCATACTAATTTATAAAAAAAAAGTTATTGATCCACTTTTTTCGGGTGATATACTAATTTTAAGGAGATACTTATGAAGAATTCAATCCTTTTAAAGAACATTAAATATCTTGTAACTTGTGATGATGAGGACAATGTATTTCAAAATATAAACTTATTTATTGAAAATGGTGAAATAAAATATATTGGTAGTGAAATTAAATCAGCCGATGAGATTATAGATGCAACAAATATGGTGGTGTATCCAGGACTTATAAATACACACCATCACCTTTATCAATACTTTAGCAGAAATATTCCAGAAGTTCAAAATATGGAACTATTTCCATGGTTGAAATATTTATATGAGATTTGGAAAAATGTAAACAGTGATGTTATTATGTACAGTTCCCTTTGTGGAATGGGTGAACTTTTAAAGACCGGGTGTACAACATGCTTTGACCACCACTATGTATTTCCTAAAAACCAAAGTGGTCTAATAGAAGCACAGTTTGAGGCTGCACAAAGACTTGGAATTAGAATGTATGCATCCAGAGGAAGTATGTCTCTAAGCATTAAGGATGGGGGACTTCCTCCAGATTCGGTAGTTCAAACTGTTGACGAGATTTTAAAAGACAGTGAGGCTTTGGTTAAAAAATTTCATGACAATAGTCAGTTCTCCATGAGGCAGGTTGCACTTGCTCCTTGTTCACCATTTAGTGTAACTGGAGATTTAATGCGTGAATCAGCAATACTTGCAAGAAAACTTGGGGTTAGACTCCACACACATCTTGCAGAAACATTGGATGAAGAAAAATTTACTATGCAAAAATTTAACATGCGCCCTCTTGAGTATATGGAGAGTTTGGGATGGCTTGGCTGCGATGTGTGGTTTGCACATGGTATTCATTTTAATGATGATGAGTTAAATTTACTTGCAAGAACTGGTACAGGCATTGCTCATTGTCCCATATCCAATATGAAATTGTCATCAGGAATTGCAAAGATTCCTCAAATGCTAAAGAGCAAAGTACCTGTTGGACTTGCAGTTGATGGAAGCGCAAGCAACGATGGTTCAAATATGCTTGAAGAGATGAGAGTTGCATTTTTACTGCATAGATTAAACTCAGGTAAAAGTGCTCCCACAGCCTATGATATACTTAAAATGGCCACTAGAGGCAGTGCGAAGGTACTTGGACGCTCAGATATTGGTAAGTTATCTATTGGAATGGCAGGGGATTTGTTTATGATAAACCTTAACCGTCTAGAACTTTTAGGTGCAGATTTAGACCCTAAATCACTACTTAGTACTGTGGGGTTTAAGGGGAATGTTGATTATACCATTGTAAATGGTGTAATTGTTGTAAAAAATGGTGAACTCGTAAATGTTGATGAAGAAAAGATCTATTATGAAAGTAATGTTGTTGCAAAGAAATTTAATAAAAATTCATGATTGAAGTATTTTGATTACTATATAAGGAGGTACAAAATGAGTATTGGAAAGAGTATTAAAAGAGTTGATGCTTTTGATAAAGTAACGGGACGTGCGCAGTTTACAGATGATTTTAAGTTGAGTAACTGTCTTGTCGCGAAAGTTATGCATAGTACTATTGCAAATGGCCTTGTTAAGAGTATTGATGTTTCAGAAGCTATGAAACTTGAAGGGGTTATAAAAATTGTAACTTGTTTTGATGTTCCCCCTATCGGATTTCCAACAGCTGGGCATCCTTTTTCGCTGGACCCTGCTCACCAAGATATAGCAGACAGAAAACTGCTTAATCAAAGAGTTAGATATTATGGTGATGACATAGCAGCAGTAGTTGCTAAAGACAGTGTAACTGCAACAAGGGCCATTAACCTTATAAAAGTAGAATACGAAGAATATGAACCGATACTTTCTATTGATGCTGCACTAAAACAAGGAGCTAAAAGTATTCATGAGGAGTATCCAGATAATATTTTTGCGCATACAAGTTATGAAGTAGGCAATTATGACAATGCTATAAAAGAAGAAGGACTCGTTGTTTTTGAGGGAGAATACGAAACTCCAATGGTTAAGCACTGCCAACTTGAAAATCCAATTTCTTATGCTTATGCGGAGGGTAAAAGAATTGTTGTTGTTACATCAACTCAAATTCCTCATATTGTAAGACGTGTAGTTGGGCAAGCTCTTGGTATTGAGTGGGGAAAAGTCAGAGTTATTAAACCTTATATAGGTGGAGGATTTGGTAATAAACAAGAGGTTCTTTACGAACCGCTAAATGCATATTTATGCAACGCTATTGGTGGCAGATGTGTTAAACTTGATTTGAGTAGGGAAGAGGATTTTGTGAGCACCCGTGTGCGTCATGCTATGAAAATTAAAATCAAAAGTTATGTGAGGCCAAATGGGCGGTTTGTTGCTAGAAAAGTAGTAGTATATGGTAATAAAGGGGCTTATGCATCCCATGGACATAGTATAACAAGTAAAGCAGGTCACGCATTCAAACAAGTATATCAGAGTGAAGTTGCAACTAAAGGTGATATGTATTCAGTATTTACTAATATGCCATCATCTGGTGCTATGCGTGCTTATGGTATACCACAAATAACTTTTGCTATTGAATCCCATGTTGATGATATTGCAACTGAACTTAATTTAGACAAGATTGAAATTAGAAAGCTTAATGCTATGAAATTGGGTTTTGTTGACAATCAAGTTAAATGCTATAGTAATGGCCTTGACGAATGTATTGAAAAGGGTAAAAAATATATAGACTGGGATAAGAAACTTAAAGAATACCAAAATCAAACAGGACCCATAAGACGCGGCGTGGGTATGGCAATATTTAGCTATGCAACGGGTGTTTATCCTATTTCACTGGAAACGGCAGCTTGTAGAATTGTGCTTAATCAAGATGGTTCAGTTCAACTTCAAATGGGTGCCACGGAAATAGGTCAAGGGGCAGATACCGTTTTTGGACAAATGGTAGCAGAGGTTCTTAGCATTCCATCGGAAAATGTACACACTGTATCAACGCAAGATACGGATATTACACCTTTTGATACAGGGGCTTATGCTTCCAGGCAATCTTATGTATCAGGGATGGCTGCTAAAAAGGCTGCTATGGAGATAAAAGAAAAAATAATAGAACATGCGAATTTTATGTTGAAACTTCCTAAAGGAAACATTGAACTTAAAGATAATAATATTATAAATAAAGAAACTGGTGAAATTATAGCTTCACTTAAAGAAGTAGCTATGCATGCACTTTATAATACTGAAAAATCAGTTCACATAACAGCAGATGTTACAAACCAATGTAAATCAAATTCCTTTTCTTTTGGATTATGTTTTGTTGAGGTTGAAGTTGATATTCCTGTAGGTAAAATTAAAGTGATTAATGTTATTAATGTCCACGATAGTGGTAAAATTCTTAATCCTAAGCTAGCGGCAGGACAGGTACATGGCGGTATGAGTATGAGTTTAGGTTATGGTTTGAGTGAACAGCTTTTATTTGATCCAAAGACAGGTAGAATGCTCAATGATAATTTACTAGATTATAAACTTCCAACTATTATGGATACTCCACATTTGGAAGCACAATTTGCAGAAACCTATGATGTATCAGGGCCTTTTGGTAACAAGGCATTAGGAGAACCACCTGCAATTCCGGTTGCACCTGCAATTAGAAATGCTGTGCTTAATGCTACAGGAGTTAAGTTTAATGTTGCTCCGTTAACACCACAAAGACTTGTAGAAAAATTTAAAGAGAGAAATTTAATATAAAAGTAGAGGTGGAATAATAATGTATGATATTGAAAAAATATACCAGGCAACTTCAGTAAAGGATGCTATAAGTCATCTTGAACTGGAACCAAAATCTATAATTATTGCAGGTGGAAGTGACGTGCTTATAAGCATTCGTCATGGCAAGCTTGCTGGATGCTCTCTTGTAAGTATTTTTGGACTGGATGAACTAAGAGGAGTAACTCTTGAGGAAGATGGTAGCATAAAGATAGGTTCACTTACAAGTTTTTCACACATAACTAAAAATGATATTATCCAAAAATATATTCCAGTGTTAGGCGAAGCAGTTGATGAAATTGGAGGTCCACAATTAAGAAACATTGGAACAATTGGAGGGAATATTTCAAATGGTGTTACAAGTGCTGATAGTGCATCCACGTTATTTGCACTAAATGCTAAGCTCCAAATACAAGGACCTGATGGAGAAAGAGTTATTCCTATCTCAGAGTACTACGCAGGGCCAGGAAAAGTTACTTTAAAAAATGCTGAAATACTTACGGCTATCTATATCACTAAAGATAATTATGAAAACTTTAGTGGTAATTACATTAAATATGCTATGCGTAATGCAATGGATATTGCAACTCTTGGTTGTAGCGTAGTGTGTAAACTTAATGCACAAAAGGATAAGATAGAAGATGTACGTCTTGCCTACGGTGTTGCAGCTCCAATCCCTATGAGATGTTTCAAAGCTGAAGAAGCTATAAAGGAAATGGGTTTTTCTGATGAAATGTTTAATATTTTCGGTGAAACAGCAAAGACTGAAGTGAGTCCTCGGACATCTTGGCGTGCATCTAAAGATTTCCGCCTTCAACTTGTAGGGGAACTCAGTAAAAGGGCTTTAAAGGAATGTATAAAAAAATGTGGAGGTGTAATCAATGGCTAATAAGATTTTAAACTTCATAGTAAATGGTGAACCTACACAAATTATGATAGATGATAGAGATTCACTTACTGATGTTTTAAGAAATCAACTTAATCTTACAAGTGTTAAAAAAGGTTGTGAGGTTGGTGAATGTGGAGCTTGTACTGTTCTTATTAATGGTGAAGCCTACGATTCATGTATTTATCTTGCAATTTGGGCAGAAGGTAAAGAAATTCGTACAACTGAAGGACTCATGGATGCTGATGGTAATATATCGGATATTCAGGAAGCATTTATTGAGGAAGGTGCTGTGCAATGCGGTTTCTGTACCTGTGGATTTGTTATGTCATCCATCCCTATTCTAGAAGACGATAAAGAGTATACAACCGAAGAGGTTAAAAAATCAATTTCTGGTAATCTATGCCGTTGCACTGGTTATGAAAATATATTAAATGCTGTAGAAAAAACTAAAGTGCATCGTTGTGATTGCAATAAATCAAAACTATGATAAAATAAAATAATGTTTTAAATTTCGCCCTATGACAATCCATAGGGCTTAATTATAAAAAAATTGAGGGGGAACAAAGATGGAGCGTTTTCAATTGAAAGAAAATGGAAGTGACGTCAAGAAAGAAGTTATTGGAGGGATAACCACATTTTTAACCATGGCATATATTATTGCAGTTAATGCAAATATTTTAGGAGCTACAGGCATGGATATGGGTGCCATAGTAACAGTAACTTGTTTAACAGCAGGTTTTACTACAATAGCTATGGGTTTATATGCAAATCTTCCTTTTGCACTAGCGTCAGGAATGGGACTTAATGCATTCTTTGCTTTTAGTGTAGTAATAGGACAGAAAGTTCCTTGGCAAGTGGCGCTGGCAGCTGTATTTATTGAAGGTCTTATTTTTATTGTATTATCATTAACGAATGTTAGAGAAGCAGTAGTTAACGCTATACCAACAACTTTAAAATTGGCAGTTACTGCAGGTATCGGACTTTTCATTGCATTTATTGGTTTGGTAGATGCTGGTATTGTAATTGCTAATCCAGACACAAAGGTAGCTATGGGTACTTTTAAAAGCCCTGCAGTACTAATCACAGTACTGGGAGTAATTGTAATAGTAGTATTGTCAAAGAAAAAAGTTAGAGGAGCTATATTATGGGGAATAGTTGCAAGTGCTGGAGCGGCTTGGATATATGCAATGATAGCACCAATAACAGCAGCAACTTATGGAATATACACTCCAAAAGGGATATTTAAACTTGAGTCAATGTCACCAATTGCTGGTAAACTAGACTTTTCATATTTAAAAGATCCAGCTAAAATCATGCAATTTATTACAATATTATTAACATTTTTGTTTGTTGATTTTTTCGATACTGTGGGAACTCTAGTAGGAGTTGCTTCAAAGGTTGGAATGGTTGATAAAGATGGTAAGGTTAAAAATGCTGGAAAGGCGCTACTAGTAGATGCCGTTGGTACTACTGTGGGAGCGTTCCTTGGTACTTCAACTGTAACTACTTACGTAGAAAGCTCAGCGGGAGTTGCAGAAGGCGCTAGAACAGGACTTGCTTCTGTTGTAACAGGAATTTTGTTCTTAATAGCAATGTTTTTTTCACCATTATTTGTTGCAATACCAATGTGTGCAACTGCACCAGCACTCATTATTGTAGGATTTTTCATGATAGGGGGTATAACTAAGATAGATTTTAATGATTTCACTGAGGGAGTGCCTGCTTTCTTAACAATCATAATGATGCCACTTACTTATAGTATAGGAGACGGTTTAACAATTGGACTTCTTTCTTATGCTGTGTTAAACGGAATCAACAATTTATTTACTAAGGATCATAGCAAGAGAAAGAAAGTTTCAATTATAATTTACATTTTGGCGATAATATTTATTGCTAAATTATATTTTACAGGCTAAAAATAATAGGATATTAGAAATGAAAAACAATTCGCTTTGTAAAAAAAGCAGATTGTTTTTTTTATTTCTCAGTAAATTTTTTGACGCTTTAATTTAATGCTTCAATAAATTAAATGTTTTCTCCTTGGGAATATACAAATGAGGGTAATAATAGTAGAGGATGATGAAATAAAAAGGAAAATTGTTAGAAACCCACAGTTTAAATAAGCTGATGAATTTATGTGGAACAATAAAATGATAAGCTGCATTTAAGTGCTACTTTAACAAAAGGTAAGGTTTTGAGTATAGATCAAGATGCTATTATCAGTTTATAGTGAAAAATTCTGAGATTAAATTCTAGAATTAGCACCTATAGCAAGAGTGAGCCCTCATACATTTCTATGATATGAGGGCATTCTCACCAGTAATAGCAGCAAGGGTAGGAACATATGCAAAACTTACTCCCATAATTACAGGGAGCCTTGAACCGATAACCTTGCCCAGGGGAAAAATTTGAATTAAAGTTGCTATACCAGCAAAAACAGTGAGGATTGTACAAGTAGAATTTTGTCAGCAGCAGTAAGATTTGCAACTCCAGCAATTATAAGAGCCGGTGTAACACACCCAACAATCATAGCAACAACGTGTTGAAGGCCTAAGGGTATAAATTCTTTCATTGAAGGTATACCATCATATTGAAATAATAAGGACTTTTGATTAGAACTCATAAAAAACTCTTCCTCTAATTTAACTTTTGTGAGCAACAAAAATTGAAAATTCATTTCCGATTTTTGAAAGGTGACAGGCACCTTTCAGATATTAGTAGTGAAGCGGACAATATCTGTTGCTGATTTACAAGATCAGTTTGATTAGTATTCATATTAACAAAATAAGTTATTATTTTTCGTTTTCAAGCATCCCCATAACTATTTTTTCTGCTGTTATTGGTAGTGTTCTTATATTAACTCCTGTTGCATTATATACTGCATTAGCTAATGATGGTGATGCAGTATTGATTACAATTTCCCCTATTGATTTAGCGCCAAAAGGACCTGTTGGCTCATAACTACTTTCAAATTCTACTCTTATATTTCCTATATCAAGGCGAGTTGGAATTTTATATTGCAGGAATGAATCATTTCTCATTCTTCCCTTTTCATCGTATGAAACTTCTTCGTATAATGCCATTCCTATACCTTGTGCAATTCCACCTTCTGCTTGAATTCTTGCAAGATTTGGATTGATTACAGTTCCACAGTCAACAACTGAAACATAATCAATAATATCCACCTTACCAGTTAATTTATCTATTTCAATTTCAACAATTCCAACCATGAATGGTGGTGGTGAAACCTTTGAGTAATGTGATTCACTAGCTGTTAGATTCTTACTTCCACCCAGCAAACTTGCGTTGGCTAAATCAACTAATGTAATGCTCTTATCATCTTTTAAAGAGAATACCTTTTGTCCGCAAAATTCTACATTTCCAATTGGGCATTCTAATAATCTAGCACCCTCTTCAATCATTTGTGCCTTTAATTTTTCACAAGTCTTTATTACAGCTCCACCTGTGATATAAGTTGTACTTGACGCATAAGAACCTGTATCATATGGAGATTGGTCCGTATCAACTCCATGAACAACAATATTGTCTACATGGCAATCTAAACACTCTGCTGCCATTTGAGCTAAAATTGTATCACAACCAGTCCCCATATCAGTTGCACCTATCATTAATGTATAGAACCCATCATCATTTAATTTTATTTCAACTGCTGCTGTATCTAAGTTAGATATACCAGAACCTTGCATAGCCATAGACACTCCAACTGACCTAACCTTACCGCTGCCCATATCTCTACATGGATATTTATTATCCCAATCTATCATTTCCTTAGCTCTAGCTAAACATTTATCTAATGTACAACTATTAAGTGTTTCATTATAATAAGCGGGCATTACTTGCCCCTCGGCTACCATATTCATTTCTCTTATTTTAATAGGATCTATATTAAGCCTCGATGCTAATTCATTAACTGCACTTTCTAAAGCAAATAATCCTTGAGTTGCTCCATATCCTCTAAAAGCTCCAGCACCCATAGTGTTTGAATATACAACATCATATTCAAATTTATAAGCATTGGCACCATTGTATAATGGCATTGATTTATTACTGGTTAATCCTACTGTTGTTGGTCCATGTTCACCATAAGCTCCAGCATTAGATAATGTATACATATCGATAGCTTTTATAACACCCTTGTCATCAGCACCTAACCGCACCTTAATTTCCATTTCATGTCTAGGACTTCCAGAAGTCATACTCTCTTTGCGAGTGTAAATCATCTTAGCTGGTTTTCCTGTTTTCATAGTTACAATAGCAGGAAAAACTTCACATACAACACTTTGTTTAGCACCAAATCCTCCACCGATTCTTGGTTTAATAACTCTAACGCTTGATTTTGGTATTTCAAGTGCGGTAGCTAAAATACGTCTTACGTGGAATGGGACTTGTGTTGAACTTGTAATATTTAATCTTCCGTAAACATCCATTTCAGTAAAAGTTCTAAATGTTTCCATCATAGCTTGGCTATTAGCCTTAGTATGATATGTTTGCTCTATTACATGAGCACATTTACTTAATTCTACTTCAACATCACCAAATATAAAATCTCCAGTTGAACAAAGATTTCTCTTAGCATCTGTTCCAACTTCACACAATGATTTAAAGTCGTCTTCAGGATGCACTACAATTTTATTATCCTTAGCTTCTCTAAAATCTAATAGTGCTTCTAAAACTTCATATTTAACTTTAATTAACTTTAATGCTCTATCTACACATTTGTCATCCGTTCCAGCAACTATTGCAACAGGCTCGCCAACACATCTAATTCTTTTATCTAAAATTAATCTATCATAAGGGCTTGGTTCAGGATAAGACTGTCCAGCCATAGTAAATTTAGAGCTAGGCATATCTTGATATGTTAAAATACATTCAATACCTGGCACTTTGCTTGCTATAGTTATATTAATTTCTTCTATTAATGCATGTGCATGTGGACTTCTAAGTACCTTTACTATTAAACAGTTATTTGGTGCTATATCATCTGTATATACTGGCTTACCAGTTACAAGTGCCATAGCATCTTTTTTTCTTATTCCCTTACTTACTGATTTCATTCCTTAGTCCTCCTTTGCAGCTTCTAAATATTTCTTAATTGCTCTTAGCTGACCCATATACCCTGTGCAACGGCATAAGTTTCCACACAAATATTGCTTAATTGCGAGCTCAGTTGGGTTAACTAATTCGTTCTTCATAGCTAATACATTCATAATAAATCCAGGGCTACAGAAACCGCATTGTTCTGCTCCTTCATCTGCCATAAATGCACCAAACTCCTCTGCCTCCAACTGCATCCCTTCAATAGTTGTTACGTGTAATCCATTTGCTTTCATTACAAGAGTACTACATGATAAAATAGGCTTTCCTTCTAGATGTACAGTACATAAACCACAGTTTGCAGTTTCGCATCCCCTTTTTACACTGTAAAATCCCTTACTTCTTAAATAATCGATTAATAATGTATCTACTTGTATATCGTCTGCAAATATTTTATCGTTTATCCATAATTTAACTTTCATGAGTGCCTCCCATAATTTCTTCTATTCCTCTATTTATAAATACTCTAGCAAGAATTTGTCTATATTCTTTGCTACCCCTCATATTGCTTTGAAATTTCACTTCTTTCATTACATGTTCTACTAAAAAATCAATTTCTTCTTTAGTTGGATTTTCACTAAGAATTATTCCAGTCTTATTTACTAATATTGCCTTTTGAGGCCGAGCACCTAATACTATTGTCCATTTATCTAAAGACTTTGAAATTGCAACAGTAAGAATTGGAATATCAGTAGCAGTGATTCTTTGTGTTAAATAAGATACTTTTCTTGGATCCTTCTTAATTATAATTCTTACTAAAATATCATTATCATATGACATATCTTTAAAAATTGATAACGGAATAATTCCGACATTATATAACTCTACATAAGTGTCTAATGCTAATAAAGATGTTAAAATATCTGAAAACCCAAATCGGGAATATATACTTCCTCCGATAGTTGCACAATTTCTGAATTGTACTCCTACTATATGTACTAAAGATCTTGATATAGCACCATTAAAATAAGAGTTTAATGATTTATTAACTTCCATATCCCTTAATGTACACATACAACCTATTTTAAAATACTCTTCATCTTCTTCAACCTTATCTAATCCTAATTTTGATAAATCAATAGCTGTTTGAATTTTACGTTCACCCATCTTAAGCCAAGCAATACCGCCTAGTACAACATTGTTCTTCTTTTGATTTAAATCATATGCTTGTGCTAACTCTTCTACTACTACATAATTTTTAATTGTAAACAATTTTCTTTCCTCCTAAATCTAAATTATTTCAAAGTTATCACTTGGACAATTTAAAACAATATATGTAAATGGTTTTCACTAATAAACTTTTTCTAATTATATTTAAGTCGTCCTCCACATCCGTTTTTTTACATTGACGAACATTATAGAACTATTTTATAATAATGTACGTATTTTCAAGCTAATATTACCACATATATAACCTTTTTTCTACATTTTTCTATTATTTTTTCAAATAAAAAAAACTATGTATTAATAAACTGGTACCTATAGACTGGACACTTAGAAAAAAAGTGTTTGAGCTGTAGGTGCTTTTTTTGTATAATTAAATACATAGTGAGAGGTGGTAATTATGAGTAAAGTTTTATTTTCAAAAGCAGGTATATTAGCGCTC
>NZ_JAENWM010000116.1 GCF_016650035.1 Clostridium sp.
GTTCTTTTATTAATTATTTGCTCCCAGAGAAGCAGATCTTCAGCTGTGGATCTCAAAATAAAACCTCCCATCGACTACTTTATCAAAGTATATCAAACAGGAGGTTAATTTACATTACGGTGTTTGTTCCATCGCTTACTATCTATACTATATAATGAGAGGGAGGTGAAATAAATGGATTATAACAAGGAAACTTTGGATGGATTAGTGAAAGAGATCATAGGGGCAAAAGATGTTAGTTTAATGGAAATACCTTGTGTAGATTTATATATGGATCAAGTCACTACTTTTTTTGATGAAAAGCTTTCAAGTCTTAAAAGAAATGAAGAAGATAAAATTCTTACTAAAACAATGATTAATAACTATACTAAAGGTAAGGTTTTGATGCCAGCAAAAAATAAAAAGTATACTAACGAACACATGATATTACTTACTCTTATTTATAATTTAAAGCAGACTATATCAATCAGTGATATTAATACAATTTTTAATTCTATTATTGATGTAAAAGCCTCTAAAGATACAAGTATCTCATTAGAAAATTTATATAACAATTTTTTAGATATAAAAGAAGTTCAGAACCAAGAGTTTGAACTTGATGTAGATAAATATTCTGAATATATAAAGGTTAAAATTAAAAAAATGGGAAAAGAGGATGGAGAGTTAATAGAATTAATATTAATGGTATTATTACTTATTAATAAAGCAAATATGCAAAAAAGAATGGCGGAAAAATTAATTGATAATTTTTTAAAGACGACTTAATTGTAAATGAGGAGATGATCATATGTCAAAAGTTGTAGAAAAATTTTTAAAATATGTAAGTTACAGTACTAAATCAGATGAGGAATCAACAACTGTGCCAAGCACAGAGGGTCAAATGGTACTTGCCACTGAATTAGTAGCAGAACTAAAGGCAATGGGTATAAATAATGCTAGCGTAGATGATAATGGATACGTTATGGCAACTATTCCATCTAATATAGAAAAAGCTGTGCCAACTATAGGATTTATAGCACATATGGATACTGCTCCAGATATGTCAGGCGAAAATGTTAAACCTAAATTTATTGAAAATTATGATGGAGAAGACATAATTTTCAATGAGGAGAGCAACATAGTACTATCTCCAAAAGATTTTCCTGAATTAAAGGATTACATAGGAAAGACTCTTATAACAACAGATGGAACTACCTTACTTGGGGCTGATGATAAAGCTGGAGTTGCTGAGATTATGGCAGCTGCAGAATATTTAATGGATAATCCTAAAACGCAACACGGTATAGTTTGTATTGGGTTTACACCAGACGAAGAGGTAGGGCGTGGCGCAGACTTATTTGATGTGAAAAAATTTGGAGCGGATTTTGCATACACTATGGATGGTGGAACTATTGGAGAATTAGAGTACGAAAATTTTAATGCTGCAGGAGTAAAAATATATATCCATGGACGAAATGTTCATCCGGGCTCAGCAAAAGGAAAGATGGTTCATTCTGCACTTATAGCAAATGAATTGATGTGCTCTCTACCGCAAAACGAAACACCGAGTGCTACAGAAGGTTATGAAGGATTCTATCATCTGACCAGTATTAATGGTGAAGTTGAAGAGACTAAACTTCAATACATTATAAGGGATTTTAATAGTGAAAGCTTCGAAAATAGAAAGATATTTATAAAAAACGTAGTAGATAAATTAAACACTAAATATGGAAGTGGCACAGTTGAAATAGAACTTGTAGATCAATATTTTAATATGAAAGAAAAAATAGAACCAGTTAAACATATTGTAGATACCGCATTTTTGGCTATGAAAGAAGTGGGAATAAATCCTATAATGGTACCTATTAGAGGGGGTACTGATGGAGCAAGGCTTTCATTTATGGGGCTTCCTACACCAAACATATTCACAGGTGGACAAAATTTTCATGGTAAATATGAATTCATTCCTACATATGCCATGGAAAAAGCTGTTGAAGTAATACTCAATATAGTTAAGTTATATGCTAGTAAATAATATCATATAATTTTAATTAGTATATATGTAAAAACTTATTGGCTTATCTTAAACAGATAAGCCAATTTTATAGTGTTAATTGAAAAAAATATCTAACATATCTTAAATTAATTGTTAATTAGTTAAAGGTTTGTTAATAAATTTGACACTAAACTGTAACACAAATGTATTAATATATAATTAATGATAAAACAAAAGGTTAAATTAAAAGTTAATAACGGTTATGGAGTTCGCAATAAAAGGAGGAAAAAAATATGAATGAAAATATGGATAATAATAAAACAAATGAAACAAACGAAATAGACGAAATAGACCCAATAGACCAAATAGACGAAAATACAATTAGCTATGAGAATAACAATGCTCATTTGAATATGAGTTATTCAAATGAAACAGGTGGAGTTAATGAAAATATTATTGAAGATGCACCTGGGTGCGGGTTTAAAGAAGAACAAAGTGAAACAGCACCTATTGGATTAGAAAATAATAATTATACAGAAGTAAGCCAAGAAAAAGTGAAAAAGAATAAAGGCGGTATGAGAAATAGAATAATGTCCTACATAATAGTAGGTGCAATATGTTCTACACTTGGAGGTATAGGATCTGGTATTGTTACAATGAATATGATGAAAAATACAAATAGTACAAATAATACTAGTGTACCTAAAGCGGCTACTACAAAAAGCTCTAGCGATTCAAGTGCAAAGCTTATTACTACAAGTACGACAGAAAATTTAAGTGTACCTGAAATTGTAAAAAAAGTAAGCCCTGCAGTAGTTGCAATTTCTTCCCAAAGTTCTTCCGGTGAAGGGGTAGGAACTGGAATGATATTTAGTGAAACTGGAGAAATTTTGACGAATTATCATGTTATAAGTGGAGCGCAAAGTATTAAAGTTATGCTTAGTGATGGAAATGAAGTTTCAGCAAAAGTAGTAAACTTCGATGAAGCAGCTGATGTAGCTGTAATTAAACTTCCTGATAATACTAAAATTCCAGGTGTGGCTGAATTTGGAGATTCCGATGATCTTGAAGTAGGGGAAGCAGTAGTAGCAATAGGTAATCCGCTAGGGAAAGAGCTTATAGGATCTGTTACTACAGGCATTGTTAGTGCGGTTAATAGACAAGTAAGCATTGAAAATAAAGAATTGAAATTTATTCAAACAGACGCAGCTATTAATCCTGGTAATAGTGGTGGACCACTAGTGAATACTAAGGGTCAAGTTATAGGAATAAATACTGCGAAAATAAGTTCTACAATGAGTCAGCAACAGGTTGGCGTAGAAGGATTAGGTTTTGCAATACCAATTAATACAGTAAGCCCTAAAATGGATAGTTTAACCAAGCAAGTTCTTACTATAGGTATTACTTGCGAAGTAATTACTCAGGATATTCCAGAAAAATATAATTTGCCAGTTGGAGTACTAGTTAGGCAAGTTCAAAAGGACAGTGCAGCAGAAAAATATGGTATTAGATCTAAGGATGTTATCACAGGGTTTGATGGTAAAGAGGTTAAAACTGTAGATGAATTAAATGCTTTGAAAAATACTCATAATGCTGGTGATATAGTTAAAGTAGAATTAGTTAGGGATGGAAAAACAATAGAAATAGATTTAACACTTACTGAATAAACTTTAATATATGTAATAAATAAAACCACTTGGGAACTCCCAAGTGGTTTTTAAAAGTCTTATGAATATTACCTTTGCTCTTTAATAAGTCCTTTTCTATAGGCTGTAAGGAGTAACTCTAAATCTTTAATTTGTTCCTTGATTTCAAGGCCCACATCCGTATCTATTACACGTTTTCGATTTGTAGAGGTTTCTAAGACTATAGTAGACGATAAGATATCTTTACCTTCTTCGATAGCTTTTTGCCTAGATTCAAATGGAGCATGGGATGCTAAAAGTAGTCCATAGGAATTATAAATAAGGGTATACCCTGCTATTCCTGTTTCTGGTTGGTAAGCTTTAGAAAAGCCTCCATCAATAACTAAAAGTTTGCCATTAGCTTTTATAGGACTCTCACCTTGAGTAGTCTTTACAGGAACATGACCATTTATAATATGCGAATTATTTATGTCCAAGTCGAATTCAGTTAATATATTGTTGCATATTGTTTCATCATCTCTATATTTATAGTATGGATTTTTAATTTCTTTATGAGTACTTTTGTCATCTATGAAATATCTCTCAAAGGTAGTCATTTTATCCTTACCAAATAAGGGCGAGTTGGAACCACACCACAAATACCATATGGTGTCTAAAGCATAAAGTTTAGATTCTGAATCAGTTTTGCCAAAATAAGCTTCTCTTGCTACTTGTTCAGTTCTATCGATATAGGATTTTCCACTATAAGTAACATTATCTATTTTTATTTTTTTAAAACTACCATCTTGATTTAATGCTATGCAACCATGATAAAGCAAATTAGAGTTGTACTTTAAATACATATTACCTTTAGAATACAAAAAACGTATATGTTTTTGGAGCTTTTCGCTGTTTGAAAAAGAAGATTTAAGTTTGTCAATAAGTCCTCTTTCGTCTTCAGTTAATGTATAAGGGTCAGTTGGGTCTATAGTAGGGAAATTTGTATCATTTAGTCTGTATTCTTTTCCGTCAATATTTATGCAACCCTTTTCATAGTCTATTTCGCTAAGCAGTAGTCTATCTTTCATTTCATAATGAGGGCGTCTTTTTATTACTTGACCCTCAAGTTTAAATTGAATTATCGAAATTGCTTTATGCATTTGTGACATTAAACTAAGGTCTTTTTCTCTATAATTATTTTCTGTAAGAACTTTTGGTTTAAAAGATTTGCAGGGGTCATTACCATAAAAATCTAAAGCAAAAGTTGCTAGAGGTAATAAGTTAATACCATAACCTTCTTCGATAGTTTCTAAATTTGCATACCTTGTTGAAATGCGAAGAACATTTGCAATGCAACTTTCAGACCCTGCAGCGGCGCCCATCCAAAGTATGTCGTGATTACCCCACTGTATATCAATAGAGTGGTATTTCATAAGAGTATCTAAGATTATATGCGCTCCAGGACCTCGGTCATAAATGTCTCCTAAAATATGAAGTCTATCTACAGTTAGTCTTTGAATTAGGTATGCAATTGCAACTATAAATTCTTTAGCTCTACCAGTTTTAATTATGGTCTGAATAATTTCGTTGTAATATTCCTGTTTATTAAAAGTGTGTTGTTGTTCATGGAGTAATTCTTCGATAATATAAGAGAAATCTGGAGGCAGCGCTTTTCTGACTTTAGATCTAGTATATTTAGAGGAGACTGTCCTACAAATTTTAATGAGTTTATGAAGTGTGATTTTGTACCAATCTTCTATATCATATTCTTCTCTAAGTGCTATATCTAATTTTTGTTCAGGATAGTAAATAACGGTTGCTAGTTCTTTTTTTTCAGTTTCTCTAAGAGAAGTACCAAAGATATCATTAATCTTTCGTTTTATTACACCAGAAGCATTCCTAAGAACATGATTAAAGGATTCATATTCACCGTGAATATCTGTGAGAAAATGTTCAGTTCCCTTAGGTAAATTTAGGATAGCTTGCAGATTTATAATTTCAGTACAAGCATCTGGAATTGTAGGGTACTTACTAGCTAGTAGCTTAACATATCTCAAATCTTCTGCTATAGTATCAATAGATGATTCACTAGAAATTATCATTCTTGACTCTCCTTTATAACTGTTTTAATTTTATTTGTATAGCTTATATAATATATAAGCTATACTTAGTATTATAATACATTATTATAGAATATTGTATTATAATAAAAATATATTTTTTTAAAACAATGTAAAATAAAAAGATAACATTCTTTTGTTGATTTGGTGGAACATTTTTGATACAATTTATTGAATGATAGCAAGGTAAATAAAAATAATAATAATTTATATAGATGCTAACTATCATCTAAGGGGATATTTTATGGAACAAAATGAGCATTTATTTAATATACATTCGTTATATAATCTAGCAAGATACGCTTTTTTAAAAATTGAATCTAATTACGCAAGGATGGTAGAAACTTCGGGTATAACGCTGCCACAACTAAGAGTTCTGTGGATAATTAAATCATTTCCAGGAATTTCACTTAGTAACGTTGCAAGAATTGGATGTTGGTCTTCACCTACAGTTAGTAATATGATTAAAATTTTAATAGATAAAAAGTTGATATTTAAAGAAGAAACTATAAATAAAAAGTTATATAAACTTCAATTAACAGAAATGGGTAAATATTTTATTAATATAAATAAACAAGATAAGGGAAAAAAATTCTACCTTTTTGACTTAATAGGTTTATTTTCACATAGTGAATTAGATTTTATTATAGAGATTTTCACTAAAATTATAATAAAAGAAAATAAAGAATTTATTTTTGAATATATTGATAAGATTAATGAAATGAACTTAAAGATTGATTTAGCAGATTTTGATGAAAATAAAGTTAGTATAATAAAAAAGACAATTAGTATATATAATCTTTTAAGAACATTTATATTAACGGTTAAAAGTAATCACAATGAACCACTTAAGCAGTTTAATGTGACTTATGCTCAACTAAGGGCACTATGGATAATTGATGCATTTAAAGGTTTAACATCAAGTGAATTAAGTGAAATTAGCTTTTGGTCACCATCTACAGTTCATGTAATAGTAAAAAATTTAATTAGTAAAAATTTTATTTATAAAGAAAAAGCAGCAATCAAAAATGCCCTTTACTTAGATATAACAGAATATGGTGAGAGACTTATAATTGACGATTTTAATAAAAATCAAAAAAGTATGTTGATTTTTGAAGAATTGAAAGATATAAGTTTAGATGAATTAATAGATTTAAATGGACTTCTAAGGAGAATGAATAAAAAACTTGGAAATTATAAAACAGAAGAATATATAAGAAAAACCTTTGATATTATTAATAATAAAACATAAAAAGATGATTTCTGTATTTTGAAATGCACCCTGTCAAGTAGACATTGGGCAATTCATTTTAATCAGAAATCATCTTTTCTGATTATATTAGAATAAAAATTTTCAGATAGTACATAATTTTAAACAATAAATAGCAAATTAGTATAGTATCCTTATAAAATTCATAAATATATTATAAGGATGAGATTGAATTGATTATTAGCTGAATTAAGTAGTAAATATATTATATAAAATAGAAAGGTGGTATAGATATGAATAAAACACAAAGGACCGTTGCCATCGTTGTTGCAGTGTTTTTAGTTATAACAATGCCTATTGTTGGAGGCTACAATAAGATGGTTAGTTTAGATCAAAATGTAAAAGTCTCAGAAGGGAATATAGACACACAACTCCAAAGAAGGTCAGATTTAATTCCTAATTTGGTTGAAACAGTAAAAGGATATGCATCTCAAGAAAAAGAAATATTTATACAAATAGCGGAGGCCAGGGCTAAACTTTCTGGTGCAAAAACCGTGGGTGATAAAGCGGAGGCGGATAGTGAACTTGGTACCGCGCTATCAAGGCTATTAGTAGTGGTAGAAAGATACCCAGAGTTAAAATCTAGTCAGAATTTCAGAGATTTGACCGTATCGCTAGAAGGTACAGAAAATAGAATAGGTACAGCAAGGCAGGATTATAATAAAAGTGTTGATAATTATAACACTACAATTAAAAAATTCCCCGGTTCTATTATTGCAGGAACTTTTAGGTTCGAAGAAAAAGAGTATTATAAAGCTAGTGAATCTGCAAAAGAATTGCCCAAGGTTGACTTTAGTAAATAGGAGTAGTTAAAAATGAAAAATTATTTAATAAAGGCTGTTAGTAAAATTTTAAGTATTATGTTATGTACACTTATATTAAGCTCAATAATATCTATGAACTTGGTAAATGCAGAGGTTAAATTTCCTAGGGCTACAGCATCAAAATATATTAATGATTATGTGGGAGAGATAGATGCTGACTCTGCACAATATATTATGTCAGTAGGTAAGGAATTAGAAGATAAAACAGGAGCAGAGGCTATTGTGGTTGTTATAGATACACTTCAGGGTGAATCTATAGAATCATATGCCAATGGCATATTTAGAGAGTGGGGTATTGGACAAAAAGATAAAAATAACGGGCTGTTAATTTTGTTATCAACTACTGATAGAAAGTGGAGAGTTGAGGTGGGTACAGGTCTAGAGGGAGCTATTACCGATATATACTCTTCAAGAGTCATGAATGAAATTGCAGTACCTAAGTTTAAACAAAACCAATATGGACAGGGAATCAGGGAGGCATATTCAGTTTTATCTGATAATATAGCTAAAGAATATGCAGTAACACTAGACAAAAATATTAATGTTCCCCAATATACAGATAGTACAAAAAATTCAAATGCACCTAAAAGAGGGAATGGAATCTTAATAATAGGAGTTATTTTGATAATGCTTCTTGATTTTATTTTTAATAGGGGAAGAGTAACGAGATTTATGATTAAAGTGCTATTTTGGAGTGCAATTTTTGGACGAGGCGGAAGAAATGGTAGAAATGGTGGTAATGGTGGTGGATTTGGAGGATTTGGAGGAGGCTCATCAAGTGGCGGTGGTTCTTCCGGGAGCTTTTAATTTATAAGTTTGGTGGAATATAATAAAATGAGTAAAATAATTGTATTATGTTAGAATGTTAATTATATAAAATGAAATAGTTAAAAGCAGAAAAATAATGTTTTCTGCTTTTAACTATTTCAAGTTTATTTATTTAAAAACTATTGTTACATTTTCAAATCCCATATCTAATAAAATGCCACGTAAAAGTAATTTGGCATTATTGTTAGCTTCATCTAAAAATCCTTTTTTTAAAAGCTCCACTTCAGTCTTTTTCTTTTCATTGCATATTTCATTTATAATATCCTGCATACTAAGTTTATTAAACATTGAGGATTTTTCATCATATACGAATAAATCTTCATTATCGATTACATTGTCAATAATTTTAGACTTTTTTAATGTTATAGTAATTTTTCTCCCATTAACAAGAACTTTTAAGCCTTCTAAATCTACTCCAGCTTTAATATATCCGCTATATTTTATAAAAAATGACTTTTGTGTAAATGGAATAGAAAAATCTTTAAATTTTTTAGTGTTTTTTAGAACTATTATATTAGCATAGTTATATTTTATTGTAGAAAGTTCAGATATTTTTGATATTCTTTCTGTAATAATAGTAGAAGTTTTAACTTCTTCATTATTAAAAGTGTTAATAATAGAATAGATCATTATAGTTGAGATTGTTAAGTTTAAAATTATAAATAAGAGAATGAATTTACTTTTTAGTTTTATATGGCTAAATGCTGATTTTAGATTCATAGAAGACCACTCCTTTTGTATTTCGAGATAACATATAAATTTACAATAAATATTAACTATACTAAAGTATATACTATGAATAAAGGCAAAATGCCATTTAATTTGTAAAGGTTTAAACTAGAACTTAACTCAGGCAATTAATTTAAAGTAGTGTCAAGCATTTTTGAAAATGTCCCAAATCATGTGAAACATTAGCACCAACTAATTGTTGGTGCTTTGCTTTTGTAAAAGTATGATTTTGGGTAAGCTTAACAGACCTACCGCGTGCTTTACTTTTTTAAAAAAGAAA
>NZ_JAENWM010000028.1 GCF_016650035.1 Clostridium sp.
TAAAACATGTCTTTAGGAGGAGGACCGCAAAATTTTACAGACTTGTCAAGTGTTTTATGCGAAAAAAGTGGGGGAATCAACAAAAATTAATGATGCTAAAAATGAGTAATCACAGGAGCTAAGGAGTTTCCGTGAAAGCTCCATTAAAGGCAGGGGGAACAGGTCTTAACTTAACCTCGGCAAATCTAGTTATTCATTTTGACCCTTGGTGGAATCCTGCAGTAGAGGAGCAAGCAACCGATAGAGCTCATAGGATTGGCCAGAGAAATGTAGTAGAAGTAATTAAGTTAGTAGCAAAGGGAACCATAGAAGAAAAAATAATTCTTCTTCAAGAGGATAAAAAAGATTTAATAGACAGTGTAATTACAGGGGAACTTAAAAATAGTAATGTTTTAGGAAAACTTACAAAAGGGGAACTGCTCGATCTTTTCAGATTTTAAGTGGTGCCACCCACGTGGCAAGTGGCAAGTGGCAAGTTGTAATTTATCACTTGCATCAGTGTATATTTTTTTGTCTAGATGTTAATATTTTAGATAAAAAGTATATGGGAGTGAACTAAAATGCCAAGGAAGAACATGGTTATATATGAAGGTGCAGTTTATCACATTTATCAGAGAGGAAATAACAAAGAGTTTATATTTGAAGATGATAATATAAAAACTTTCATTTTGAAATATCTAAAAGAGTATAATAAGAAATTTGACTATGAGCTTCTTGCATATGTGATTATGGATAATCATTATCATTTTTTAATAAAGACTAATAAGACAGATATAAGTACTATTATGTTTTTCATTAATAATCTATTGGGTAAATATGTAAATGAAAAATTAGATAGAACAGGACATGCATTTGATAGTAGATATAAATGTAAATTAGTTGAGACAGACGCTTATTTAATCTGGCTTTTACGGTATATCCATAGAAATCCTGTGAAGGCACATATATGTAATGATATAAATGAATATAGATGGAGTAGTCATTATTTTTATAATAATTACGTGAAATCTCATGTTAATATAGATTTTATATTAAGTATGCTAGGAAATTCAAGAAAATCGGCTGTTGAAAAATATTTAAAACTGGTTGGTTCAATAGGTTATGAAAATGATAATGACAAAGATTATGCAATAATAAAGCAAGAATTAAATATCAAAGAAACACCATTTTTAAATAGTAACAAAGAAAACTGTACTTTAGAGAAATTAAATCGTACTACTTTAGATGAAATAATTATGAATCTAAATGTTGATGAAAGTGAGCTTCTTGGTATTAGAAATGGAAATAGGAAACCCGTATTTACGCCCATCAAGATTGGAATTATAAAAGGTGCGTTAGAACAATGTTATTCTTTGAAAGAAATAGCAGATTTCCTTAATGCAGCACCTTCAACTATAAGTAAGTTGATAACTAGAAATAAAATAATATAAAAAGATGCCACTTGCCACGTGGGTGGCACTAAAAGGAGATATAAATATGTACGTAGAATTTAACAATGAAATGATAGACAGCAATGAGTTAAAAAAAACAATTGAAGGGAACACCGAATTTAAAGTTCTTAAAGACATGAGTAAAGGTTCAAAGAGAGATGACACATTAGCTTTCAATTTAAGTGTAACAATAAATGCCTTAAATGACTTAATGGAAGAAGACTGTAACATAAATGAATTAACAGAAGATGAATTATTTGAAGAATATCTTTCACTGGCGGAAGAAATAGCAATGGACATTGAAGAATATGTTCCAGATGGTGCTATTATGGATATTAAATCTTACGAATGGGATAAATCGGATAATACAATAAAATTAGTTATAATCATAGCCCCTGAAGATATTTTTGAAGTGAAATTAAGAGATGTTATGAGGAGACTTATAACGCAAGTGGAGTAATCTATAAATTAACGTTGAAATGCAAAATTAACTAACAATGACCAATACTGCGGCAACAGTATTGGTCATTGTTTTTACGCTTCTTCCGTTCTATACATGGGACCATACTCCATTATTACACCTCTACTTAAAATTTTACTCACTATTATATTATGTGAAAATCTAATTCTTGCTATAAAGTAAATTTCTACAAGGATTTCATATATTCATTATCTTAATAAGAAATTAAAGCGTATGTAAGGTATTTCACATACTATTACTGGTGTTTATGAGATGATGACTATATAATGATATTGTAGTGTAATCTTATGGTAAGTATATTTCTTAATAAAGAAACCTTATCATTTAAACCAAATATGAAAGCAGAATCATTAATTGAAGTGTCAAAAGTGTTTGGGTCAAGGTAAAAACAATTCAGTGGAAGAAGGTATATTATGATACTTGGAATTGGCGTAAGAAAAGATATGATAACTAGTAAAACTGTAAAAGCAATTATGGACACATGTCTATAGAGTTGGCACTATATTAGGTGAATCATTAAAAAATAAATGGACAAAATTATAAGGAGAGTATAAATCATGAAGTATGATTATCATATTATTGTTATTGGAGCGGGAAGTGCAGGACTCGTTGTGGCTTCTGGGGCAGCAACCCTTGGTGCAAAGGTTGCGCTTATTGAAAGAGAAAAGATGGGTGGGGATTGTCTTAATGCTGGCTGCGTGCCAAGTAAGGCATTTTTAAAGTGCGCTCATTTAGCGAAGGATATAAGAGAATCAAAGAAGTTTGGCTTGGAATCTACTATAAAGGAAGTGGATTTAGCTGATATAATGGAAAGAGTAAAATCTGTGATAAAGGAAATAGAGCCACATGATTCAAGAGAAAGATATGAAAGTCTTGGAGTGGATGTAATCACTGGGCAGGGAGAACTGATAGATAGACATACTATTAAAGTAGGAAAAAGAATAATTACTTCAAAATCTATTGTTATTGCTACTGGATCTGAACCAGTTGTTCCTAAAATTAAAGGATTAGAAGATGTCTCATATTTAACTAACAGAAATATATTTGAATTAAAAAAATTACCAAAACATCTAGTCATTCTAGGTGGTGGACCAATAGGTCTAGAGCTAGGTCAGGGTTTTAGACACCTAGGTTCAAAAGTAACAATTATTGATAGGAACACTAGTTTGTTTGGAAAAGATGATGCACAGGTTGGCCCTTTAATGGAAAAGGTATTCATTGAGGATGGAATTGATTTAAAGTTAGAATCAAAAATTATAGAGGTTAAAAAGAGTAGTGAAAATATAACTGTGGTAATTGAAAGGGGAGGTAAAATCCAGGAAATAACTGGGGATAATATACTTGTATCATTAGGAAGAAGACCTGTTACCTACGGACTGGGACTTGAAAAAGCTAAAGTAGAATTAACTGAAAGAGGTTTTGTTGTAGTTAACAAGAAACTTCAAACAAATATAAATAATATATATGCTTGTGGAGATGCAGCAGGTCCTTATCAATTTACACATATGGCAGGATATCAAGCAGGTATTGTAATTAGAAATATTATTTTTCACCTTGGTTCAAAGGTTGATTATTCCGCAGTACCCTGGACAACATATACTAAGCCGGAAGTGGCACATGTGGGATATACAGAGCCTATGGCAAAAAAAATAGGACTATTTGGAGAAGCTATTGTAGTTCCTCTTGATGAAATAGATAGAGCTAAAACAGAAAATGATAGAATTGGGTTTTTAAAACTTATCTTGGGAAAGACAGGAAAAATAATTGGGGCTACATTGGTAGGAGAAAAAGCTGGGGAGACAATTCCTTTAGCTACCTTGGCAATTAAGAAAAAACTAAAGGCAACAACCTATCTGAACATGATATTTTCTTACCCAACAGAAGCAGAAATTTTTAAGTTTGCATCTCTGAAGGTTTTAAAAAACTCATTTAAAGAGTGGCAGAATAAACTTATAAAATTAATTTTTTTAAGATAAATGGAACTCTTACAAAGGATATTTATGGTTCCATTGTTATAAGAATTGTTTAAAAGGTGGCGTTAAAATGATTGATACTAGATGGCGTGGAAGATTTGAGCCTATGTTTAATTTTCTGGCGAGAATTTTAGTTAGTTTAAAAATCAAACCCAATGCCATAACAATAGTAGCTTTTGCTATAGGTTTGTTTTCGGCTATATTTATAGGATTTAATAAACCCATAGTAGCCCTAATTTTATTATGGATTTCCGGTCTTTTGGATGCTCTAGATGGAAGTGTTGCAAGGCTTACAGGCAAATCTTCCCCGCAAGGAGCTTACATGGATCTTATTTTTGACAGGATGGTAGAAGCTTTTATTATTCTTGGCTTCACCATCCTTGCTCCCGCAAATTACATTGCCTACATTTTGTTCTATATTTCAGTAATTTTCAATTTTACAACATTCATTGTAGCTGGAGCATTATTTAAGAATGCTTCTGAAAAAAGCATGCATTATGATACTGGAATAGCAGAACGGACTGAAACATTTATAGTGTTTTCACTAATGTTAATATTTACAAATCACATCACCATAATACTTATGCTATTCAACGGTATTATATTTTTCACAGGAATTATAAGATTTCACAAAGTAATTAAATATAGTAAAACATCAGGGAGAGAAAACCATGAGAATTAGAAAAATTTCAGTAATATTCCTTGTTCTTGTCATGCTTTCAGGGTGTTCTTCCAATAAATCCTTAAGTAGTACCCAGGAAAAATTCACTTCATGGGAAAATGTAGAGAATCAAGGTAAAAACAAAGAAGCCACGATTTTAATGTGGGGGGGGAATGATAGCATCAACAAATACATGGACGGCTTTGTTACTCAAAATGTGAAGGACATGTACGGAATAACACTTAAAAGGGTGCCTATGAATGCACCTGAGTTTATCACAAAACTTCTAAATGAGAAAAAAGGTAGCGTAAATCAAGGGACAGCAGATCTGCTATGGATTAACGGAGAAAATTTTAGGACTGCTAAGCAAGGCGGGCTTATATGGGGACCCTTCACTGAACTTTTACCAAATCTAAAGAAGTATTATGATGATAATGCAGATGACCTAAAGTTTGATACTGGTATTCCTATAGAAGGATCTGAAGCCATCTGGGGTAGGGCGCAACTTGTATTGACTTATGATTCTAAAGTAGTTCCTGACCCACCAAAAAGCTTCAAGGAATTAATGCAGTGGGTTAAAAAGAATCCAGGTAAATTTACTTATCCAAAGATTCCCGATGATTTTGTAGGAGTTTCCTTTGTAAGGACTGCCTACTATGAGCTTACGGGAAAAAGCGGTGTTTTCCAAGAGGATATGTCTAAGGATGAGTTCCAACAGATTTCAAAGCCAGTAGTTGCTTACTTTAAGGAAATGAACAAGTATTTGTGGAGAGAAGGAAAGGCATTACCAGCAACTCAGGCCCAGCAGGATGAACTTTTCAAAAATGGTGAAATTGACATGACTATGGGCTTTGAAATAGGTAAAACCGCAGGGCTTGTAAAAAAAGGCGAATATCCGGAAACAGTAAAAAGCTTTGTTTTTGATACAGGAACTATAGGAAATTCGCATTACCTTGCGGTGCCTTATAATTCGCCAAACAAGGCAGCTGCACTACTTGTAATTGATTTTCTGCAAAGTCCAAAAGCTCAAATAGAAAAATTGAAAACAAAAGTCTGGGGAGATATGCCAGCCGTAGATGTAAGCAAGCTAAGTGATGATCAAAATACGGAACTTAAAGCTGCAGAGGCGGGTCCGGGTAGACTTTCTATTAAAGAACTATCGCAGCATAGACTTCCAGAAATGAAATCCCAATATATCGACTGGATCAAGGAAATATGGATAAGCGAAATTGGAGGGAAATAATGCATTTTAAGAGGATTACACCCTATGCACTTTTATCACCTATTTTGATACTGTATATTCTGCTTATTGGTGGTGGACTTATAGAAACTGTAAAGGAAAGTATGGGTTATATTCCTGTTTTAGGATTTAATACTTTTAACCTGGATAGCTACAGTGAAATTTTTAGGCAAAATGGCTTCCTTAGAGATATGATGTACTCTATCTATATAGCTGGCACGGCGACAATTCTATCTACTTTTCTTGGAATCATCATTGCCTACTGTTTTGTTACCTCAAGAAATTCACATGTCAAGGTTATAGTTAAGAAAACCTTGCAAATGGGCATGATTATTCCCTATCTGTATGTGGTTTTTCTAGCAATGCTAACTTTAAGTCAAACAGGATTTGTTTCTAGGCTTATGTACAATATAGGAGTACTTAAGGAGTTGAAAAGCTTTCCAGAACTTATTTTTGACAGGAGGGGACTGGGTATAATATGGGTGTATGTTTTCAAAGGGACACCCTTTATAGCGTTATTTGTACTTAATGTCATGTCCAAAATCAGCAGCACATATGAAGATGTTGCAAAATCTTTGAGTGCTAGTGGACTCACTATTCTACGCAAAATTTATATGCCTCTAAGCTGCGGAGCAATAATATGGTCATCCTGTATTGTATTTGCATATGCACTAGGCTCCTTTGAGGTCCCATATCTGTTAGGAAGCATTTCACCAGTATCTCTGTCATCAAGACTTTATAGCTTGTTCATTAATCCTGATCTCAGTGTGCTTCCAAAAGGCATGGCAATGAACGTAATTCTGCTTATACTTGGAATCACAATTGTAGGTGTATATGCTATGATATTAAAAATTTTGATTAAGGGGAGGAGGTCATGAAGAAATTAATTTTACTGCTAACAGCCATTATTATTTTATTTCCTATGATGCTGGTATTGCTACTTTCTATTTTTTCATACTACCGATATCCACTTTTGTTTCCAGAAAAATTCACCCTGGGATTGTGGAAAAACACTATACTGGGAAATTCTCAGTTATATTTAAGTGTATTAAATAGTATTGTCATTGGAACGCTAACTGCATTGATGGCTACACTAGTAGGAATAATGACAGCGAGGGCAATAGTTAAATATAAATTTTTTGGGGATAGATTTATAAAAATATTTTTTTCGACGCCACTATTTATACCCTCCATCGCGCTGTTTATGGGTGTTCATTTGATGATGATAAAACTCCATTTGATTAATAGCTTTACTGGGGTAGTACTTACTCATATGCTTATCTGCGTGCCTTATTCTACAAATATTTTTATATCCTTTTTCAAGGGCATTAACCCCGATATGGAGAATGTAGCCAGAACCATGGGATGCAAGCAAACAAAGATATACTCAAAGATATTACTTCCGCTTTTAGCTCCTGGAATATATCTATCTTTTTCTATTGGATTTCTTATTTCCTTCTCAGAATATTTTTCAACCTTTCTAATAGGGGGAGGCAATGTGCAGACCTTATCTTCTATGCTGTATCCGTATATAAGTAGCGGTGATACGGGAAATGCAGCGGTTTTAGGAGTGATATTTATTTTAATTAATATATCTGTGTTTTTTATTGCAGATTTTTTATCCCATAAAAAGAATAAGATTGAGAATTATTTATTTGAATAAGATAGAATAATGCAAAATTGAAGGGGTGCAAAATAGAATGATAAAAGAAATTAGAAAGAGGATTTATTGTTTAAATCTTTATTTTCAAATTTATTCCCAACTATATCTCCTAGTGTTACATCCATAATACTACGAGTTGAAGTGCTTTTTAACTCTTGAAGTTGAAAATTCACTATGATTTCATCCCAAACTACGTTGTAAATAATGGATGAAATTTCAATATAATCGCCTTCGTATACGTCAACTCCATTTTTATCGGATAAATATACCCATTGTAGCAATTCATATTCTTGAAGGGGTCTCCAAGGTAAACCAGGAAGCTTTAGGTCAGATGGAATGGAACTTTTTGCATCAAAAGTCATGCCTTGTAGTTTATGCATCTGATGTTTGCTACTTTCCCAAGCTCTAAATTTTAATTGTCTCATTTAATGTACCAGCCTTTCTATTTATTAGTATATATTTCGTTATATGGCTTTTCTGAATAATACATTAATATATATTTGTCTAATTTTCGACTTAATTTTAATACTTCAATATGAGTTATGCCTTTTAACGTAATAAGGTTTTCTAATTTTTCTCTAAGTACTTCTGTTTCAAGTATAACATTATTCACTATATTATTCCTTTCTCAATTGTAATGATTCTTAGAATATAACTATACCCTTTTATATACGTTAAAAAACAAGATTTTAAGGGGGGATTTAAAAAAAACAAACTTGCCACTTGCCACGTGGGTGGCACCAAAGGGGGGAATTTAAATAAATTTATGTATGTCTTCTTTCAATGTTTCGTAATTGTCAAAATGAATGGTATTAAAACCAAGTCTATCTGCTACCTCTATATTTAACAAGGTATCATCTATAAATAAACATTCTTTCGCCTTTAGACCATAGGTATCTAAAAGTTTAGTATATATTTCGGTTTCAGGCTTTAGAAGATTTTCTTTATAGGATATTATGCTTCCATCAAAATATTTAAAAAAATCATACTTTGAACAAATATTTTCAAAGGCTAATGAATGAAAATTCGAAAGGAGATATAGTTTATAACCATTTTTTTTTAGTCCATTCACAATTTGTACTGTACCTTCAATAGGTGTAAGTATGTCTATCCAATTATCCATGCATTTCTTAATATGTACTTTGTAATTAGGGTTTCTTTGTGATATTGCTTTTAGAGCCTCATCTTGAGTTAATGTTCCTCTATCCAGATGAATCCACTCCTTACTTTGAAAAACTTCTTTATAAACAAGGGTTTCAATTTTATCATCATTAAAAATTACTTTAAGGTAATCTACAGGTTTAAATTGTAATAATACATTTCCAATATCGAAAATTATGTTTTTAACCATTTAGGTCCTCCTTTTAATAATTTATTTGCTTTGACTTATTTGAATAAGCAGTACAAGCTATTAATTACATTCTAATATAAATTTAAGATTAAATCAATTTTTAAAAGAGAAGGAATATAATTGATTCTTAAATTGCATAAAAATATTTTCTGAATATTCAAAATATATCTTTACAACCTTGTTTTTCTATGGTATTATATACACAAGAAGAAGAAAATTCTTCCCGCAAATCCTAATTCACAAATCTAGGTTATAAAATGATTTTTGATTTAAGAAGTTGTAAGGGTTTGAAAAAGTTTAAGATTCAAGATTCAAGATTCAAGATTCAAGATTCAAGATTCAAGAAATAAGTACGGTATCCCAATTGTTTTAATTATAGTCAACTAAAATGATTTAAGATTAGTGTTAATGTAATTGGTAGAACTGCAATGGAAGGGAAAGATTAATATTAGTGAAATGAAAATTGAATTAGGGTTTGCTTAGTAGCCAATTTATATTTTATGTATAAATTGGCTACTATAAATTTTTTGTATAAAAAGTTGTATAATATAGAAGGGTAAATATTAAATTAGCACTTAAATTGTCAATTGACAAGTAAAAGGAGTTGACTTAAATGAATAGAACTATAATGCAATTTTTCGAATGGTATCTACCCGCGGATGGTGGGCACTGGAACTTTTTAAAAGAACATAGTAAGGAATTAAGTGAAGCGGGTATAAATACACTTTGGCTACCACCAGCATATAAAGGGTCAGGAGGAGTTAATGATACAGGCTATGGTGCATATGACTTATATGATCTTGGTGAATTTGATCAAAAGTCGACTGTTAGAACTAAATATGGAACAAAATATCAATACATAGAAGCAATAGAAGAGGCTCACAAAAATAACATTCAGGTATTAGCAGACATAGTTGTTAACCAGAAGGGGGGAGCAGATGAGACTGAATGGGTAAAAGTAGTTAAAGTGGATCCGAAAAATCGAAATAATAAAATATCTGGAGAATATGATATAAAGGCTTGGACTGTATTTACATTCCCTGGAAGGAATAATAAGTACTCTGATTTTAAGTGGAGCTCTGAACATTTTGATGGGGTAGATTGGGATGAGAATAAAAAAGAAAGTGCCATATATGAGTTTGTTTCGAATGGTAAGGGCTGGAATTCAGATGTGGATACACAAAACGGAAACTATGATTATCTTATGTTTACAGATTTAGATTTTAATTCACCTGTAGTTTATGAAGAGCTCTTAAGGTGGGGATTATGGTACAGTGAAATAGCAAATCTTGATGGATTTAGGTTAGATGCAATAAAACATATAAAGTATGAGTTTTTTACAAAGTGGATAAATGATATAAGAAGAATTACAAAAAAAGAGATTTTTACAGTAGGTGAATATTGGAGTGGTGATTTAAATGTTTTAAAAAAGTATGTTGAGAATACAGACCATATATTTAATATTTTTGATGTACCACTACATTATAACTTTTTTTCAGCAGCAAATGGAAAAGAAAGCTATGATTTAAGGGGGTTAATGTCAAATACCTTAATAAGTTGTTATCCTCAAAATTCAGTTACATTTGTGGATAATCATGATACCCAACCTGGACAAGCTCTTGAGTCTTGGGTAGACAATTCATTTAAACTGCAAGCATATACTTTCATTTTAACAAGACAAGAAGGGATACCTTGTGTTTTCTTTGGAGATTATTATGGATTGCCAAGCAATAACATAGCTCCATTAAAAGATGAATTAGATAAATTATTAAAGGCTAGAAAAGATTTTGCTTATGGGTGGCAGCATGATTATTTTGATGATGCACATGTTGTTGGATGGACTAGAGAAAATGGACTAGCTTCTTTAATTTCTAATTCAAATAATGGTGGTTTTAAGAAGATGTTTGTTGGAGAAAAATTTTCAGGTAAAACCTTTGTAGATATAACTTGCAATATTGCTGGAGAAATTAAGATTGCTGAGGATGGTAGAGGTAATTTCAATGTTAATGGAAATTCATATTCAGTTTGGTGTATTATATAAAAGAAGTTTTTTGATTTATTCCATATCTATATATCTGAATAAAATTTATTGTTTTCATCTAAATAAAAGTAAATTCCATTATCTTAGTTTAAAAAAAATAATCTCTTTACCTTTATATAAGGTAAAGAGATTATTTTTTTCTATATTATTTAAAGTTGCTTGTCGCAATCTAAAGGTCCACAAATATCAAACTCTGAATCTGATGGAGGTGGTATGAAATTTGCTATTTTTTTTGCTTGTTCAAGTTTTTCTTTTTCTATCTTTGATATTTCCTCCGGAGTTAGTTTTTTATCTTTCATTATATATCCTCTCCCTTTTTAAAAATTGTTACTTCATTTACTATACTATAACCCTAATTCATCCTAATAGCAATAGTTATTAACAAATAATTATTATTTAAACCGCTGTTATATTTAATATATCACACTTCGAACACAATTGTTGGTTATAATAAAGATATAAAGTCAATTATGTTGGTGTAAATTATAGTATAATAGGAATTATAAGAAAGAGGTGGTTTTGTATGGGAAATGAAAGAATACTTCTAGTTGATGATGAGGAACGAATACGAGATATGATAAAAGAATATACCAGTTTAGAGGGATATGATATAGATGAAGCAGCTGATGGTGTGCAAGCTTTGGAGCTGTTTTCACAGCATAAATATTCATTGATTATATTAGATGTTATGATGCCCAAAATAGACGGCTGGAGTGTGTGCAGGAAGATTCGCACAACATCAAATGTTCCTGTAATTATGCTTACTGCAAGGGGAGAAGAATATGATAAGCTTTTCGGATTTGAACTTGGGGTAGATGATTACATAATTAAACCTTTTAGTCCTAAGGAACTTCTTGCACGTATGAAAGCAATAATAAGAAGAAGCTCATATGCAGATGAAGCTAAAAAAGAAACTACAATTACTTTTGATGGACTTGTTATAGACCTTGATTCAAGAAATACTTATGTAAATGATAAATTAGTTACACTTACGCCTAAAGAATATAGTTTGCTAACTTTTTTTGTAGGTAATCCCAATAGAGTATTTTCTAGAGAACAATTGCTTAATGAGGTTTGGGGTTACGATTTTTTTGGTGATGACAGAACTGTAGATACACATATAAAGATGCTACGTGAAAGTATAAAAGAATATAGGAAATTTATTGTTACAGTTTGGGGAACAGGATATAAATTTGAGGTGGGTGGAAAAAATGAAAAGCATAGGTCTTAAATTATGGTCAGGTATGATAGCTCTTGTGCTTATAATGCTTGTTATGCTATGGCTTTTCCAAATTGTATTTTTAGAAAAGTTTTATACATCAATAAAAATTTCAGATATGAAAAGCAAAGGCTACGCTATTCTTGAGGGGTTAGATGTGGACTCGGGGAAAGATATTGAAACCACTTTTGAGACCTTTGCTAATGAAACAAGTTCTAACGTCGAGTTTGTGGATTCAAAGGGAGATACACGTTATAGTGTAGCCCCAAATGGGGGCACTTCTAGTATGCCTATGATGATGATGAATAATTCAAGGATTGAGGCTATTAATGAGATTAAACAAGGCAAGGAAATAACTTTATCTTTAATACATCCTAAATTCCAGAATACATTTATACTTATTGGATTACCCCTCAAAGTGCAAGGCGAAGTTAATGGGGGGCTTCTTATAAGCTTGCCTTTAGCACCGGTAAAGGATACAGCTGCAATACTTAAAGTACAGTTATTTTACATCACATTAATTCTTCTTTTCACAGCAATAATATTCGCATATTTTTTATCTAGGAGTTTTACGAGACCTATACTTGAAATTACAAAAGTCTCAGAAGAAATGGCTTCAGGTAATTTTTCTGTGAAGATTAAATCAAACAGCAGGGATGAAATTGGTAGACTAGCGTTAACTATTAATTATATGGGGGAAGAACTTTCGAAAATTGAACAATTGAGAAAGGACTTGATTGCTAATGTATCCCACGAATTACGGACACCCATAAGCATTATTCTTGGCTATGCCGAGACAATTAGAGATGTTACAGGAAATGTTGCACAGAAGCGAGACAAACAGCTGAATATTATTATAGAGGAATCAGAGAGGCTTTCTAAAATAGTTGATGACATTCTTAACTTATCTCAAATACAGGCGGGATATGTTAATTTGAATAAAACTCAATTTAATATTAATGAGCTTTTAGAAAGAGTTATAGTGAAATTTCAGATTTTAAGTGAGAAAACCTCGGTGGATATAGTACTTGAAAATCGTGTAGATGTAATAGTAGAAGCGGATGAAATTAGGTTAGAACAGGTTATGCACAACATTGTAAATAATGCATTTAATCATACGCAGAGGTCTGGACATATAATTATAAAGGCAATAGAAAATGAAAAAAATCTAAAAATTGAAGTTGTGGACAATGGAATAGGAATATCTGAAGAAGACTTAAAGCATATTTGGGATAGATTTTATAAAACAGATAAAGTGGAAGGAATAAAATACACAGGTACTGGTCTTGGACTTACTATTGTAAAAACTATTCTTGAATCACATGGTTTTCCATACGGAGTAGAGAGCACAAAAGGAAAAGGGACTATGTTTTGGTTTGAAATTTAAAAGTTTCACAATTAGGTCGTCATTTTATCATACTTCTATCACAACTTACCATTATACTAAAGATAGAAGGTAAATAAAAAAAATTATGAGGAGAGTGTTTTATATGAAAAATATCAAAAAAATGGTTCTATCCCTTGCAGTGGTAACAGTACTTAGTACGGGTGTTGTTTTTGCTGCTGTTGCTGCAAAGACTCCAGCGGAAGTAGCAGCTGGATTAACAGGAAAAACAGTAGAGGAAGTTACAACAGAAAGAACCGCCGGGAAAACTTATGGAACAATTGCTAGTGAAGCAGGAAAGCTAGAGGAGTTTAAAGCAGAGAGTCTTTTGCAGAAAAAACAAGTTCTTGACCAAAGAGTAAAGGATGGTAACTTAACTCAGGAAGCAGCAGATGAAATTTACAATTCTATTGTGACAAACCAAGAAACTTGCGATGGAACAGGTAGTGCTGGAATAGGTAAAATGAACGGTGCAGGATTTGGTCAGGGTAGAGGTCAAGGAATGGGAAAAGGATCTGGACAGGGTAATGGTGCTGGAATGGTACAATAAAACAATAATTTGATAGTAATAAATCCCATAGAATTTATATTCTATGGGATTTATTACTATCTATATGTTAATTAGGAAAACTAATAGGATTAATTTGAGAATTTGTTTTAGGTAATCATGTGGAAATATTTATCAAAAGTGGTATAATGGAATCGTATCCATACAAGGGATAGCTACATCAATTTATGTTAATGATACTAAAAAATAACCTGTAATAAAAGCTTAAGTAATAAATTTTGAAATGAGGATGCATATATGAGTATTAAAAAGGACTTATACGGTAATACAAAAGATGGAAATCCTATTGATATTTTTACTTTGAATAATTCAAAAGGTCTAGAAGTGCAAATAACTAACCTTGGTGGTATAGTTGTTTCAATTAAAGTTCCAGATCGGTTTGGAGATTTCGCGGATGTGGTTTTAGGTTATGATAAATTAGAGGATTATTTCCATAATATTAATAATTTTGGGGCAATTATAGGGCGGTACGCTAATAGAATTGAGAACGCTAGCATTGAATTAGATGGAGTAGAATATAACTTAAGTAAAAATAATGGAAATCATTTAATACACGGAGGCTTTGTAGGCTTTGATAAAGTAGTATGGAAAGCTGATATTATAAAACAAAATAAAGAAGAATCTTTAGAACTTACATATATAAGTGCGGATGGCGAAGAGGGGTTTCCAGGAGAGGTTAAGGTGAAGGTTGTTTATACTTTGACAAAAGACAATGAACTGAAAATAGAATATTTTGCTGTTTCTGATAAGGATACAGTAGTTAATTTAACAAATCACTCGTATTTTAATTTATTAGGACAGGGAGATTTAGATATTCTATCTCATGAGCTTATGATAGATGCTGACAATTTCACTATTATAAATGATGAGTGTATACCAACTGGAGAAATTAGTTCAGTAATTAATACTCCATTTGATTTTACTACCATGAAGACAGTTGGAGCTGGGTTAATAGCAGAAAACCAACAAATTAAATATGGTGGTGGTTATGATCATAATTTTATATTAAAGGTTAATGGAAAAACTCCACAAAAATTTGCTGAACTATATGAAGAAAAAACGGGTAGACTTATGGAAGTATACACTACAATGCCAGGGGTTCAGCTGTATACTTCTAACAATCTAAATAGTATTAAATCAGGAAAAGCTGGGCAAATTTATAAAAAAAGAAATGCGGTATGTTTAGAAACTCAATTTTTTCCTAATTCTTTAAAGCATAAGAATTTTCCATCTCCAATACTCAAAGCATGTGAAGAATATAAGCATACTACAATTTATAAATTTTCAACTAGATAATAGAGATGATTTTCGCAACTGAATTTTAATTATTATGTTATAATATTATGTAAGTAATTTGAATTTAACTAGAAGTGGGGGCCACAAGATGTTTAGTCCAATAAAGACTGTAAAAGTTTATGAACAGGTGATTTTACAAATAAAAGATATGATTGATAAAGGCATTCTTAAAAAAGGTGATAGGCTTCCATCAGAGAGGGCTTTAGTCGAACAATTACAGATAAGTAGAACTTCTATTCGTGAAGCACTTAGGGCCTTAGAAGTTATTGGACTTATAGATTGTAGACAAGGAGAAGGTAACTACATAAAAGCAAGCTTTCAAGATAATTTATTTGAACCACTTTCAATTATGTTTATGTTAGAGGAAAGTACTCAAGATGAAATATGGGAACTAAGAAAGATTGTGGAAGTTGAGGCATCAGGCCTTGCTGCTAAGAGGATAACGGATGATAAGCTGCAAGAATTAAAAGAAATTTATCAAAGATTCATAAGTTCTGTTGATGAAGATGTTACTGCTGAAATTGACAAAGAGTTTCATTATAAAATTGCAGAATGTTCAGGGAATATTTTAATATTTAATATTCTTAAAACAGTATCAAATCTTGTAGATCATTTTATTGTGGATGCAAGAAGATTAATATTAGTACAAGAAAAAAATAAGAGAATATTGCTTGATCAACACAATAATATATACTTAGCTATAGAAAAACACAGTTCAGCAGCTGCAAGACAAGCAATGCGTGAACACTTGGATTTTGCAAAGGTGTATATAAAAGAAAATGATATGCATTAAACAATTAGATGTATAAATGTGGTTAAAACATTTAACTTTATGAAAAATGAAGGTAAGAATAATATTTATTATTCTTACCTTAGTTTTTTTGAATAAAATAATTCTTATTGTTAACCTTTTAACTATTATATAAATATTTTAAATAGTGTGATATCATTATTTTACAAGGTGGTCATACCATACTACCATACATAAATTATTAGATTTTAAATATAAAGTTTGGAGGAATATATATGGATATTTTAGTTTGTATCAAACAAGTTCCAGGAACTTCAAAAGTTGAAGTGGATCCAGTTACAGGTGTTTTAAAAAGAGACGGTATAGATTCAAAAATGAACCCTTTTGATTTATTTGCATTAGAAACTGCACTCAAAATTAAGGAACAAGAAGGTGGAGTAATTAAGGTTATAACAATGGGACCACCGCAGGCAAAAGATGTTATTCGAGAAGCATTTATGATGGGAGCAGATGAGGGAGCACTTGTGAGTGATAGAAAATTTGCAGGAGCAGATGTACTTGCTACCTCTTATACACTTTCACAAGGCGTAAGGAAAATGGGCGGATTTGATCTTATATTATGTGGTAAGCAGACAACAGATGGAGACACTGCTCAAGTAGGACCAGAAATGGCTGAATACTTAGGTATTCCCCACATTGCAAACGTTTTAAAAATAGAAGAAATAAAAGAAAAATCAGTTATTGTTGAAATGGATATGGCAAATACGATTGAAATAGCAGAAATTAAGTTTCCATGTCTTTTAACTGTAGATAAAGATATATACCAACCAAGGCTTCCATCTTACAGGAAAAAATTAGCTACAAAAGATAGAGAAATAAAAATAATAACTTTAAATGATTTTGATGATAAGAATGAAAAGAAATATGGACTTAATGGTTCACCAACTCAGGTTGAAAGAATATTTCCACCAGATGTTAATAATGATAGAGAAACATGGACAGGCAGTGGAGTGGAACTTAGTCTTAAAATGGCTACAAAACTTAAAGAATTAAAATTTGTATAAAGAAGGGTGGTATATTCATGAATAAGTTAATTTGTAATCAAGAAAAAGTAAATGATTCCAATATCCAAGAACTAATAAAGGCTTGCCCTTTTGGTTCAATTGAGTACATTAATGGAAAAATAGAAGTTAATGCAGGTTGTAAAATGTGTAAGATGTGCGTTAGAAAAGGCCCTGCTGGAGTAATGGAATTTGTTCAAACAGAAGAAGCAAAAATTGATAAGAGTTTGTGGAAGGGTATAGCAGTATATGTAGACCATGTGGACGGAGCTATACATCCTGTAACAATGGAACTTATCGGAAAAGCTAGGGAGCTTGCAAGCGTTGTAAATTTTCCAGTATATTGTGTGTTTATTGGTCACAATATAAAGCAAAAAGCTAAAGAATTACTTCTATATGGTGTTGATGAGGTTTTTGTATATGACGACTCAGAGCTTAAGGATTTTAGGATAGAACCTTATACTGCTGCTTTTGAAGATTTTGTAAATAAGATAAAACCATCATCCATACTTGTTGGAGCTACAAGTATAGGTAGATCTCTTGCGCCTAGAGTAGCTGCAAGGTTTAGAACAGGACTTACAGCTGACTGCACAATGCTTAAAATAAAAGAAAATACAGATCTTGTACAGATAAGACCTGCATTTGGTGGTAATATTATGGCTCAGATTTTATGTCCCAATACTAGGCCCCAGATGTCAACAGTAAGATACAAGGTTATGAATGCTCCTGAAAAACTTTGCACTCCAAAAGGTAAAATTACTATTTGTAAAATAGATAAGGAAAAATTAGTTTCCGATATAAACGTATTAAAGGTTACAGAAAAAGAAGCAGAAGAAAACATTTCAGATGCAGAGGTAATTATTGCAATTGGTGGAGCCCTTAAGTCAGAAAAAGATATGGCTATGATTCAGGAACTTGCAGATCTACTTGGTGCTCAAATTGCTGGGACAAGACGTTTAATTGAAACAGGCTGGATTGATGCTAAAAAACAAATTGGTCTTTCAGGTAGAACAGTTAAACCAAAGCTTATAATAGCTCTTGGAATTTCTGGTGCAGTTCAATTTACAGCTGGAATGAATAGCTCAGAGCGTATATTTGCAGTAAATACAGATGCAAGTGCTTCTATATTTAATGTAGCTCATTATGGAATAGTAGGGGATATTTATGAAATAGTTCCAAAGTTAATTGAAAATATTAAAAACGAAGGATCAGAATCTTGTGTAAGTAACTTTTAGTATAATTACACTAAATTAATAATCAAGGAGGCAATATTATGGAATACAAAAAGCTTGATGCTGCGGATATAGAATTTTTAGTGTCTGTTTTAGGTAAAGATAGAGTGTTTACAGAAGACCAAATAAATGATGATTTCAGCCATGATGAAATGGGTGGAATAAGCAAAATGCCAGATGTATTAGTTGAAGTTCTTGAAACTGCCGAAGTGGCAAAGATTATGAAATATGCAAATGAAAATATGATTCCTGTTGTAGCAAGAGGTTCAGGAACTGGACTTGTGGGAGCATCAGTTCCAATTCACGGTGGAATCATGATAAATATGTCCAAAATGAATAAAATAATTGAAATCGATGAAGAGAATTTAACGTTGACGCTTGAACCGGGTGTACTTTTAATGGAAATAAGCAAATATGTTGAAGAGTTTGACTTATTTTATCCACCAGATCCAGGTGAAAAATCCGCTACAATTGGTGGTAACATTAGTACAAATGCAGGTGGAATGAGGGCTGTTAAGTATGGTGTTACTAGAGATTACATAAGGGGCCTTGAAATAGTGCTTCCAAGTGGGGAAATACTTAACGTTGGAGGAAAAGTAGTTAAGAATTCTACTGGCTACAGCATTAAAGACATGATCTGTGGGTCTGAAGGAACTCTGGGAATAGTTACAAAGATCATATTAAAACTAATACCACTACCTAAGAAAGCAGTATCACTTTTAATACCTTTTCCTAATCTTGATATGGCAATAGGAACTGTTCCACTGATAGTTAAATCAAAATCGTCACCAACTGCTATAGAATTTATGCAAAGAGAAGTTATTATTGCTGCTGAAGAGTTCCTAGGTAAAAAATTCCCTGATAATTCATCAGATGCATATCTTTTATTAACATTTGATGGTAATAATATAGAAGAAATAGAAAAGGCTTATGAAAATGTAGCTAATATTTGCCTTGAGGAAGGTGCCCTTGACGTATTTATAACTGACACAGATGAGAGAAAGGAAGCTGTTTGGTCTGCAAGAGGAGCTTTTCTTGAAGCAGTTAAAGCATCAACAACCGATATGGATGAATGTGACGTTGTGGTACCAAGAAATAAAGTAGCTGAATTTATTAAGTATACTAATGAACTTCAAAAAGAATTTGATGTAAGAATAAGAAGCTTTGGACATGCAGGTGATGGTAATTTACATGTATATGTATTAAAAGATGACCTAACAGATAGTGCATGGTCTGTGAAGATTGCAGAAGTATTTGAAGCAATGTATAGTAAATCAAGGGAACTAGAAGGCTTAGTTTCTGGAGAACATGGAATTGGATTTGCTAAGAAATCATATATGCTTGAACAATTAGGGCCTGTATACATAGCCCTTATGAAAAATATAAAATTAGCATTTGACCCTAAGAATATATTAAATCCAGGAAAGGTTTGTCAATAAAGCAAATTATTTTGCCAATATCATTAAAGATATTGGCAATTAAATAATAGTTTTATGTAGTCGGTTTCAATAATCCAAAATATATTACTAGCGGAAGGAGATAATAAAAGATGAATGATTATTTATTATTTTTCATAGCACTTATACCAATTGTTTGGCTTATGGTTTCATTAGGTGCCTTAAAAATGCCAGGACATAAAACTTGTTCAATTACACTTGTTATTACAATAGTACTTGCAATCTTAGTTTGGAAGATGCCAATTACCGATGCGCTTACAGCAACTCTTGAGGGGATGGCAATGGCGTTATGGCCAATAATAATTGTAATAATAGCAGCAGTATTTACATACAACCTTTCTATTTATACAAAAAGTATGGACGTAATAAAAGATATGATGACAGGTATCACTACTGATAGGAGAATACTTGTTTTGATTGTAGCCTGGGGTTTTGGAGGGTTTCTTGAAGCAATTGCAGGATTTGGTACAGCAGTTGCAATACCAGCAAGTATTTTAGCTGCACTTGGATTTAATCCTGTATTTGCAGCAATAATATGCCTTATTGCAAATACAACACCAACAGCTTTTGGAGCAATAGGACTACCTGTAACGACCCTTGCAAAGGTTGCAGGAATTAATCCGGCTACTTTAAGCTATGCAGTTGGAATTCAATTATTTGCATTAATCGTAATTGTACCATTAGTTTTAGTTATGCTAACAGGTAAAAGTGTAAAGGCAATAAAGGGAGTTGTGCTTATTTCTCTTGCTTCAGGGTTAGCGTTTGCAGTGCCAGAACTCCTAGTAGCAAAATATATGGGGGCTGAACTCCCAGCACTACTTGGTTCAATAATATGTATTATTGTAACAGTTACAATAGCTAAAATATTCTATAAAAAAACTGCAGCTAAAGATAAAGTTAATATATCTGTAAAAGAAGGATTAATGGCCTGGGTGCCTTTTATATTGGTTCTGACTTTTATATTAATCACAAGTACTTTGATTCCAGCAATAAATAAACCATTATCATCTATAAAAACATCTTTTCAAATATATACTGGTCCAGGTGCAAAAATGAGTTCATTTACATGGATTGCTAATCCAGGAACACTTATAATACTTGCAACCTTTATAGGTGGACTTATTCAGGGGGCTAGGTTTAAAGAAATATTAAAAGTATTTACCGATACCTGCAAACAAATGACTAAATCAGCAATCACAATACTTGCTATAGTGTCTCTTGCAAAGGTTATGAGTCATAGTGGAATGATTACATCTATTGCTGTAGTGTTAGTCGCAGCAACAGGAATTTATTATCCGCTAATTGCTCCAATTATAGGAGCGCTTGGAACTTTTGTAACTGGTAGTGATACCTCTGCTAACGTACTATTCGGACCTCTGCAAGTTGAGGTTGCAAGAAATTTACACATGAGTCCTTATTGGCTGGCGGCTGCTAATACTGGTGGTGCTACAGCAGGCAAAATGATTTCACCTCAAAGTATTGCAGTTGCTACAGCGGCCACTGGAATTGTGGGAGCTGAAGGTAAGATATTAAAGGCAACTCTAAAATTTTGTCTTGTGTATGTAGCGATTTTAGGACTAATTGTGTTCTTTGGAGCTAAATATTTTACAATGTAAGGATTAAATAGTAAATAAGGCACTGGATAGCCCTACTATAATTTATTTTAGTGCAATAAATAATGGTTTAAAAAACTAGCTGAGAGATTTTTAGCTAGTTTTTATACTTGATATTAAAATAACTTTTACAATTAATATGCATTGCGATAAAACATTAACACAATGTTCTGAATTTAACAGCTTTAATAAAAAACTAACCTGAAATCTCTTTGATTATAGATAGCATGTCTTTGTTTAATATGAATTGTAAGAAACTGCTTATATTTATAAAAATATTTAAGTATGATTTGAATTATAAGTTCTCGTTTAAAACAGTAAAAACTATCTAATAATAATTATCTTATCAGCATGTATAATTATACGATTTAAATGAATAATTATACTATCATAATCCTTATATGTTAAAAGATAAACATCAAAATACGAATAAATATTCATGGATGCCCTTGTAATCTCATGGCATTTTAGATATAATTTAGCCATAGAATTAATAAAGGGCAAAACGTAATATCGTAATAAAGCGATGGTTAAAAATGAATAAGCATTAAATTCTAAAACGTATTTAATGTAAAAAAAGGATGTGCTGTAAATGTCAATAAATACTTATTTTATTCCCACAATAAACTCAATTGGTCAAGGATCTGTTAATGAGGTTGGTAATCATATTAAATCATTAGGTGGTACCAAAGTATTGATTGTTACAGATGCAATGTTAGCTAAATTAGGTATGGCAGAAAAGGTAAAAGGTATATTAGTAGAAGCTGGTCTAGAAGCAATAGTTTTCGATGGTGCTGTGCCAAACCCAACTGACCTAAATGTAGAGGCTGCTTTTGCAATGTGGAAGGAAAATTCCTGCGATTCAATAGTATCACTTGGTGGTGGATCTTCTCATGATTGTGCTAAAGGTCTTGGACTTATAGCTGCTAATGGTGGCAATATTAAGGACTATGAGGGAGTAGATAAATCAACAAAGCAATTTCCACCTTTTGTTGCAGTTAATACTACTGCAGGTACTGGATCAGAGATGACTCGTTTTTGTATAATTACAAATACTTCTCGTAAAGTTAAGATGGCTATAGTTGATTGGAGAGTAACACCAAATGTTTCGATTAATGACCCTGATTTAATGGTTGGTATGCCACCAGCACTTACTGCGGCTACTGGAATGGATGCTCTTACTCACTCTATAGAAGCCTATGTATCTAGTGCTGCTACTCCTCTTACAGATTCTGCTGCATTAATGGCTATAAAACTTATAGCTAAATATCTGCCTAAAGCAGTTGCAAACGGTACAAATATGGAAGCAAGAGAAAAAATGGCTTATGCTCAATTCTTAGGCGGTATGGCATTTAATAATGCGAGCCTTGGATATGTACATGCTATGGCACATCAACTAGGCGGATTCTACAATCTACCTCATGGAGTATGTAATGCTATTTTACTTCCAATAGTATCTCAGTTTAATATTTTAGCTAGTGCAGAGAGATTCCAAGATATCGCTATTGCCATGGGAGAAAATGTAACTGGACTTTCCGTACATGATGCTGCTCAGGTTGCAATTAAATCAATTGTAACATTATCAAAATGCGTAGGTATTCCTTCAGGACTTGCAGAACTCGGTGTTAAAGAAGAAGATTTTGAAGTAATGGCAACAAACGCTAAAGCTGATGCTTGCCAATTTACAAATCCACGTCTTGCAACGCTACAACAAGTGATTGAACTTTTCAGACAAGCATTGTAATCTTATTTTCTGAATTTATGTTAATAGGTTAAATATTATATAGAAATACAAAGGGGCGTAAGCCCCTTTGTATTTCTATTAGATTATGTTATACTTACATACAAAACATTCTAAATTTTACGGCTAATGAGTAATAAAGAAATGAAAATGTTTTAATTAGATTCATTTATTCTCCGAGTCATATTTCCTAAGGGTTTCTATGGGATTATGACCGTTAGGGTTAGATTGGAAACGATTTAGCCTTCCATTTGAAAAGGGGGATGCTTAATTGTCATTCTCTTTTATATATAAAATATATGAGGGGGTTTTTTTGTGTTAAAATTAAAAGGTAAAGGTAAAGGTAGGTTTAAGGAGATATTGGTAATATCACTTTGTATGGCTATGGTTTTTGCTATAACTGCATGTTCTAGTAAAGAGAGGACCATGATTCTTGCAACAACAACAAGCACCCAAGATTCAGGACTTTTGGATTATTTACTACCAGTATTTGAAAAAGACACAGGAATTAAAGTTAAGGTGTTAGCTAAAGGAACAGGAGAAGCAATAGAGGTTGCCAAGCGTGGAGATGCGGATGGACTACTTGTGCATGCAAAATCGCAGGAAGTTAAATTTGTTGAAGAAGGGTTTGGAACTGAAAGACTTGAGGTTATGTATAATGATTTTATAATAGTAGGACCAAAAGATGATCCTGCAAAGCTTAAAGAAAAAGCTCCAAAAGATGGAGTAGAGGCTTTTAAGTTAATTAACAGCAGTGAGGCAAACTTTGTATCTAGAGGAGACAACTCAGGTACTAATACAAAAGAACTCACTATATGGAAGGATGCAGGAATAACACCTTCTGGAGAATGGTATATATCAGCAGGAAAAGGAATGGGCGCAGTACTTACAATGGCATCTGAGAAAAAAGCTTATACTTTGACTGACAGAGCTACATATTTAAATATGAGGGATACGTTAGATTTAGATATTGTTACTGAAAAGGGAAGTCAATTCTTAAATCAATACGCATTAATAAGACTCGACCCAACTAAGAATGAAATTAAATCTGAAGAAGCGGATGAATTTATTGATTGGATGATGTCTACGCAGGGACAGAAGCTTATAGGTGAGTATGGCAATGAGAAATATGGCATGCCTTTATTTACACCCAATGCTAAAAAATAGGTGATGTAATGAGTTATTATGAAGAGGTTATACACATAGTTTTATTATCATTGTTTGTTTCGATTGCATCAACATTAATAGCGTCACTTGCAGGTATGATACTCGCCATACCTATTGCTTTAAAAGATTTTAAAATAAAAAAATATATTATAAGATTATCGGAGACTTCTATGAGTATTCCACCAGTGCTAATGGGACTGGTGGTTTATCTATTACTTTCAAGGAAGGGACCTTTAGGGGAGCTTAAACTGTTGTTCACCCCCGCTGCGATGATTATAGCCCAGAGTCTTTTGGTATTTCCAATAGTATTTGGACTTACTGTTTCAGCAATAGGAAGTCGTGGAAGGGAAATTAAGAAAAATTGTATTGCTCTAGGTGCAGGAAGTCACGATACTTTAATTTTAATCATAAAGGAATGCAAAGTTCAACTCTTTTCTGTGGTTGCGGCTGGTTTTGGAAGGGCAATTTCTGAGGTTGGTGCAGTGATGATGGTAGGAGGAAATATAAAAGGTGACACAAGGGTAATGACCACGTATATAGCACTCGAAACAGGCCAAGGTAAATTTGATGAGGCCATTACAATAGGAGTTATATTACTTATTGTTGCTTTTATGGTTAACTTTATTTTACATGGGCTTAGTAAGATAGATGAAAAATAGGTGAGAGAATATGAATATTAGGGTGGTAGACGTAAATAAAGAGTACAATGGAAAAGAAGTATTATATATAGAAGAGTTAAATTTTGAAGAAGGGTACGTATATGCATTATTAGGCTTAAATGGTAGTGGAAAGACTACTCTTTTGCAATGTGTTTCGAGCCTTGATGAATTTACAAGGGGAACCGTATTATACGACAATTGTAAATTTGATGAGTTTATAAAAAGAGATATATCCGTTATGCTTCAAAGTCCTTATTTATTTAATTCTTCAGTGTTTGAAAATATAATAATGGGATTGAAATTCAGAAAATTGGATAAAATAGTAATTGAGAAGAGACTTTCTAGCTATCTTCATTACTTCAACATAGATGACTTGCTTAATAAGAATACTAGAGAGTTATCTGGTGGAGAACAGGCGAAGGTGTCACTACTTAGAACGGCTATTTTGGAAACACAGATGACTTTTTTGGATGAACCTACTGCTAGTATGGATATTGAAAGTACGCTGAGAGCTGAAAAACTCATAAGAACTATGGCAAGTGGAAAAAGAAGTGTTGTCTTAGTCACTCATGATTTAATGCAAGCAGAGAGGGTAGCGGATTTTGTTATTTTTTTAGATAAGGGAAGGATTATTGAGCAAGGAGAAAAACATAAGGTTCTTAATTTTCCGGAGCATGAATTGTTAAAACAGATTCTAAAGAGGAGTTGATGAATATGATAAAAACTGCAATACTTACAATGAGTGATAAAGGCTCTAGAGGAGAAAGAATTGACGGGACAGGGCCAGCATTAAGGAGTGAATTAGAAGGAAAAGACTTTATTATAAGTTACTATAAAATGATTTCTGATGAACAAAAGGAAATAGAAAGAGAACTTATTTATTTGTGTGATGAACTTAAGGTGAATTTAATATTAACTAATGGTGGAACTGGTTTTTCAGAAAGAGATGTTACTCCTGAGGCAACTAAAAATGTAATAGAGAAATATGTACCAGGTATGGGTGAAGCAATGAGAATGAAATCCCTTGCTATTACACCAAAGGCCGTGCTATCAAGAAGCATAGCAGGAATTCGAGGGAAAACCTTAATCATTAATCTTCCAGGAAGCCCTAAGGCGGCAGTAGAAAATCTTGGATTTATAATAGATGCAATTCCACATGGTATTGATATACTGCAAGGAAATGCTAGCGAGTGTGCTGAGGTGGATAAACATGGAACTTTTTAATGTAGTATCCGTAGAAGAAGCTAAAGAAATTATAGAAAGTTCATTTAATTATGAACTTTCATATGAAAAGGTTAACATTTTTGAAAGTGTCGGTAGAATTTGTTTTGAAGATATAAAATCAGAGTCTAATATACCTGAATTCAAAAGATCGACAGTAGATGGCTTTGCAGTGTGTTCAAGAGATGTACATGGGGCTAGTGAAGGAATACCTTCTATGCTACAGCTAAAGGGTGAGATATTTATGGGAAAAGTTCCACCTTCTGATATATCACCAGGAGAATGTTTATACATACCTACGGGAGGGATGCTTCCTAAAAGCGCAGATAGTGTAGTGATGATTGAGTATAGTCATAAGCTGGGCCGTGATACTGTGATGATTTATTCACCTGTGGCCTTTGGTGATAATGTAATACAGGTGGGAGAAGATATAAGTTCTGATGATATTGTTATAAAAAGAGGAGAAAAGCTCAGACCTTATGAGATAGGTGTTCTAGCAAGCATCGGAATTAGTGAGATAACAGTATATAAGTCGCCGAGAGTAGCTATTATTTCAACGGGTGATGAAGTAGTACCTTGTGAAGTTAAACCAGCTTTAGGCCAGGTGCGAGATATAAATACATATCTTCTTTGGTCATTACTGCTTGAGGATGGAATTCAGCCAGTAAGCTATGGAATTATAAAAGACGATTATGATCTTTTAAAGTTTACAGTTGATAAGGCCTTTAAGGAGTGTGACTTAGTTCTTATATCTGGAGGTAGCTCAGTAGGTAAAAAGGACCAAACCTTAAAGGTTATAGAATCTTATGGGGATGGGGAAGTTTTAGTGCATGGCATAGCAGTAAAACCTGGAAAACCAACAATAATTGGAAAACATGAAGAAAAAATAATATTTGGACTTCCAGGACATCCTCTTGCATGTTCTATAATATACAAAATACTTGTTAAGAATTATATTTATAATTTAATGTCTTATAATGATGAAAATTACGGAACTAGTGCAATAATAAGCATAAATTATCATAAAGCTAAAGGGAGAGAAGAGTATTTACCTGTAGAACTTGAAACTACTAATGATAAGATTATTGCAAAACCTGTATTTGGTAAATCAGGGATAATAACAGCATTTTCAAAGGCGTGGGGTTATGTTAAAATAGAAAAAAATGATGAAGGTTTAAAGGAAGGACAGACAGTCCAGGTGTATAGATTATAGTGTAACATAAAGGCATACGCAAAGGAGATGAGAGTATTGGCTCAAGAAGTTTTTCTATCGAATATGGATTTGAATGATGCAGTTAAATTATATTTTAATAAACTATTAGGTATTAAAGGTGAGATGGAGTATGTGGTAACATGGGAGGCTGCAGGACGGGTTTCCTACTCAGCAATTTACGCGAAAATATCATCACCTTTTTATAATAGTTCAGCTATGGATGGCATTGCTACTCTAAGCACAAAAACCTACGGAGCCTCGGATAGAAGTCATATTGAACTTCAAGAAGGAATTGATTATATAGTAGTTGATACTGGTGACCCAATACCAAAAGAATATGACTGCGTAATTATGGTAGAGGATTTAATAAACGTAGCCATGGGAAAAGTGGCAATTTATAAGAGTGCTGCTCCATTTCAAAATATTAGAACTATTGGGGAAGATATTGTTGAAACTCAGCTTATTATTCCATCAAAGCACTTAATTAGGCCCGTTGATATAGGATCTATAATAGCAGGTGGGATAAATGAGATTCAGGTATATAAAAAACCAGTGGTTGGAATAATTCCAACTGGAACAGAGATGGTTGAGCCCGGCGGAGAACTTAAAGTTGGAGATATTATTGAGTTCAACTCAAGAGTGTTCTCAGCACAGGTAAAGCTGTGGGGAGGATTGCCTCTAAGATTTGATATAGTAAAGGATGATTATAAGCTTATCAAAGAGGCGGTAAAAAATGCAGTAGAGAAGTGTGATATTGTACTTATAAATGCTGGATCTTCAGCAGGTAGAGAGGATTTTACTTGCAGGGTAATCGAGGAACTAGGTGAAGTTTGTGTACACGGGATAGCAATAAAACCAGGTAAGCCAGTTATTCTTGGAAGCATAAATGGGAAACCAGTGGTTGGTATACCTGGATTTCCTGTATCTGCTTATTTTGTAATGGAGAACATTTGTAAGAAAATAGTCCATACTTATCTTGGATTAAATAATGAAGTGGAAAAAATTGTTGAGGCTGTACTTACAAGACGTACTATGTCAACTTTAAAATATTTAGAATTTGTAAGAGTTAAGCTTGGATTTGTTTCTGGAAAATATATTGCAACACCTATAAGTCGTGGAGCAGGAACAACAATGTCCTTAGTTCGGGCAGATGGAGTACTTGAAATTCCACAAAACATAGAGGGCTATGAAGTGGGAACAAAGGTTGTGGTGAAGCTTTTAAGAAGCCAGGAAGAAATTAAAAATACACTTGTATGTATTGGAAGCCATGACCCAATAGTAGATATAGCATCAGACCTATTTCACATAAATAATGAGAAGTACTTTTTATCCTCTGCGCATGTGGGAAGTATGGGAGGGATAATGGCACTTCTTTCCTCAGAAACCCATATAGCACCTATTCATTTATTAGATATGGAAAATGGTAGTTATAATGTTTCTTATATTAAGAAGTATTTGGGTGATAGACCAATGGCATTAATCAAAGGAGTCAAAAGAATTCAAGGAATTATGGTCCCTAAAGGGAACCCATTAGATATTAAATCGCTAATAGATATAGTTACAAAGGGAAGAAGATTTGTTAATAGGCAAAGAGGCTCAGGTACAAGGTTATTTTTAGATTATAACTTAAAAAAACTGGAGCTCGATCCTAAAAATATATGTGGTTATGAAAGAGAAGAATTTACACATATTGCGGTAGCAGCTGTAATAGCCGCTGGAGATGCAGATTGTGGTCTAGGAGTTTATTCTGCAGCGAAGCTCATGGGATTAGATTTTATAGCACTTGGGAATGAAGACTATGATTTTGCCGTGCCTGTGGAGTTTTTAGATATGGATATGATAAAAGAATTTATTAAAGTAATTAAAACTGATGAATTTAAAGCGGAACTTGATAAACTTTCTGGTTATGATTACACGGATATAGGGGAAATAATTGAATTATAGGAGGGGTTTTTATGAGAGATAACTATGGAAGGAACATCAATTATCTAAGGATATCGGTAACGGATAGATGCAATTTAAGATGTATATACTGCATGCCAGAGCAGGGAGTTGAAAGTTTAAGTCATGATGATATTTTACGTTTTGAAGATACTTTGAAAATCATAAAGGCAGGCGCTTCCCTTGGTATTAATAAAATTAGATTTACTGGTGGAGAGCCATTAGTAATGAAAGATATAGACAAACTCATATATGATACTTCTAAAATATCAGGCATAAATGATATTTCCATAACTACAAATGGTATTTTACTTTCTGACATGGCAGCGGATCTAAAGAAGGCTGGACTTAATAGAGTTAACATTAGTCTTGATACACTGAATACTGATAAATTTAGAAACATTACCAGAATCGGTAATTTAGATAAAGTAATGGAAAGTATATACAAGTGTTTAAGCCTTGGATTAACCCCTGTAAAAATAAATACAGTACTTCTAAGAGGTATTAATGATATGGAGTTTGTAGATTTTTTAAACTTAATTCGTGAAATACCAGTAGAAATAAGATTTATAGAACTTATGCCTATAGGCGAAGGTGCAAAGATGTATGAGGAAAATAAATTGAGTTTTATGGAGTTACTAGCAGTGCATCCTGAATTAACTCAAATACAAACTGAGAAAAGTAGCACTGCAGAGTTGTACAAGCTAGAAGGGGCAAAAGGGAAGATTGGATTTATTAGCCCTGTAAGCTGTAAATTCTGTTCGGATTGTAATAAAATAAGGCTTACGTCTACTGGTACAATTAAACCATGTCTTCATTCCAAGGAAGAAATAAACCTAAGGAAATACTTAAATGACGAAGTTGGGTTAAATGCCGCATTAAAATCAGCTATTTATAACAAACCGCTTGAGCATCATTTACTGGAGGAAAGTGTTAGCAGAAGTATTAAGGTAATGTCTCAAATAGGCGGTTAATAAATAGAAATCAGGAACTATAATTTTTTGTGCCTTGAGCACGTGGAAAGGAATGATTATTTCTATGAGTAAAGGAAGTTTATATGCTATCTCAATTAGTCCAGAGAGAGGACAACTTAAAAAGGAAGTGCCTGAAGCTAATTTTATAGAGTGCTATGGGATAGAAAATGATGGGCATGCTGGCGATTGGGGTCGTCAGGTTACGTGTTTAAATTGGGCTAGTGTTCAAAAGGCTAATAAAGAGTATCATTTGAATGTTGGGCCCGGCGATTTTGCAGAGAATATTTTAATTGATGGATTAGATTTTTCTAGTTTATCTGTTGGTAGCAGAATAAGATTGGGTTCATGTGCTATTTTGGAGGTAACTCAGATTGGCAAAGAGGATCATCCAAGTATAGTTAGTAGAACATTTGGTGTAAGTCTTTTACCAAGCGAGGGTGTATTTTGTAAGGTAATTAAGGGTTGTAAATTAAAAAAGGGAGATTCCGTAGAAATAATATGAAGGGCTAAATAAATAGAAAAGGAGATAAAAAATGGAACTTACCCACATAAATGATGAAGGAAGAGCTAAAATGGTGGATGTATCTGAAAAGTCGGACACTGTGCGCGAAGCTATAGCAGTTGGATCAATATCAATGAAAAAGGAAACTCTGGAAAGAATAAAAGAAGGAACTATTTCAAAAGGAGATGTACTAGCTGTAGCACAAGTAGGCGGAATTATGGGGGCTAAAAGCACTTCTCAAATTATACCAATGTGTCATGCAATAATGATATCTGGTTGTGATATTAGCTTTAATATTGATATAGAAAACACTAAGATTGAAATAACTGCAACCACGAAGACGGTAGGTAAAACAGGCATTGAAATGGAAGCATTAACTGCGGTATCAGTTGCGGCTCTAACTATTTATGATATGTGTAAGGCAATAGATAGAGAAATGGTTATAAATAATATTATGCTCTTAAAAAAATCTGGCGGAAAATCAGGAATATTTGAAAGGAAGGGATTGTAATGGCAAAGGTTACTGCTGTAAATATAAGTGAGAAAAAAGGTGTTATAAAACATCCAATAGAAAAAGGATTTTTTAAACTTAATCACGGACTCGAGGGTGATGCACACGCAGGTAAATGGCATAGACAGGTGAGTTTTCTTGGGGAAGAGAGCATTGATAAAATGAGAGCTACTGGAGTGGAAGGCTTATGTTCAGGAAAGTTTGCTGAGAATCTCACTACAGAGGGAATAATTTTGTATGAGCTTCCTGTGGGAACTAAACTTAAAGTTGGAGAGGTACTTTTCGAGGTAACACAGATAGGAAAAGAATGTCATAAAGGCTGTGAAATTATGAAGCTAGTTGGTGAGTGTATAATGCCCAAAGAAGGTATATTTGCTAGGGTCCTTAGAGAGGGATATATTAAAGCTGGAGATGAAATTTTAGTGGAGGAATAAGTTATGGATGAACACATCGAAGCGTCACACGATAGGTGTAAGACTATGGAATTACTACCTGGTATTTTATTTAGCACCAAGGTAATAGAAGGCGAGGAACTACAGAAAAACTTAGAAAAAAACAGTGAATTTATATTAAATGCAGCTCCATTTATTAATCATTTATATGATTTCGTAAGAGGTTCTGAGTTTTTTGCATTACTGTGCGACGGCGATGGATGTATCTTAAACGTAGTTGGAGATGAAAATATATTATTAGAATCTTCTAAACTTAAAATGATTACTGGTGCATACATGGATGAAGCTCATATTGGGACTAATGCAATGAGCCTTGTAATATCTGAAGGACGCCCCTCTCAGGTGTCTGGCAAGGAACATTTTATTAATGCATATCATAAATGGACATGTTCTGCAGCACCAATTAAGGATGGACATGGAAATATAATCGGTATGATAAACTTAACTGGGTATATAGAAAATGTAAATCCTCATACCTTGGGCATGGTAGTAGCAGCAGCTGATGCTATTGAAAGAATGATTGAGAACAACAAATATAATTCAATGATTAAAATGTGCAAGAAGCGTCTAGAAACTACCTTTGATTCCATTTCTTCGGGAATTTTGACTTGTGATTTATTTGGAAATATTACAACAATGAATAAGCAAGTTGCTAAGATGTTAGGTTATGATGCAAGAGAAATGAAAAGTATGAAAATGCCTAATTTGATTTTAAGTTTTCATGAAATAATAGACAGGCTTAAGTTAACAGGTAACTTTACGGATGAGGATATATATGTAAATACGCCAGTGAATAAATTGCAATTTACTCTTACAGCATACCCAATTTATGACATTGATATGAATATTGAAGAAATAACACTTGTATTTTATGAATTGAAAAAGAGTAGGAAGCTTGCGGGGAGAATCTTAAGCGGGCAAGCAATATATACTTTTGACAAAATAATAGGGAAAAACGAAAAATTCAAAAAGCTTATTGAGTACTCTAAAAAGATAGCCGATAGTAAGTCTACAATACTAATTACTGGTGAAAGTGGAACTGGCAAAGAAGTCTTTGCTCAATCAATTCACAATCACAGTAACCGTAGTGAAGAGGCATTTATAGCGGTGAACTGTGGCGCTATTCCTAGAACACTTATAGAATCAGAACTTTTTGGTTATGAGGGTGGAGCTTTTACTGGTGCCAAAAAAGGTGGGAATGTAGGGAAATTTGAACTTGCAGATGGAGGTACAATTTTTCTGGATGAAATAGGAGAAATGCCTTCTGATATGCAAAACAAATTATTAAGAGTAATAGAAGAAGGCGTAGTAAATAGAATAGGAAGTACAAAACAAATAAATATCGATGTAAGGATTATGGCGGCTTCAAATAAGGATTTGCAGCATGAGGTGGAAATAGGAAATTTCAGAAAAGATCTTTTTTATAGACTAAATGTTCTTCCATTACACTTACCATCACTTAGAGAACGTAGGGACGATATTGCAGAACTCGTGAATTACTATATGAGAAAAACTTCTAAGAAACTTAATAAGCGCAGCGTGGATATTTCAGAAGAATATATGAACTACCTTAAAAATTACGATTGGCCGGGAAATATAAGAGAACTTGAAAATGTAATTGAGCGTATAGTTAATTCCGAAGTAATTCAGATGAATTTATATAATGAAGTAGCTGAAAATAAGGAGAAATCCAATGATTCATATATAGGAATAACTTTAGAACAAATGGAAAAACATCATATAACTGAAGTTATTAAAGAAGTTAATGGCAATATGACCTTAGCTGCAAAAATATTAGATGTTGCAAGAAGTTCGCTGTACAGAAAAGTTGAAAAATATAATATAGATTATAAGGGAATAGAAAATTAACAAAAAATATATTTTTAGAAATAAAGGATTATTGGATTTAATGTGGAAATATATAGAGTATAAGGAATTTTATTTCTAAATAGTTTTGTTACAAATTATATTGTACTCCAATCTTATTTAACCTTAAGGGTAAGGTATTTAAGACGTTAGGGCGTAGAGAGTGATTTCTACACCTGCCATTGTGTGAAGGAGTTCATATTCAAGAAGACATTTATGTGTTTTTGGATATGGACTCTTTTTATATTTTAAAAATAAGGAGGTGTGAGTTGGAATCTTGTGTGCAAGATATCCAGCAAAAAAATGGAAAAACAATTAATAATTTCACCGGAAAAATGCACCGGTTGCAGAACTTGCGAAATGGCTTGTTCATTCGCAAAGACAAATGCATTTAATCCACAAAATGCAACAGTATCAGTTTTTCAGTATGAAGAAGCAATGATATCTGTACCAGTAATGTGTCTTCAGTGTGAAGATCCATACTGTATGAAGGTATGTGTAGTGGGTGCCATTACTAAAAATGAAAACGGTACCGTGGTGGTAAATCAGGATAAATGTATAGGGTGTAAGCTTTGTATTAGTGCTTGTCCATTTGGGAATATGAGTTTTAATTCGGAAAATAAATCATTAGTTAAATGTGATTTATGTGGTGGCAATCCAAGCTGTGCAGAATTTTGCCCTTCAGGAGCAATAGAGTTTAGAGAGGCAAGTCCCTATGAACTTAATAAGAAAAAGTTAGTTGCAGATAAATTCAGAGATTTATTAGCGGAGGTGGATAAATAATGTTTGGATGGATGGGAAAAATTTTGAGAGTAAATTTATCAAATGGTGACATAAATATAGAAAATCTGAACATGGAAGATGCTAAACTCTATATTGGTGGAAGAGGACTTGGAACAAAGATATTTATGGATGAAGTGGAACCTACTGTGGAACCTTTTAGCCCAGAAAATAAATTGATATTTATTACAGGACCACTTACCGGAACTTTCGGAGCATCGGCAGGAAGATATGAGGTGGTAGCAAAGGCACCACTTACTGGAACTATAGGAGCATCAAATTCAGGAGGGCATTTTGGACCTGAACTTAAATTTGCTGGGTATGATGGAATAATATTTGAGGGTAAGTCTGAAAAACCTGTTTATTTATATGTTAATAATGATAGTGTGGAACTTAGAAGTGCAGAGCATTTATGGGGAAAAACTGTTTTTGAAACTACAGACGATGTGCTTAAGGAAACGGATCCAAATGCAAGGGTAGCTTGCATTGGACCTTCAGGTGAAAAGCTTGTACTATTTGCTACAGTTATGAATGATAAACATAGAGCTGCAGGAAGATCAGGTCTTGGTGCTGTTATGGGTTCTAAAAATCTTAAGGCTGTGGTAGTTAGAGGTACAGGAACTGTAGAAGTGGCAAAACCATTAGAATTTATGGCTGCTTGCACGGATGCAAGGGCTAAGATTAAAGCTAATCCAGTAACAGGTGTGGGATTACCCACTTATGGTAGTCAAATACTTGTTAACATATTAAATCAATCAGGAGCACTTCCAACTAGAAACTGGAGAGATGGAGGAGTATATGAAAATGCGGAGGAGATAAGCGGTGAGGCACTTACTGAAAAATATTTAGTTAAAGGTAAAGGTTGCTTTGCTTGTTCAATAGGATGTGGACGTTTAACTAAAATTAAAGAGGGAAAATTCAAAAGTTCTGGTGAAGGTCCCGAATATGAAGCAGGTTGGTCGTTTGGAGCAGACTGTGGGGTTAAAGAGCTTGATGCAGTTTGCAAGGCTAATTTTATATGTAATGAGTATGGGCTGGATCCTATAACTCTTGGTTCAACAATAGCATGTGCAATGGAGCTTTATGATAAAGGCTTAATTACAAAAGATGAATTAGGTGGAGAACTTAAATTTGGAAATGCAGAGGCAGTAGTTGATTTTACATTGAAGACTGCAAAACGAGAGGGTTTTGGCGACAAACTTGCAGAGGGGTCTTATAGGCTTGCTGAGTCTTATGGTCATAGTGAACTTTCTATGTCTGTTAAAAAACAGGAGATGTCAGCTTATGATGCAAGAGCAATTCAAGGTATAGGGCTAGGATTTGCAACATCTAATAGAGGGGCATGCCATGTAAGAGGCTATATGATATCGCCTGAAATACTTGGTCTACCTCAAAAACTTGATCCACTTGTGACTACTGATAAAGCTCAGTGGCTAATTATTTTTCAAGACCTTACTGCTGTAGTGGATTCGGCAGGAATATGTTTATTTACTACGTTTGCTATTGGACTTCCTGAAATTTCTGCAATGATTAGAACAGCTATAGGTTACGATTTCACAGATGAAGAGATTTTACAGGCGGGAGAGAGAATATGGAATTTAGAAAAACTTTTCAATCTAAAAGCGGGATTTACAAAAGCTGATGATACATTACCTGAAAGATTACTTAATGAACCATTACCGGAGGGACCAGGAAAAGGAATGGTTGTAGAACTGGATACTATGTTAGGTGAGTACTATTCACTACGTGGTTGGGATAAAGAAAGTATTCCAACAGAGGCAAAGATTAAAGAATTGTCTATAGTTTATTAAATAAAGTTAGCATGCATTATTTAATATTATGCATGCTAATTTTGTACTATATAAATATGAGGTGTGGTAATGAAGGTTAAATTTTTTGCATATTTAAGGGATTATACAAAAACGAAACAAGTAGATATAAGTGGATGTAATACAGTATTAGAGCTTTTAAATTTGTTAAGCGATAAATATGGTAAAGATTTAAGGAAAGCACTATTTAAGAACTCAGAGTTAAGCGACGAAATTATTATTCTAGTTAATGGAAGACATATTACACATTTAAATGGTGTTAAAACAGAAATTAGTGAGAACGACGAAATATCCATATTCCCTGTAGTGGCAGGAGGCTAAATGGGGAAAATATTAGTAGAAGGTGAAAATATTATGGTTACATCTGAGAAATATGTGGACTTAGCGCATGTAGATGAAATTTTAAATAAACATCCAAAAGAGCAGAGGTTTACCTTAGCAATTCTTCAAGATATACAAAAGGAATATAGATATATTCCAAGAGAAGCTCTTAATAAAGTTTCAGATTATCTGAGTATTCCTCTAAGCAAATTATACGGTATGGCTACATTTTATAAAGCTTTAAGTCTTGTTCCAAAAGGAGAAAACATAATAACAGTATGCGATGGTACGGCTTGTCATGTACGAGGTTCAGTTGGCGTACTAGAACAAATACAAAATTATCTCCATATCATGCCAGGAGAAACAACTGAAAATGGTAAGTTTTCACTTCAGACCGTGAACTGTTTAGGTTCTTGTGCCATTGCGCCTGTAATGGTTATAAATGATAAATATTATGGAAAAGTAACTCCAAATATGATTAAAGATATTATAAATCAATATGGAGGGGATGAAATTCATGAATAGTGTTAAAGAAGATAAAAGGATAATTTATGTATGCTGTGGTACTGGATGTCTTGCTAATGGAAGTAAAGAATTATATGAAACACTGAAGGAAAAAATTGAAAAGTTAGGGGCACCAATATCAGTGGAAACTTATATAAAGCCAACTGGTTGTAACGGACTTTGTGAAAAGGGACCTGTTGTAAAAATAATGCCAGATGATATTTCTTATTTTAATGTTAGAGAAAAGGATGTAGAGGAAATAGTAGAAAAAACAATAGTTAAAGGACAGGTTATTGATAGACTCCTCTACTTTGATATATCTCTTAAGAAAAAAGTTAAATCTCATAAAGAAAGTGAATTTTATAAAAGGCAAATGAAAATTGCTTTAAGAAATATTGGTGAAATAGATCCAACAAGTATTGACGATTACATAGAAAGAGATGGTTTTAGGGCTTTAAAGAAGGCACTATTTGATATACCAAGGGAAAATATAATTAAAGAGGTGTCATTATCTGGACTTAAGGGAAGAGGAGGGGCTGGATTTCCTACAGGTACTAAGTGGAAGCAGTGTGATTCAATAGAAAGTTTTCCTAAGTATGTGGTATGTAATGGAGATGAAGGTGATCCTGGCGCCTTTATGGATAGAAGCATTATGGAAGGGGATCCGGGTAATGTGATAGAAGGTATGACCATATGTGCATATGCGATTGGTGCACATACTGGATTTGCTTATATAAGAGATGAATATAATTTAGCAATAAAAAATATGACATTGATTATAGAAGAGGCTAGAAGATTAGGGTACCTTGGCACTAATATAATGGGCAGTGGGTTTGATTTTGATATAGATATAGTAAGGGGTGGAGGAGCATTTGTATGCGGTGAATCCACAGCACTTATGGCATCTATTGAAGGTAAAGTAGGAGAACCTAGAGCAAAATATATACACTCTACGCAGAAAGGACTATGGGGACAACCTACCGTATTAAACAATGTAGAGACATGGGCAAATATACCAGAAATAATTTTAAAAGGTGGGGATTGGTATAGCTCTATTGGTACTGAAAACAGTAAAGGAACTAAAGTATTTTCATTGGTTGGTAAGGTTAAAAATACAGGGCTTGTAGAAGTCCCAATGGGTACAACTCTAAGGGAACTAATATATGACATAGGTGGAGGAGTAATAGGTAACAAAAAGTTTAAGGCCGTTCAAATAGGTGGACCATCAGGAGCTTGCATACCCGAGCAGTATCTTGATTTAAAAGTGGACTATGAATCTCTTGCTAAGGCAGATGCCATTATGGGTTCTGGTGGTATGATTGTTATGGACGAAAGAAACTGTATGGTTGATGTAGCTAAGTATTATTTGAATTTTCTTTCTGAGGAATCCTGTGGAAAATGCACACCTTGTAGAGAAGGGATAAGAAGGATGCTGGAGATACTTAATGATATATGTGAAGGTCGTGGAAGAGAAGGGGATATTGAAAGGATCATTAAAATATCCGATACGGTTTTGGAAGCTTCGCTATGTGGACTTGGGAAAAGTGCGCCAAATCCTATTTTATCTGCAATAAAGTATTTTAGAAATGAATTTGATGAGCATATAAGGGATAAGAGATGTTCTGCAGGCGTATGTAAAGAACTAACCACTTTTTATATTGATACAGATAAATGTATTGGTTGTGGCGTTTGTAAGAAGAATTGTCCTTCAGATGCGATAACGGGAGATATTAAAAAGGCACATATAATTAATCTAGATAAATGTACTAAGTGTGGCAATTGTATAAATAACTGCAAATTTAATGCAGTAATGGTAAAATAGGGGGTGACATCATGAAAATAACGATAGATGGTAAACAATATGAAGCTGAGAAGGGAGAGTATATACTTAGTGTTTGTAAAAGAAATGGAATTGCTATACCCACTCTTTGTGATAGTGATGCACTTCCAGGTCAAGGTAGCTGCAGACTATGTATTGTAGAAGTTATTGACAGAGGTTGGGCAAAAGTTGTAACTTCATGCTTATATCCAATAACAAAACAAGTAGAGGTACTTACTAAATCTGAAAAAATAATGAGTATGAGAAAAACAATAATTACGCTTCTTACTGCACGTGTTCCGCAAAATGAGTACATGATAAAGTTAAAAAATGAGTATGGTGTACTTGATGAGGAAATAGAAAGATTTAAGTTGGATGACTTGGAGAATTGCATACTTTGTGGACTTTGTGTAAAAGCTTGTGAAGAAGTAGGTATCAATGCCATATCAACTGTAAACAGGGGTGTAACGAAAAAAATATCTACTCCTTATGATGAACCTTCAGAAGGCTGCATAGGCTGTGGAGCATGTAGTTTTGTTTGTCCAACAGGGGCTATAATAATGAAGGACACTAAGGATATAAGGACTATTTGGGGAAAGACATTTAAGCTTCTTAAATGTGAGAAATGCGGGAGTTATTTCACGACTAAACAGCATTTTGATTATGTTACAAAAAAATTAAATGAATTTAAAAGAGAAGAACTATGTGAAGATTGCAAAAAAAAGATTGTTTCAGAAAAATTTAGAGATGTATCTGAAAATATTAATCTAACAATTAATAATTAAGCCATTATTGACTGTCCTAGAATAAAACACTGTTCTAAAATAGAACATCAAACAAGCAGTAAAGTGTTTTAAATTGGGACGGTGAATAAATACTACTTTCAATTATTTTTTAATGCCACCGAAACGCTGCAAAATGGCTATGTTTTGGTGAAATTATATTTTTTTATTTTGGCATTAAACTTGCTCTATATATAAATATGTATAACAAAATAGAGTGAGGAGTGATTTTTATGTATGGTTACAATGGTAAAATATTAAGAATTAATTTAAAGGATAGAACGGTTAAGGTTGAAGCTCTTGACTTAGAAATAGCTAAAAAATTTATTGGCGGTAGAGGACTTGGAACGAAAATATTCATGGACGAGGTAGATCCTATGGTTGATCCATTAAGCCCTGAAAATAAGCTTATAATTATTACAGGACCATTAACAGGCACACCTGTTCCAACTGGCGGAAGATATATGGTAGTTACAAAATCGCCACAATCAGGTACAATTGCTTGTTCAAATTCAGGTGGTTATTGGGGAGCTGAATTTAAGGCTACAGGTTATGATATAATCATACTTGAAGGTAAAGCAGATTCACCAGTTTACTTAACCATAATAGATGATAAGGTAGAAATAAAGGATGCAAGTAGTCTTTGGGGAAAACTTGTTACAGAAACTACTGATATAATTAAGAGTGAAATGCCAGATAAATCAAAAGTTATGACTATTGGACCAGCAGGTGAAAGATTATCTAAAATGGGTTCAATAATGAATGAGTATGACAGAGCAGCAGGCCGTTCTGGTGTTGGAGCTGTTATGGGTTCTAAAAACCTTAAAGCTATTGCTGTTAAAGGAAGCTCAAAGCCACAAGTAGCAGATACTGAAAAGCTAAAAGAGGTTTCAAAAATTTGGATGAAGAACATAAAAGAGAATGGTGTTACAGGAGCAGGTCTTCCAACATACGGAACTGCAATCCTTGTAAATATACTAAATGAAAACGGTGTACATCCAGCTAATAATTTCCAGCAGTCTTATTTTGAAAAAGCTGATGATATTAGTGGAGAGACAATGACTAAAGATATCTTAGTTAGAAAAAATCCTTGTTATAGATGTCCAATCGCATGTGGTAGATATGTAAAAATACCAGATATGGGTATAGAAGTTGGGGGACCAGAATATGAAACACTATGGTCTTTTGGTTCGGATTGTGGAATAGCTGATATGAATGCAATATGCAAGGCAAACTATTGGTGTAATGAATATGGTATGGATACAATTTCTGTAGGAGCTACTATTGCCGCTGGAATGGAACTTTATCAAAAGGGATATATTAAAGAAGAAGAACTAGAGGGAATTCCACTAGAATTTGGGAATGTACAAGGAATGATAGATTGGACTATAAAAATAGGAAAATCAGAAGGACTCGGAGCGAAAATGGCTCAGGGTTCATACAGACTTTGTGATTCATATGGCGCAGCTGAACTTTCAATGACAGTTAAAAAGCTTGAAATTCCTGCTTATGATCCAAGAGGTATACAGGGACAAGGGCTTTCATACGCTACATCCAACAGGGGTGGGTGCCATGTAAGAGGATATATGATATCACCAGAAATATTAGGGCTTCCACAAAAATTGGATAGATTTTCGCTTGAGGGAAAAGCTACTTGGACAAAGATTTTTCAAGATTTAACTGCAACTATAGATTCACTTGGATTATGTTTATTTACATCATTTGCTATGGGAGCTCCTGATTATGCTGATTTATATAATGCAGTATGTGGTACAGATCACACCGCGGAATCTATACTTGAAGCAGGAGATAGAATCTACAATATAGAAAGACAATTTAATTTAAGTGCTGGAATAGATGCGTCGCAAGATACACTTCCTAAAAGATTACTTGAAGAGCCAATTAAAGAAGGCCCTTCTAAGGGAAATGTACACAGATTATCTGAACTTCTTCCAGATTATTATCTCGAGAGAGGCTGGGATGAAAAAGGTATTCCAACAGAAGAAAAATTAAAAGCATTGGGGTTATAATTTCATAAATCCTAGTGAAATACAACAGCTTCGAAGATAATGATTAAGTTATCTAATTGGGAGGTGAAAATGTGAAAATTACAGTGAAATTATTTGCTACATTTAGAGATGGTAGGGACAAAATTCAAGTTTTTGAACTGGAAGATGGTAAAACTCCGGAAGATGTTATTGCCGCTCTCGGAATAGAAAAGTCTGAGGTCGCAATTTTACTTGTGAATGGACGCGATGGACTATTTGACAAGCCACTTTTGGAGGGAGATCTAATAGCACTTTTCCCACCAGTTGGAGGAGGCTGATAGTTAATTTGCCTTTTATAAACCCCATGATTATAGTTTTATAATCATGGGGTTTTGTTTTACCAGAAGCACAGGGTATTGCAAAAAAA
>NZ_JAENWM010000003.1 GCF_016650035.1 Clostridium sp.
AGCGTATTTAAATCTGTTCCACTCTGATATTCTAGTGTAGCAAAAGTGCGTCTTAGAACATGAACTAGCATGTCTGTATCACCATCTGCCTTTAATCCTGCTTTATCAATAGCATTCTTTAACATATTTTGTACTGTACTCTTACTAATTCTAAGTTTTCTTTCCGATAAAAATAATGCATCCGATTCAATTTGTGGTCTTTGTAGTAAATATTCTTTTAGTATTAGTTTAAGTTTAGAATTTAAATATACTCTCCTTTCCTTGTTCCCCTTCCCCATTATTGTTAAGTTATTATCATCTACACAATTTACATTTAATTTTACTAATTCTGCTAATCTTAAGCCAGTATTAAGAAATAAAATTATTATTGCTTTATCTCTTATTAAGTTTCTCTTACCTACACTATCTATTAATTTCTTGCAATCTTCTATTTCAAAATATTTTCTAACTCTTTTAGGAATAGTAGGGAGTTCTTCAATTTCAAGTATTACATTATTCTTTACTAGTTTAATTCTCTTACAATATCCAAAGAATGATTTTAATGCAGATATTTTATTTTGTTTAGTTCCATTTGAGCAGCCTGATATTCTTTTACCATCTTTATCAAGAATTAAATTTATACTACTTAAATATTTATCAATATGCTCTAAATTTACTTTTTTTATAGATTCTCTGGTTAAACTAAAATAATTATCTTTCATATACTTTATAAATAAATTTGTAGCACTCTTATATTGTTCAATAGTTCCTACACTTTTTCCAATTGATCCATTTAAATATTCTAAATAATCATCTATTAACAACATTTATATCCACACTCCTTGTAATCTTTTTTACTATAAATTTATAAGCTACTATTAATAATATTATTGTTAACTTCACCGCATGATATATTAAATAAAATACACCTGCTACTGCTATAAATACAAACATGACTGGATGATTCTCCATTTTTGTTTCCTCCTGTGATTATATTATTATTATATCCATAATTCTTTTTTCTATGCGTTATTGTTTAATTCTTTTTTCGACATATTAATTATATAATCCGAGTAATTTAAATGTATTCGTAATTCTTGTTAGTTTATTATTTCTGTGTCCTAATTGTTCTCGTTGGTCGTGACTACTAATTGCCTCAAAGATATTGTGTAAATTCTTGTGTTTACCTTGAAAGTGGAATCTTGAGCAACCATAGAAATTCTGATGTTCTAGTGTTATTCTTCTTCCATTGTGTTCTACATCTAATATATACCATGTATCTCTTTTGCTGTGTATTCTAATGTATTCTCCTATCTTATCAAAGGAAAAACTGTGCAGTTCACACAGCTCCCTAAGCTCTGACCTATCCATTTCTTCTACTTCCATTATTATCATTCCTTTCTTATAATTTGAATATTGCTCTTAATAATTTTACAATTCAAGCTATATGTTTCTTCCATTCTAGTTTTAAATTATTAATTCTCTTTGTGGCTGTTTCTAATTTAATTGGATCTGTTTCTCTCTTTAATATCTCTTTATGATATAGTAAAGCATTTAAAATATTCATTCCTTCAAAATCCTTTACTGCTGGTATTTTCAATCCTTTTATACTCATTTTATTTCCCCCCATCATAATTTATTAGAACAAGTGTTCTTATATTGTATCACCACATAATATCATTTGTCAAATAATTCTTTAATAATGATAAGCTTTACATTTATACTTTATACAATATACGTATTATTTGACTAATAGTTTCATATATTGTATAATAAATCCTATTTATATATACTGTTCTTTTAATATAACAATTGGCTGTTAGTATACAAATAATGTTGTTATATTAAGAAACTAGTTGAAGCTTTGCAATATTTCCTATATTCATCTTACTTCTTAATTCTTTTGTAGTATCTTCTATTAATTCTTCATATATTATTTTTAATTCCTCATTGTGATTCTTAATAGCTTCTTTTAGCTTATATAATTTATTACATTCTATTCTCAATGCTGATTTTTCATTTAATGCGTCTTTTAACTCTTTACATAATAGATACCCCTCACTAGCTGAGAATATCATGTCTGAAATACAATTTTCAATATCTTTTATTTCTGCACTTTTATGACTTAATTCTTTATTTAATTCTGTATACTTAGTTTCTATATTATCGTTAACTTCTATCATAGTTTTTAACATTTTAATTGTAGTATCTTTATCAATACTTAGTGTTACTGCTTTTAAATAATCTGTATATTCTTCTATAGTCATATCTGATTTATCTTTATTACATTTGCTGCAGGCTATTACAAGATTGTCGTTTGTAGTCTTTCCACCTCTGGAATATGGTATCTTATGATCCACTGTAACGTCTTTATCAATTAAATGTTTCCCACAATATTCACATATATTCTTACTTTTTGATTTAAAATCTCTAATAATTTTCTGTTCATCTTGAGTATATAATCGTCTACACATTTGTAATCCCCCTAATTAATTTATTATTTTTTTAGCAGCTATTACAAATACTTTATTATCTTTATCAACATCTATAATGTAATTTAATCCTAATTCTTTTAATGCTCCAGTGACTTCTGTTTCTTCTTCTTTATCAATTCTACATATTCCATAATAGATAAAAACTTTCAATTGATTATACCAATTTTCTTTATCATATTTTAATTTTCTAATATTTAAGTTTTCCATAATATATCCTCCTTATTATTTGCAACTCTTTAATAAAGTATTTTTAGTATTATAATAATTAGTCCATATTAAAGTTTCCTCTTGATTACTGGAAAGAGTTTTAATAGACTTCTTTTGTTTATTTGTGAGTCCTGATTTATTAAATAGATTAAACATTATTACACCATCCTTTTTATTGAGTTGATATTATAAACGCTACAATACACCACATGTATAGAGCTTCTATGATTAGATATAATTCAATACGTTTATTCATCTTATAACCTCCTGGATTAGCTATGCAATATTCGTATAACTTCTTTTACTTTTACATCTCCAAATATTAATATTATTAATTCTATTCTGTTTTTAATATCTTTAACTTTTATCATGTCATAACCTCCTTAAGTATTGTATAGTTGTAGCTTTCTTATAGAGCCTGAGAAGAACATAAAAGCTTCTTAGGTATAATTACATTGTTAAAGACTCATCTTCCCACCATTCTCTTATATCGTAATAATCTATATAGTAGAATTCTTCTAGTGTAGGTAAATAATGATATAATTTTCCCTTAATATTTATAATTGGAATAAGTTTTTTATGACTAGAATTTCTATTTAATCTTACGTTCAATTATTTTTCACCTCTTTTCTAATGTTATTCTTTAATAGTCGTGTTTGAATATAGTTTTACAAGCCATATGGTAATGCTGTAGGCATGTTAAGGTATTTATAGTATAATTGTATTGATTATAATTATGTGTCTTATATGACCTCTTAGCATTGGTGTATGGGAGAGGCTTATTAAGGTATAAACCTCTTAGAAAACCTTTAATGTTAATTAATTTCTTGTCCAGTTTATATCTAATGTTAAAAAATCATCATACATAAATTCAGTTATAGTAATATTAAATAAGCTTTCTAAATATTCTTCTATTTCTTTCTTATTTTCTTTAGATATTGGAATGATATGTTTAATTCATCTTCGCAGCTTTCCATTATTTTATTATTCATTTCTAATTCTATACCATATTCATAATCGTAAAAATTATCATCTTCAAACTCTTTTATATCTTCTATGGCTGCTTCTGTGTTATCATCGTATAGTTTGTATATCATTCCTTTGTCATTATCCTTATAGGCTTGTATAGCCTCTTCTATAGTTAATTTTTTCATACCTTTATATTTATACATTAAATACACCATCCTTATAATATTATTGTTTAGTTGTTATTAGTATACCACAATTATATAATATTATTCAATTATTAAGATATCATTTTTAAAATTTCTGTTTCTTGTTCCTGAGTTAACCATATAACTTTCTTACCATCTTTAATAAACATTCCTAATTTATCAGTATAAACTATTTTAAGCTTATTGTTATATTCTGCATAGATATTTATATTTCTTATACCTTTAGCAAAACTTGATATATTATTCATTGTTTCAACTCCTTATTATAAACTTAGGGTTTTATATGAACTCAACTATTTCAAATTTATCGTTTTTATAAGCTCCCATAATTTTTAATAATTTTGTTAAGCTTGCTTGTGCTTGACTAGGTTTATTAAAAAAGAACCTTTTGCATTTTTTTTATCTTCTAGCACTGATTTTTCATTAAACCAAAATGTATTACATTTTTTCCACCCATTTACAAGATAATAAATACCTTCACTACTTATACATTTTATTGTGTATTTTGTCATTTCAATATACCTCCTAAATTTTAGATATAATTCAGCTTTTATAAGATTGATTAATTCATTTTATTATTTATATAATACTGTGCATCAATATTTCCATCTTCAAATTTAGATAAATAATAGAATGTTCCATGTTCACAATTATTTTGTAGAAATAGTTTAGTATCTTCTGAAAGTGTGCTATATTTTTCTTCCATATCACTAATCATATTATAAATTTCTTCAAGTATTTTTATATCTTCTGTATTTGTATCTTTCTTGTTTTCCATTTATAAACCTCCATAAAATTAAATTTTTATCTTAATAATAACATTAACATATATTTACATGATAAATTATAATAATGAGTTCTTGCACCTTTTTAAAAAATCTATAACATTTATTTCCTTCATAATCCATAGTACCATCTTTAATTTTTACATCATATCCTGAACATTTAATAAATGTATTCTTGACTCTTTCAAAATAATTAGCAGCCACTTCTGTTATTTTTATATTATCAAATTTTACAGTATACTGAATGGCAATATCTAAACCATTATAACCAATTTCTCTTATAGTTTCTATCACATCATTAACACCTTTTAATTTTTCTTCTAAGCCTCTTGTTGTGTTCATGCTTAATGTTATATAAGAAAGATCTCTTCCCTCTTCATCGTCTCCACCGTTACACCAGAAAAATAAATCCCAATTACTCCTATAATTCATCTTATCATGTTTATATTGATATATAACATATTTATTGCTTAATGCTTCTAATAGACTTTTAACTTTTAACGCTGTTTTATGTGGAATTATACTACAATGTTTATTCCATTCTTCTTTAGTCATAGCATCATAATTTCTTTCGTTTTCTGTTTTTTCTTCATCTGTTAATAACTCCCCCGCTTATTCTTATAGAGTGAATATCTAAAATTGCATATCCTTTTTCTATTGCTAATAAATCATTACTTGATAAATAACTTTTATCTTCTCTTATCATTTTTAACACTTTTAACACTCCTTTTATATTTATTATTTAATCGTTTAAATTTCTTATTTTACTGGATATTCTTTAAGCTGCTGGACTTACTCCATATTTTTCTATTAACTCACCTATAAATTTATTTATAACTTCAATACCAGTTTTTTCAATACTTGTCTTTAACTTCTCATATATTTCATTCTTTGTTGTTCCTGAAGTTATTTGACAACCACTCTTTATATCACTAATTGTATAACCTTTCTTTTCTTTACATAGGAACATATTTAATCCATATTTATTTACAACTTCACCTAAACACTCTTCAAACTTAAATTCTGGAATAGTCATTAATTTATAAAATGTTTCCAATTGTACTTCTTCAGCTTCTTTTCTCTTCTTATATATTAACATTCCAGTATAGTCTCCTTGAGTTATAGTGTTTAATATTTCCATAGTTCCTTTATCTGTAGCAGGTAATATAACACCAGTAACACAACTAAAAACTTTCTTTGATGACTTGTTACCGCTCCATAGTCTGCTTTTGAGTGCTTCACGACACATAGGATTATTAATATTATCTATTAATACAAGTAAACTATTTACATGTATTTCATTATATTGATTTATTTCATTTAAGAATATTTCTTTTGATAGTGATATTTTTAAAGTATCTTTATAATTTTCTGCTTCAATATTTAACCACATTTTAAAGTCTTGTTTCTGCTGCTCATGGAATTCTTCTGCTTGTTTCTCTTTTAGTTCTTGATCTTCTATAGCTTTTAATTCTGCTTCAACTTTTGCAACCTCTAGTATTACATAACTATTAATATTATCTTGATTAACTAAATTATTTTCTTGTAGATATAAAGCAAAATTATATAAAGTTTTTTCTATTGTATAACTAGAATTGAATTTCCCGTCCGACTCTCTTAATTCCATATGGTATAAAGTTCTAGGTTTAGTATCAATATCTAGTTTTCTATTATAGTGTGTTTCATTCTCTTCAATAGTCAATGAATAACCCTCTTGAAGTCTTGTAGCTGTAAATTCTTTATTAGTATATATTATTCCCTCACTTCTAATTAGTTTGTCAAGACAAGTCTCTACTCTTGATTTTTGCATAGGTGTTAAACTATTTGTAAACCCTAAATAAGTATTTTTTAAATTCATTATTAATACACTTCCTTTTTATCATATTATTTAATTCAAGTAAAATCTTTATTTGAATAGATTATTATATATTTGTATAGAAGTGATCTATAAGTCACAGCTTATAATTAATCACTTCTTAGTATTAGTTATCTATATATAGTCATTGAAAAATCTTTTATTCTATTAAAATTTATTTCTCTTGGAACTTTCTTAGCTTGTTCTAGTATAGAAGGATATTTTTCAAATAACATTTCAATATCTATTGTTAATTCTTGAAATTCTTCTCTTGATAATTCTTTTAAATGGTTTATATCCCATTTTTTATAAAATGTATTTGCTTCTTTATATCCTTTTAATACAGTTTCTTGACATTGACCACATTGTGTATAATCTGTTTTAGATCTATTAAATATATCACATGAAGTTGTAAAATTTGCGTTCTTATTACCTCCTAAAGTGTAATAACTAATATTAAATACCTTTGTTTTAGATAACATAAAAGTTGTATGAAATTCTTTATTAATTATTCTAGTCATTATTCCGTTACCTCTCTTAGTTCGTCTGATAACTCATAGATATCTTTGTCATATATTTTCTTTAACTTATTATTAGCTCTCTGGCATCCTCTCCAGGTGCTTCTAGCTTGTCTTGAGTCCTCTTCATAACAGAACTCGTTACAGAATTCTTTATAGTCATATTCACCGCTCATTGCATCCCCTATAAAGCAAGTAAAAGCGTCTAATATTTCTGATTTTTCTGTAATTTTTGGAGATGATATTGATGCCCAATATTCAAAACTTGTTGACGTTTTATTCTCTGTATTTGTTACTTTTACCATATGATTATTAAAATTATTTTCACTCCATGTTGCTTTTTTATCACCTTTTAAAGTTGCTTTTATCTCGAATTCTTTGAATGTAGTTTTTATACTCATAATATATACCCCTTCACCACGATTTATAAAACGTGGATTTATATTTATTTTGATTGATAATATTTGATAGAAAAAGGAGTTTTTACACTCCTTATATTTTATTCTTCGTCGTCATCTTCTCTATTGCTTATTATAGTGTCTATAGTTTCTATTATATCTTCAAACCCATTATTATTATCTATTTTCTCAAGGTTTGCTTCTAGCTCCTCGAGTTCTTCTTCAGTTAGATATTTATTGTTTGTTATAATATCATTAATAGCATAATTGTATATCATTTCATTTAAGTTGTTATATAATTGTTGTGAGTTATATTCATACCATGCCATACTTAAATTTCTTATTAAGTCATTGCTACCCTCCATTAATCCCTGGCATGAAGCTTCTTCGTATGCTCCACTACTGTGTAAATTCCAGCAATTATCACATATATCCGAGTTATACATACTAACACAATTATCTGCAACTTCTTGTATTGCATCTCCTATATATGTTGATCCATCATAGTTCGTAAACTCTTCTAACGTTGAAGTATCTTCTTGGTTTAAATTATTATCTACGTTATAGCTTTTTACCTCATAGTTTGTTAATAATACTAATTCATTTTTCATAATATATACGCTCCTTTTTTGCATGGTCTTAAATTCGCCATGACTCACAATTTCAATACATTGTTTACACTCCTTTTTATATTATTTTTAAAGATCAATATACTTTATATACTCAGCTTTAAAAACAATTATATAAAACTGATTAATCATATACTGTAAATAAATTTTAACTTTTAAGCTTAATATTGCTATTCTGCGAGCATTTCACAATAATGAAGAGTCAAATTTTTTACTAATGTATTAATCAGTTTTATATTACTATTTGCATATTTATTATTAAAAGTACGAATACAATTTATAATTTTTTAATGCTAATAGTTTTTATTATTCTATATATTTTTAAATCATTATTTAATTGTTTTTTGTTAGTAAAGACTAACTATATTAATATTAAATATCTAGGATGATACAATATTAATATGTGATTGATTTGTTTTATTATTTGTTATAGTTTTACTTAATAAGTTTTATGCTAATATTCTCATATTAGTGTACAAGTGAGTTTCATATCATGTAATAAGTTTTATGTGGTATTAAGTCACTTGTATATACTTATTATTAAGTCTATTTATTCAATTTTCAATGTACAATTTTTATTTGGTATAATATAGTATATGTAGTATTGTTTAATTGATACTATATTAATAATGCTAAATAACTATTTATTAGTTACTCTATAGAGAATATAATTTGCTTATATTCTCTAACAATAACCAATTGTAAATAATTTCATACTATACTGCTATAGATTGAATATTAAGCAATATTGATTGAAGTCTATCAAGTTCTAACTTCATTATTTTATTTTCCTTAATTATCATGGCATTCTTATTTTTTGATTTTTTATATTGTATTTTAACCTTTTCATATTCTAAGTTCTCCAATTCATTATATGATTTTTTCTGTATTTCTAATTGATCAATTTTAATTGTTAATATTTTATTATTATTTTCAGTTATTTGACTGCGAGTTGTTAAGTAATCATTTAGTAATTCAATACGAGTTAATCTTCGATTTTTAACTATTTGCTCCTGGAATTGCTCATATTTTTTATTACTTAGATAGTAACGTTCCTTTAGTTCGTTTTGTATATAGTAAACTATGTCGTCAATTTCCATAAAATCATTAAACATTGCAGAGTCAATAAAATCTGAGTAAAAACCAGTTTTGTTAGTTGTTTCATTTAATGTGATATGATAATCGGTTGAGTCAATTTTATTGATGTTAAAATATATTGTAGGTTCATTTTCTAGTACTGAATTATTGATACCAGCTTTTTTAAGTTTGTTAGCAATTGTTTTACTTTGTAATAAGAATAGAGATAATTTTTTAATCATAATATTTTTACCACCTTATAATATTTATTTAGAAGTTATTTTGTGTTTGTTTAACTTCTATAATATTATTATAAGGGATAACATTCAGTCTGTCAATACTTTTATTAAGTTTATTTTAATTATTTTTATAATACTTTAAACTTCATCATTATAAAATATATCTGTGATACTCAATCCTAGTAGTTCAGCTATTTTAAATCCTATTTCCATTGAAGTATTATATCTGTTATTAACAATATTGGACATTGTTGCTTTAGTTATTCCAGTATGTTCACAGATCCAAGATTGTTTAATACCTCTATCAGCTAGTATTTGTTTAAGTTTGTTTTTAATCATTGTGCAACACCTCCTAAAAGGATTATACTATATAACAAGTTATTTTGCTAAGTTGTATTTATTGTTTGCTCCCTTGCTATGCCTTAATTATACTGCGTATATGTAACATTGTATAACGTCATATTAAGCTATATATAGAGATTAGGTATATAATAGATACGATATACTCCAGTATGCTCTGTTTATCGTAGTTTATTAAGTTATTGTTTAATTGTCAGTTATTATATTAATTATATAGATAGTAGTTATATGTATTGATATATAAAGGATATAGAGTATATAAGAGTTGTTATATAAGTAATAGTAAATTGTAGTTGTTAGTTATAGTTAGCTGATTAAAGGTATATAGTAGTTGTTATATGCTCTATATTAGTATGTTATATAGGTTTATATGTGTTTAGCGGTGGATATAGTATTGAATACTGTGTTATGTAGTATTAGCTGGATTATGTGTTATATAGTAATGTAGTAGGATAATGAAGGTGTACAAGCAATATATATTGATTAGGTATAATCATAAGGGTATATGTGTTAGAGTGCGTTAGATGACACGTGAGAGAGTTGTTATTTGGATATAGTGGAGTTTATAAGGTATATTTATGTATTTTAATGAAGAGTTGTTATGTTACCAGTTTATTATATTAGTAGTTATATATTAGGTTTATAGCTGATTACATAGTTAACTAGATTATATCAGTCAATAGGAATGGAATGTTATTAGTCGTTAGGTATATAGATGGATTAGGTTATTAATATAATTTAGGTGGATAAACTGGAATAGTAGAGTATTAGTTATTAATGTAGTTTAGGTATATATTATAGATTTAATTAGTTTATTATGTGATAACTGTATTATATATGTAAACATTATGTTAACAATTATATTGAATTATTATGTATTACTTTAGTATTATTTTAGTAATTTATAGTATGTTATAAGTTATTATTCATAGCATTAACTGTATTAGTTATATAGTGCACTGTGGATAACTTGTTGATAAAGTTGTGGATAACTACTATAATTGTGGATAACTTTATTGTATAGTTGTTGATAAGATGTGTATAAGTCTGTGGATAAGTATAGATTATTTGTGTTAACTCTGTGGATAACTCTGTGGATAACTATTATAGGTTACAAGTGTAAACTCCTTCAAATGTGAAAACCCCATCTTTAATATAACGCATTATGGAACGTTACAGTTCAGTAATGCATCCACCAGTAACATATAAGTTTTCAATACTACATAACATAGTTATTGTTATTTTTACTGGAATATTGTGTTACATAGCATAAAATACACATTTAATCCAATGTTTTTAGTCAATGTATTGTAAAGTTAGTAACTGTCAAGGTTCAGAGCATGTACAAAATAGCACTAAAATAGCATAAATCCTAATAAATAAGGCTATTGGCTGAATTAATTTGCTAGATTATACATCCCGGGCATCATTACGTTTAGGGACTTGTAGAGGTTGCAGCAAAATCAACTGCCTGTATCATCAACACGATATGAGGTAAAATCCACTCCGTATCGTATAGTAATTATCCCTAATTTATCAAATAAATAATCACGACTCAATCCATACACCTCAACACTTCCCAATACATTTTTTAACAATTACCATATTTCTACCACATTATTACCTAAATCCCTCATTCTCCGATAACGATAATCGACTATAACTATATTCCAACTCGTAACGCTTATCCACAATCCTCTACTATAACCCTACCGGGGATATAATCTCATATAAACTAAATTCTCCTACAAATCTACCTGCCTTAATTAAAATTTACATCAATTATTCCTATAACTGTTAACAACTTATACACATTTAAAACTATACTTAGTATAACAATATTACTATAAAATTACAAATTAATAAAATATAATATCCATCATAATTCTACTATACAATAAATTTACATAACCTACTCTCATTATATTTGTTAACACTTTATACATATCTATAATACAAACTTGGCATGACAATATAAGGGAGGGGCATATAAAATAATCAGGAAATATAATCTCTATATACGCTACCCTACTTTTAAAAATTACATAATACATTCTCTACTACTATACTTTAATAACTTCTATAAAAAATTAGATTTGGTATAAGGCATACGCCGTCTGAGTTTACTAACATTCACTAAAACAGCATATTACAATCTCACTTAAACTTATCACTTCTCACTATATTCTCACTAATACTCACCTGTTATAACAACATACTTACAATAACTCATACATTCTCATATTTAACAATTCTACTACACTAACTAAATTATGCAGGATATCTGTCAAATTTAACAATATATAAACTTAGTATAAATTATAACTATTACTAAATTCTTCATAACTATTATTCTCTATTCTAATCATATTTCTCCTTATCTAATCAATCCTACAGACTATATAACCTCAACTTTAATACAATTATATACCTACAGACTAAACTCGCTCATATGACCTCTCAGATAGCCTTACGGATACCCTCTATTTCAGCTTTTAGTTTTAAGCCATTTTAAAGGAGCTTTAGAGCTCTTTTCTTTTGTATAAATATATTTAATTTATTTTTAATATTCTTATTGACAATTAAACAAGGACATTGCATACTATAACTAGGGATATAATTTAAGGAGAATATTTCTACATTAAACAATTAAATAATATTATAATAAAGGAGAAAAGGTAAATGCAAAAGAAGTTGAAATTAAAATGGGTAACAGAAACAATCGGAGAAGATTATAAACAATGGTCAAAAGGAGATATTATTCTATTACAAGCCCAAACAGGCTGCGGAAAGACATATTTTATATGTAATGTCCTAATATCACATCTAAAAAAACAAGGACAAGAAGTATTATATATCTGTAATAGAAAAAATCTCAAAAGACAAGTAAAAATAGACTTATTAAAGCAATTTAATATGCCAATACCAGAATTAAAGGAGTTAGACAAACTATCTAAAATAAAAAATGTTACTATCATGAGTTATCAATCAATGCAGGAGCGAATACTTGATGAAGAATACGGAGGAGAGAAATTTAAGATCAATATGTATAACTACATAATTTGTGATGAAGTTCATTATATGACATCCGATTCTGGATTTAATACTAGCTGCAGAATATCTGTAGATACATTACTTAAGGATTATCTACCTAATATAACTAGAATTTTTATATCAGCAACTATGGTACATTTAAAAGATATGACAATAAAAGCCAATCAGGAGCATCCAGATTCATCAGAACCTATTATCTATGAAACAGGTGAAGATTACAGTTATATTAATCCAATCATATTCAATAATAATATAGATATTGTTAAAAACTTAATAATTAATGATAGCAGTAATAATAAATGGATACTATTTGTAACTAAAAAGCAAATAGGGGAAGATTTAAAAAAAGAATTATTAGACAAAGGTATTTCAACAGAATTTATAAGAGCAGGAAGTCAAAACGCTGAAGTCGATAGTATAATAACTAGTTGTAAGTTTACTACTAAAGTTTTAATTTGTACTAAAGCTCTAGATAATGGAATTAATATTAATGATGATTTAGTTAAAAGTATAATTATATTTGAATATGACTTTATTACCTTTAAACAATGCTTAGGGCGTATTAGAGTAAATATAGAAGATGCTAGAGAAATTGATTTGTATATTCCAAAACTTTATAAAAAAACATTTCTATGTAACCAAAAATTTAAAATTCAACCTAAATTAGACGCTATTAATTTATTTAATACTGACTATAACGAGTTCTTGCGTAAATATGAAGATAAATTAGGAGATTTAGGAGAATATGAAGATATATTTTATCATAAGGATGGAAAATTTATTATAAACTATATGGGTGCAAGTAAAGTGTATAAAGATAATGAAATGTGTCTATATATGATAGATAAATTTGATGCACGAGGAGAAGATGCCTTTGCAGAAGAAGCTTTAAATTGGTTAGGATTATATGATGAAACTTATGAAGAAAATACCTATGAAACTATAGAAGAAATTCCTATTTTAACAAGTGAAATTGAGACTTTAGAGAAGTATTTAGATACTATAGTAGGTAAAAAATTATATAGTACTGAACAACAGGAATTGTCAAATTTAATAATTAAACAATTAATTACTGTTGGAAGTAATATTGACTACAGGACTAAAAAATTAAAGCCTAGTATATTAGAATCAATATTAAGAATTCAACTAGATTTGCAGTATGCAATATCTAAAGTAAAAAGAGAAGATAAAATAGTAGAAAGTAAAAGGATTGCTAAGAATTATATAATCATATCTAAAATACTTTAATATTAAAGTCCCACCTGTTTAACTAAGAAATCTATATATAAGATTATATAGTTAAAGGTGTGGGACTTTAATAAATCAATTGTATCTATTTATGCAGATGTATTTTTACTAGTTCAAAAGATTTTGCGTTCGTACCTCCGCAAGTAGTATATTTTTTAATAGGTGGAATAATAATTAAATAGTAAAGGAGAAGTAGTATGAGTTATCAATTAAGAGATTATCAAGTTGAAGCAATTAGTTCTATAGAAAGTATGTCAAGTAATAAACCAGGATTGATTGTATTATCTACAGGAGCTGGTAAAACTGTAGTAATGGCAGATGTAGCTGCAAGAAATATATCGAGAACATTAATAATTTTACCATCGACAGAATTAAGAGAACAAACAATAGATAAATTAAGAGAAACTAATCCAGATTTAGATATAGGCTCTGTACAAGGGACTTTAGATGAAGTAGGTAACAAGATAGTATGTAGTACAAGACAATCATTAACACATAAAAAGTCTACAAGAATACAAAGGATGATTTCTCATGGAGAGTTTGGATTGATTATATTTGATGAAGCTCATCAAGCAGTATCACAAATTGATAAGATACTTTCTAAAATAGATACTACTAAAAGTAAAATTATAGGATTCACAGCAACTCCATTTTCTAAGGATATAACTAATGTATTCAAAGAAATATTATATAGCAAAGATATTTTATATATGATAGATAATAATTATCTAGTGGAGCCTAAAGTAATTCAAGTTTCTACTAAGACTAGTCTTGCAGCGGTTAAAACTGTAGCAGGTGAATTTAATCAAAGGCAATTAGAATTAACTGTAAATAATGATTATAGAAATGACTTAATAGTAAAAGCTTATAAGGAATTTGCTATAGATAGAAAACACACATTAGTATTTGCAAGTGGAATTGAACATTGTGAGGATTTAAAACAAGAGTTTGTAAATCAAGGAATTAGATGTAATAATATAGATTCTACATTATCCCAATCTGATAGAGAAAAAGTTCTTAAACAATATAAAACCGGAAAGATTGATGTATTATGTAATGTAGGAGTTTTAACCACTGGATTTGATGATCCACAAACTAATTGTATTATATATGCTCGGCCAACTAAGAGTAAAATATTATTTACACAAATTCTAGGTAGAGGGCTCAGGATATTTAAGAATAAAAAAGATTGCTTGGTAATGGATTTTAAAGATGTATGTAGCTCTCATGATTTAATGGATATGGAAAGTTTATTTGATGTTAATTTCAAGAAAGGTCAGACTTTGAATGAAGCTAGAGAAGATAAAAGAAATGAAGCTGAGGCAGTTAGAATAGAACGTGAAAAGATTGAAACGGCTAGAATAGAACAATTAGAATTAGTAGCTAAACAGATTAAATTATTTAATAAGGAAATGCATAGAGCTTTTGCAGATGTTAGTTATGATTGGATGAAAGTATCTCCTAATATTTATGCAGTTTCAGAAAGTTCTGATCATCACATGGCGATAGAATCTGGAGATGGAGAATTTTTAATATATAAAGTTATAACTAAAAAAGATAGTAAATCAGTTGATTATGTTGATAGTTTTGAAAATGTAACTGATGCAATTCAATATGTAGAAGATAATATTAAGAATCCTAAGAGTTTTGCATATCCTGATGCTGAATGGAAGAAAGACTCTGCTACTGAAAATCAGAAGAAATATGTAGCATGGGCAAAGACAAAGTGGGATTGTCATAAATATTTTACTAGTAATAGTATTAGATCACAATTAAGAAACTTTTAAATTTATTTTTAAAAAACTATTGACAACTAAACAATACTCTAGTAAACTAAGTGTATAGTAAATAATAGTAATTAGAAAGGAGGTTTAGATTTATGAAATTTTATGATGGATTTGGAGATAAGTTAATATTAAACGAGGATGAAAACCCTAACGTTGTTGAAATTACTATAACAGAGGATGCTCCCGATGGCGGAGTTGGCAAAGAAGCTAGTTTTGTATTAGATAAAGGACAGTTACTAAAAATAGCCAATTTTATTATTAAAAAATTTGATTTATAGGAGGAATAATATGCAATATAAATATGGATATGAACCTTTAGAAAAAGAAATTGAATGGTTATATAATAGTACAATGTAATATTTGAGAAAGGAGGTTTAGGTTATATGGATTTAAGTTTAAAAATAATAATTACTATAGTTGTTGTAATTGAAATGTTTGTATTAGGTTATTTTGTATTTATAAAGAAATAGAAGGAGGAATATTAAAAATGATTAATTATGATTAAATATTGGGATAGAGTAGAAATGACTTTGGTGGAATATGAGAATTTGATTCAAGATCATAAAAATTTAGTAGCAGAAAATCAAATGTTACTTGAAACAATAGATGAATTGGAGGAAAACTTAAATGAGTAAATTAGATGAATGTGGACTACACGATTTAACTAGATTTAAAGAATATTTAAAGAGTAAAAAATGTAGTGATTGTGTAGCTCATGAGTTAATAGAATATGTAAGACCTCTTCATATAATCAGATATTGTCATCAAGGGGAAATGGTTATAACAGATTTATTAATGGCTGAAGAATGTCAATGCTTTGAATTAATTGGGAAGGAGGATTAGTTATGACTGTTAAGGAACTAAAAGAAATATTAGAAGCTCTTATCAATCAAGGACTTGAAAATAGTATAGTAGTATTTGATAATGAGAATGTTGAGTTTGAAGTGGATGGATATAATATATTAGAAGATAAGAAAATAAAATTATGGTAGGAGGATTAAATTATGTTATTAATTTGTAAGGAATCGGTTAAAACTGATAGTGATATTTTATTTACTAAGGATAAGGAATATGAATTTATTGCAGTAGATAATAGATGGACTAGAATTACTATGAAGGATTATAATTTTGTTGGCTATTTTAAGAAAGATGATGAAGGATTTAAAAGATGGAGCAGCCAAGAATTTAAAGATGAATATTTTAAATAATATTTGACAATTAAACAATACTGTTATATAATATATTTAAAGGTAATAAATGAAAGGAAGTGATAATATTGGGTTATAAATGGAGAATTACATTAACAAGTGGTAAAGAATATGTAGTGACTAATGAAATGAAAGAAGCGCAGGATATGATTACTTATATATGTGGAACAATGTCGAATGTAAATACGATGAGTTATCATCAGACAGATATAAGTGATTCAAATAAATGTCGTAATGTCGTTATTAATAGTGCTGCGGTAGAAAGTGTTGAATTTAACCTTAAATAACAATTAAAGGATAACTAATGATTAGGATGATGTTTTAGGTTAGCTGAGAGGTTGGTAGAGGCATGCGAGTAGTTATTTGGTGTAATTGTATAGGTAGAGAGTAAAGTGGTTTATATAAGGGTTTAAGTAAGGAAGAATATTAAGGAGGAATTATTAATGCAAATAGAATTGGGAAATGGAAAATTTAGGATTGAATCAGATTCACTTCAATTCGTGGTAAAACAGAGGAAAATAACAAAAGCTGGAAGGATGACTCTTCCTGAGAATGTTGGGAAGATAAGCTATGAAGATATTGGTTATTTTACTAAGATTGATAGTGCTTTAAAATGTGTTGGAGATCAGATAGTTTTAGATACACCAAATTTATTAGATATTATAAAAGAATTAAAAAATCTACAGAAAGAAATTGCTGCTATGAGTGCGTTATTGCAAATTGAGGTAAATTTTGATGGAGAAAATTAATAGTTTTGAGTTTGATGAGAAGGTGGAGAAAGTTAATGCTTATGAAAAAGAGTATATGAATTCTGAGGAGAATCAGGAGTATATTAAGGAATATGGAGAATATGAATTAGAACAATTTTTAATTAGAGCATAGAACAATTAAACAATAATATTCAAAGGAGAGATTATACTATGAGTTATATTTATAAAATATTAAATAAAGAAAATGGTAAATTTTATATTGGAAGTACAAATAATATTAAAAGAAGAGTGAAAGAGCATAAAGATGCTTTAAATAAAAATGAGCATCACAACATTCATTTACAAAGTGCATGGAATAAATATGGTAAGTCAAAGTTTGAATTTCTTATATTAGAAGAAATAGCAGAAGATAAACAATTTGAAAGAGAACAAGAATATTTAGACCATCTTAAGCCATTTGGTGAAATTGGTTACAACATATGTACAAATACGCAAGATGGGATAAAGAGAGAAATGCAAATAAAGAATTGTGAAGGATGTGGCATAGAATTTGAAACATTCTATCCGAATCAAAAATATTGCAGAGATGAATGCAGTCCAAACTTTGATCCTCAATGGTACGACCATGGAATTTGCGATTATGTGTTTACTAAACGAATGGAACAAAGTACTTATGAGTATGGGGATGATCCAGATGATGCAACAGTAGAAGATTTTATGCACGCATGGATAGTAGACCAAATGGAGAAATAATTACTATTGATTTAAATGATAAAAGAACGTAAAGGAGCTTTTGATATGAAAGTTAAAAAAATATATTCAAAAAGAATATTCGAGGAACTTATGTGTTTAAAAAAGCACAAATTCCTCAATACCCAGGATAATTTAAAATATAGTTGGCTAAAGGTATTTGTGTTTGAGGAAACACCAGAATTATTAAACGATTTAACAATACTGACACATCATTCTTTATAGATAAAATTCAAATAATAAAATTCAAAGGAGACATTGCTTATGCTAGAGAAACAATCGACATATATTTATTCGATAGAAGGTAAAGATTTATATAAAAGAACAATGGAAATTAAAAAAGGGAGAAAATTTAAAGCAGCCTTGGATTATAGTTTAGAAGCTATTCAGATAGAAAAAATAGCACAATCGGTTTATAAAAATAAAAAAGAAAAGGCTAATATTTTCTATCAAGAAGAAGAAAAACAATATACTAATAGAGTTGTTAATGTCACTTTTAAATACAACGTTAAAGAATATAATCTTATAACTATTAAAGATAAAGAATATTATGTTCATTTGGATAGCGATTTAGATAATAAACTCATAAAAGATATTATTTTTATTGATGGTGTATATATAAAAGATAATTTAATTCAATCTGTTGAAATAGGAGCTCATACTACATTAAAATCCAAGCAATTACCCAAGGGGTTTGGAGTAAAAGAAGACAAAATATATTTAACTACTACCGGAACAACAATAATTTCAACAGCAGGAGAAACTAGAAAAGAATTATACAAAGAAGGATTTAATATAAAGTATTCTGAAAAAGAAATTATAGAATATGTAAGATTTAAAAGGTCAAGTGGATCGAGTAGAGTAGGTAAATGTTTATTTATAGAAAAGAAATTATATGGGGATATGCTTGAATGGTCGATGATGGGCTTAAATTTTGATGTGGATAATGAAATTGATTTGGCTGCTCTCGAAGCTTATATTAGTCTTACAACGTCAAGCATTATAGATACAATGGAAATCCAACCTAAGAATATATTGATTATTGATGATTATGAAAGTATCTTCCCGGATACTGCAATGGTTACAGAAGTGATTAAAGAGTCTTATATTAATGACAAGGGAGAAAAAGATAGTAGAGATAGGTTGAGCACAGAACCTAAAAAAACTATTATAACGAATTCGATATGGGATGGGGAGAGCTTAATTGATTTAAGTCTGATACCTAAAGATTACAAAGATAAAGGTATGTTATTACTGAGAAATAGATTTTTAAAATCATGTTGCTTTAATTGTAACATTCAAGATTTTTTTAAGGATAATGGGATAACCTCTGTTAATCAGCTTAATGGTAAAACTTTAGCTAAAGATATAAAGGATGTCTTATTTATTACAACTCCTTCTAGTATAAAGTATCTTAAATTTGGAACATGGGATGCTTATACAAATAAATTAAGTTCAACTTTTGGAATAGTTAAATATGAAAAACCTACACATTATTTTAAGGGAAGAATGGTTCAAACGCATTATCAGTTGCTTAATACTTTGCAATTATCTGAAAAAGATATGAAAGTATTTTTAAAAGATAGTTTAGATTATGTAAAATTATTAAAAACGGATATAAGAGTTTTTAGAGAACATCTTCATATTAAGATAAAAGATAATATAGAATATGGAAGTATGAGCTCTACAGATGAATTTATAATGACTATGTTACAACTAAATAATAAGTTTGAGAATACTGATTTGTTTAATAATTTTAGGCAAGATTCTATAAAAAGTTATATAAAAAATATGAAAAAAGGGCATATTTTAATTCATGGTACGTATAGCGTTTTATGTGGGAATGGACTAGAAATGTTAAAATCAAGCTGTAAAGATATTAATAATAATGGTGAATCCTTATTTAAAGGAGATAGTCTATTAAATGGTGACGAAGTATTCTGTAGTAATTTTCCATATAAAAAACCTCTTATTGGCTCAAGATCTCCACACGTTACAATTGGTAATATATGGTTGTCAACAAATACTAATAAAGAAAAAGCAGATAAAATTTTAGAATATTTTAATTCCAGTAAACAAATAATTCATATAAATTCAGTACAAATAAATACTTTAGAACGACTTAGTTCGGCAGATTTCGACAGCGATAGCTTACTTTTGAGTGATAATAAATTATTAATTTCGAGAGCTCGATTAAATTATGATAAATATTTAGTTCCTACAAGTAAGGTTGAAGCTAAAAAAGTTAAAAGATTAAACACTCCTGAAGAAAAATGTGATTTAGATATTAAAACATCTAAAAATTTAATAGGAGAAATAATTAATTGTTCACAAATATTAAATAGCAAACTTTGGGATTCTATAAATTCTAAAAAGCTTGTAACTCCTACTAAATGGCAAGAAGATTTATACGCTACAATTAGTCAATTAGATGTTATGAGTTGTATAGAAATAGATAAAGCCAAAAAAGAGTTTTCTATTGACAATAAACTTGAACTAGAAGATATAAGAAAAAAATATGTTTATGGAAAAAAGAAACCAGCTTTTTTTAAATTTCTGTCAAAAGGTAAGAAAAATAAAGTTAAAGCTATAAATTATGATAAACATCGAACTTCTATGGATTATTTAATTAATATTATAAATGTAGAAATTAGAAAAATAACACAGGCTTATAGAAGGGGTGATAATCCAGTTGTAACTTTTGGAGAGTTATTTTCCAAAGAAGTTAATATAAAATTGAGTGGGGCTAATAGTAAACAAGCAGATAATATAGTCGAAAAATGTAAGCTTTTAAAAGATGGAATAAATAGCATATGGATAAACGAAAATACAAGTCCTGAAGAAAAATATAAAGAAGTTATAGCATTAAGAAAAAAACATATAACAAGTATGAAACGATTAAAAGTAACTAGCGAAACAATTAAAAAAGTAATATATAATCTAGATCAAAAGTCTGTTAAATTAAATAATGGAATATTGGTTAAAACAGAGTTGGATAAAAATTCTAGGAATGTATTAAATACATTATATCAAACACAAAAGGATAAGTTTATCCCCTTATTTGAGGAATCAAAAGATAAGATAGAAATAATCAAAGAAATCTATGGGAAAACTGAAGGTAAGGAGGTAATTAACATCTATAATATTCATTATATTGTTAAAAATGGCTAAATTTTAAGGTAAAAAATCTGTCTTTTTTATTTCGATAGTGTCTTAACCCAGTGGTATCAATGCATACAGGGAAAGCAATCTTAGGTAATATGGAGGGGATAAAAATAATGAAGCTCTCCATGCATAAAAAGGTACTAGTTCTAAACTTTTATGCAGAGATTATTCCCGTAATAGGCATATTCTCAAATTTTTTATAACAATTAAACAATAACATTTAATAGGGCGATGATAGGGAAGGTAATTTCCTTCCACCCTTACTTAAAAAATAAGTGAATAAAGGAGATTATATTATGAAATTTAGAAAGAAACCAGTCATTATTGATGCAATTCAATTTGATGGAAATATTGTAGAAATTGAAGAGTTTTGTGGAGGTTATGCTGAAAATAGAAATGGAGAAATTGTAATTTCAACATTAGAAGGAGAATTACATGCTTCACCTAAAGATTATATTATCAAAGGGGTTCCTGGAGAGTTTTATCCATGTAAACCCAGTGTGTTCACATTAAGTTACGAAAGTGTAGATTACAATGAAGACTTGCTCTAAGTGTAAAGAGACTAAAGAAGATGACTGTTTTTATGTTGAAAAGAAAGGTAGGAATAAAGGCAAATTAACTAGTTGGTGCAAGGAATGTTGTAGAAAAAGTTCAAGTAATAGATGGAAAAACGAGAAAGAAAAATGTACAGAAGAACATAGAACATGGGTTAATAATAATAAAGAAAGAGTTGCATTTACTAAAGCTAAAAGCTCTTATGGAATAACAAAAGAAGAATATGAAAACTTAAAAAGAGTATGTGTTATTTGTGGAAGTTTAGAAAATTTAGTGATTGATCATTCACATCAATCAGGTAGAATAAGAGGTATGCTCTGTTCTAGTTGTAATAAGGGCTTAGGATTTTTTAAAGATAATCCAATGCTATTAGATAGAGCATCAAATTATATACTAGGGGAAGCGAAGCCTGATATATTTGATAAAACATATGAAGTAGTAATAACTTTACAATAATTAAATAATAATAAGGAAATGAAGGAGATTGATTATTAATGGCAATTTTAAAATTTGAGAATGGAACTATATCAGAAAAAGAAGGTAAGTTATTTGTATCTGAGAATATTGAGGGTGAATTAGTAGAACGTAATTTAAGTGAAGAATTATCTCTTTGTTTAAATGTGCCTGGTCTTAATTTAAAAGTAACTAAGTTTAAAGAACCAGTTGAAAGAAAACCTATAGCTAAATATATTTGTGGGTGTGGTAATAAAATAACATCTGCTGATGAAGAATTAGAAATTAAATGTCTTAAATGTGGACAAGAATTTAAAATTAAAGAATAAGTAAAATATTAAGGAGATGAGGAGGATGGAAGGTGACTGAGGAATTAAAGAGATTAGAGAATGAATCAGATTTTGAATATGGTTTAAGACTGATTAAAATAAAAGTTGAAGATAAGCCTGATAACTTAGAATGGGCTGATATGGTTTCTATGATGGGATTGACTATTCATTATGATACATTGAGAAAGGCCGTTCAAGCTCCATTTGGAGGATATCAGACATTAAAATTCTTTGAAGATAAGAAAATAGACAATATTGTAGATACTGCTGGAGATGAATATATACAAAAGTTTGTCAAGGCTAAAGAAGAATCATATAAAGAAAAAGTTAAACTTCAGGATGAACGAAGAATGTATAATGCATTTGTCAGAGTTGAAGCTAGATGGGAAGAAATGAAAGATGTTGTTCAAGAAGAGGCTAGAAATTTAAATACGACTAAACCTTTACTCTCTAATAGAACATCTGTTAAAAGTGGAGAACAAATAGCCTCTTTGCTCCTTAGTGACTTACATTTAGGAATTGAAGTAGATACGTATTTAAATACTTATAATATTGAGATTGCAAAAGAATATCTTAAGACTTTAGAGTTAAAGACTATTGAATATTGTAAAATTCATAATGTAAGGGAACTAAATTTAGAAATTCTTGGTGATTTAGTTTCAGGAATAATTCATGTTACAACTAGATTATATCAGCAAGAAACTATTATAAATCAGACAATGATATGTGCAGAAATGTTAGCAGAAATGATTCATAATTTATCAGATAAATTAGAAAAGATTAATATTTATTTCTCTGTAGGAAATCATGCTAGAGTTGTTGCTAATTATAAGGAACACATGTCTGAGGAAAACTTTGAATATTTAATATTATGGCATTTAAAAACAAGATTAAAAGATGTTAACAATATAGAATTTAAAGAAAATATTTATGACAGTGAAATGATTACTTATGTAGTGTTTGGTAAGAAGATTATTTCGATACATGGGCACAAGGATCGTCCAGAAAGTGCAGTTATAAAATTATCGCAAATGTTAGGAGTTTTATTCGATGAATGTCATATGGGTCATTTCCATAATTTCGCATTTAAGAGTAAAACGTTGATTAATGGTGCATTTGTAGGATTAGATCAGTTTGCTCAAGATCATAGATTTAGTGGAACTCCATCACAAGTAATGAAAATATATTATGAGAATGGTGACGAATGTATTTATGATATAGGGTTTAGAACAATTAAATAATAATATTATGTACTGATATGAAAATATCACTAGTGGTAAAAAAATTATGCCTAGTTTACTAAAGAGTTTTAACTGCTGCCCAATAGCCCCGATAAGGGAGAAAGTGTAGGTGGTCATGATTTCTGATTTACAAAATGTGTTTATCTGACACAGAGGTTCCTCCGAGGGTAACGGGGACGTTAATATGTAGAATATTGCCCACTTTTAGGAATATGAGGAGGAATTATTAATGTGTGATTGTAATAATGAATGTTGTGGTTGTGAAGAAGAGGTGGAAGTTACAAAAGAGGATATTATCCAAGTTGTTGCCGAGGAAATAATGAATGGTGAATGTTTAGGCTGCAATTTAGATTTACTCTATAATTTAGCATATTCAAAGGGAAAAGAAGATTTAGCTAGAGAATCAAGAGATTTCTATCAAGATGTTATGGATGAAGTTTTTGAGGACTAATTATATGTAATAAGAATCAAACCCAATGCTCAGAGAGTACGTAAAGAGGAGGGATTATCATGTAAATATTTATCCTTACGAGTGTAAGATTAAGACTTACTAGCATTTATTACTTTGGCGAAAAATTAAAGTAATAATATTTAATTAGAGGTAGAAAATTTCAGGGGATTTGTTGGAGAACACCAACCACCTAGATTTCTAAAAGAAACACATAGGTTCTTTTAGACTTAAATTTGGGAGGAGAATAAAATTGAAATTAGTTGCAGGAATAGGGATATATGAAAATGGTGACTTTAAAATATATGATGAAAACGACAAAATGACTAGAGAATATTTTACTTGGAGAAATATGTGTAAAAGATGTGAGATAGGAGGAGATACTCAACATAAATATACAACTTATATTGGATGCTCTGTATCCTTAGATTTTATACATTTTCAAGATTATGCACAATGGTATACTGAAAATTATTATAAAGTTCCTGGACAAAGAATGGAATTAGATAAAGATATTTTAATGAAAGGTAATAAAACTTACAGTCCAAGTACTTGTGTATTAGTGCCTCAAGCTATAAATAGTTTACTTCTAAAATCTGATAAAACAAGAGGCAAATGGCTAATTGGTGTAACTTGGAACAAAGCACATAATAAATTTGAATCAAGATGTCGTAATGGCAAAGGAAAAAGATTATTTCTAGGCTATTATAATACGGAAATTGAAGCCTATTTATCATATGTAAAAGAAAAAGAAATTCAGATAAAACTAAGAGCAGACGAATTCTCTTTATATCTCCCAATGAAAGTTTATACCTCATTAATAAATTATAAAGTAGATATAAATGATTAAGATAAGAGGACGAAAAAAGGCAGATCGTCAACCCTTCCGTTGAAAATCGTTAATAGTTTAGGGAGTTATGATAAAGAGATGTGGGAAGGTCAACTCACCTTATCCTAATTAAATAGTTTTAGATTGCCAAGTCAAAGGAAATCTATCCTTAATGGCGTAGTGGAGGTATTTTATACTGTACCCAAGGTAATAAGAATTGAGTTAGTTACTCTACCGAAGATCGAATGGGTATAAATTCCCGTAAAGAAGAATCATACAGGCTATGACTATTACGATAGCATAGACCAAATAAGAATTGAGTTGGAAAACTCAGATACGTGTTAATAAGGGAATAGAAGCCCTGACCAGTGAGTTGTCAAAGAATACTATAAGAGGACTGGAACAGGTAGCCAGCATACTTTTGTATTATATGTGAGTACCGACACATCGTAGTATTCTATTGACAAATTATATTTTGTTAAAAGTTTTAACAATGAAAATATTGTTAAATATGTTCTACGATTCGATGGATAGTGATAAGATGAGGAGTTTGCAAACTTTATATCACTATTGGAAAACTTGATTTCAAGGCGTATAGAATTAGGTCAACGTAATTGCAAACACGAACCTTCCTTGAAATTTAATGCGTTAAGTTTGGTAGTTTATAGATGCGTTAATTGTCACTCCTCAGCATGTGACGAATAAATGGCTGAGTTCAAATTTTAATGTGAGAATAGTCCAATTAGAGACACCGAGATATAAATCGGCAAATGTGGTGGTTGAAACCCACCTTCTCACAACAATATTAGACAATATAGGATATGAAGTAGAAACAGGCAGTCTATACTGTTCACTTTGTAAATATTCCGACCTCGTTTGTAAGACGGTTGAAGTGAAATTAGAGATGTGGGAGTGCCAACCCGCCTTATCCTATTTTAAAAGTATGATTTTATATGAGGTTAGAGTTAACCTCGATTGTGTTAAATTTCTATTGGTGAACCATACCAACCTTTCTAAATGGGAGATAGCCTGAAACCTACCAAGGGTGGGGCGAAATAAGTTGGAGAGGATATAATTCAGAAGACAGACAGAGAATTATATCTGATAGCAAGAGACGTTAGCTTTAAAGAATCCGTCAGTTCTGTGGGTAATAATAGCTTTTATAGTTGAAGTAATTATTACAATATACATTGGTTGTAGCAGCACAAGTTAATAGAGAATCTATTGAAAGAGATAGGTAATATGGTAGTGCCTGCGGAATATAAACAAAACTATATTCAAATTAGCTCACTCACCAAGCGTGAGAGGAGAATCTGGAATTCGTAATGCGATAACCGGTTTTTTAAATTAGGTAATCCCTTGCCTGTTAATACGAAATTGGGAACATTAAATTAGTCGGAATGGAGACTTTAAACTCGTATCAACTTAGTCGGAATGAAGACCTAAAACTCACTTCAATTCCAGAGTAAACTGCGAAAAATCAAATTTAATAGAGGTTGCGGAGCCTATCAAAACCGTTTTAATATGAATATAATGCAGTTAAATCTGCTTATAAATAAAAGTAGTAGAAGGAGTAGATATATTATGATGATTAAAGTAGTTACAAACAACAACCCAAGAAAAGAGGAATCTTTCTTTATTGAAGATGTGAAAGATTTAAGCATTTTAAAAGTTGGATTAGGTGATGTAAGAGATTACGTAAGAAGCATTAACAAGGAATTTGACGAATTTTGTAAAACTGGTAGAGCAATAAATGATATTACTTATGTAGAGTTAGCAAAATGTCATAATTGGGTACTAAGTTCACTAGCATTACAATCTATTAACAGATATAAAAATTCAAATAATGTTACTAAATATTATGATTGTGCAACACAAAAATCTGATTGTATTTATATGAATAATTCAAGTAAAGTAAATTTGTTTACATTTAAGATTCCAGATAAATCTAAAGCTAATAAATTTGTTCAATGCTTATTATCAACTGTGAATGAAGATATTTATGTTATAAACGATAAAGGACAAACAGTTGATAGTATTAGACATCATAATTTGTAAGATAATCCTTTACTTATAGTATGGGATATATAAAGGTTTCTTCCATTGTACCCTGAAACAGTGGAATTAATATGAACAGATAGCTTAACTAAAGCATTTTCCTATAAGATTATAAGATATGGGTTAAACTCCCATTCTGTTCACCACGAGATAGGTTGTGAATACACCACAATAAAGGGAACTCTCTCATATGGGGATATAGCTCAGTAGGTAGAGCAATTGGCTGTTAACCAATAGGTCAAAGGTTCAAACCCTTTTATCTCCGCCAAACAGAACCTACAAGCCTCTCATGGAAGCTCACTGAGTACACTTTAAACTCTAAGGCATTAGAGAATAACCTAGATGGTCAGGTAGTGGCTAGGTAAAGTAGTTAGAGAGAATATGATTCTTAGCGTAGGGCATCGAATCTGGTATTCTCTCTGATTTAATATTTAACAATTAAAGGATAATATTTAGATTCAAGAAGCTATCTAATTTTAGCTTCTTTTTTATTTATAGGGAAGGAGGAATAAATTTGATAACAAGCAAAAGTTGTGTGATTTGCCACAAAAACAAAGCAGTAAAAAATTACTACATTCACAGAGATAACAGACAGGGATATGGATTAAATAATTGCTGCAAGGAATGTGATAATAAGACAGCTATTAATCTAGAGGGTATAAAGACTTATTGCAATAACAACTCTAGAGTATTCAGCCAAAATCTGTACGATGTTGCAACTAAAGCTGTGAATGTAAAATATGAACATAATACTGAATTTAACTCTCTCACTGAAGAAAAAAGGGAGTCTTTTTTAAATATAAAAATAATGAAAGCTTATTTCAGTCAGCAAGGTCAACAACAATATTATGAGTATGTAAAAACTGATGAAAGTGATGATTTTGTCGAAGAAGATTCAGAGGATGGAATTAAAGATGACAAAGAAGATTTAGATCCAATTAAACAGGGTAAAGAAAAGAAAGTCCATTCAGAAAAATGGAGTGGTACATACACACACTCACAGATAGATTGGTTGGATAGTTATTATGCAGATACTTGTGAAGATTTTTCTGTTGTCAGTAGGATACATAAAGATTATGCAAAAAAAATAGCAAAGGCAAGTTTGGCGATGGATAATGCTTATAACGACTTAATGAATGGTATATCTGGAGCTGATAAGAGATATAAAGAATCTAAAGCAATTTATGATACCCTTTGTGTTTCGGCAAAATTTTCTGAAAAGACACGATCTAATAATGATGTTGCCGGTTTAGGTTCTCTTTCTGAAATAGTTGCAAAACTTGAACAAACTGGATTTCTTCAAAAGAAAATTACATTTGAGGATGATGATATTGAAAAGATTAACGCCGACCTGCGTTGGGTATTAAGTAGTGTTGGTGGTGATTTATAATGGCTGCTAATTATTCACACAAAAAACAATCTAGTCAATTTAGAAAAGATATTGATGGAAGTGCCCCAGAAAGCCACAAAATTACTAAAAAAAATGGCATTGAAAATCCTGAAATTTGGGAAAAATTAATCTGGTTTTACAGAACACACCTAGATATTTTCATAGAAGATTATTTTTCCACTCCAGAAAAACCTATTAAATTATTTGACGTTCAAAAGGTTGTTGCAAGAAATTGTGGTAATTGTGTTGATGTCAAAGATGTTGAGGCAAGATCACTAGGTAAGACATGGAAAATGTCTTTAATACTTAGCGCAATGGGAATTTTGTACGAAAATAATAGGATTCTAGTGGTATCCGGTACAGTGAAACAGGCTATGATAACTGCTCGTTATATTGAAACTCTTGCAAATACCAATGAAAATCTATCTCGCGAAATAATTTTACCAATAAAAATATCGAAGGACGGAGCTGTTATTACCTTTAAAAATAATTCTACTATTGAATGTAGGGCTATGAATAATGATGGATCTAATCTTCGTGGGTTGCGCGAAAAAATAATTTATATTGATGAGAGTTTTCTTGTGAAAACAGAAGTAGTCCAGAGTGTTTTGATGCCAATATTGCAATATAAAAGAGACATATACTGGGCTAAAAAAGATGAAGGATTTGAGGATTTTGAATCTCGATTATTCGAAACCAGTTCCGCCTATTTAAAATCATGTGACTTTTATCAACGATTCAAAGCTACCTTGATAGGTATGAAAAATGGCGATAAAGATAAATTCGCATGCGCTTTAAATTATAAAGTTGGAGTTAGATTGGGTATTATATCAGAAAAATTCGTTGATGATCAAAAATTATTAATGCCATTGAGTTCTTGGGAAATGGAATGGAATGCTAAAATGATAGGCTCGCAGAATGGTTCATTTTATCCATATGATTTAACAGAGCCCTGTAGGGATTTAACTCATGTAGAGATTTGTCAGCCAAGGGGTTCAAAATCTATTTATGTATTAGGATTAGATGTAGCTACAAGTGAAGCAAAAACCGCAGATAATGCAGCTTTAACAATAGTTAAAATATCTGAAAAGACAGACGGCACATATCATAAATACTTAGTTTATATCAGGACTTACCATGGATATGGTCAACAAGCATTAGCTACAGAGGTTAGAAAAATGTGCGTTAGGTTCCCTAATATATCCAAAATAGTAGTAGATTTTAATGCCATAGGTGAAGGTGTTGTTGCTCTGCTTAATTTCCCATATGTAGATTCTGATAATGTTGAGCATAAACCTTTGATTCCTGATGATATTGGATATAGTGGAAATACTGCTATTCCAATAGTTAGATGTTTTAGAGGAAATAATAAGTTAAATAATAGAACGGCAGCAAAAATGAAATTGTATTTTGAAAATAAATCACTACATTTACCATCTCCTTCTGCAACAATGAGAAGAGAGCAAGAGCAAGAAGTTATAGGTTTAAATGACGATAAACGAAAAGATAAATTAAAACCATCAAGAGAAATATTAATAGAAGAAGTTGCTGTTTATACTGAAACGGACGCTTTACAAAATGAGTGTTCTAATATAATCGCAAAAATTTCAGCAGCAGGATCAACAATATATGATTCTGCTCTTACAACTCAACACAAAGATAGATGGTCAAGTTTAGGGATGGTATTAGAATATATTTCTCAATTAGAGGATACAAACAGAGAGCTTTATAATAATACATCTAAAAATCAATGTTGGGGCGCAGCAATGTCCTTCAACTAATAAACACCTAAAACAAAGGAGGTGAATATATGTCAAGTAAAGCAAGTAGAAAAAAACAACAAGCCATTAATATTGCACAATCAAAACAAACGAAACAACCAGACAAACCATTAGAATATTCTCTAGGAGTAGATATGAAATCTGTGGGAACTGGTAATGGAGTAGTGTCAGTATATTCAAACGATAATTATACAGCAAGAGGCAATATTAAAGGATATGATGTTGATAGAATATTAATGAATAAGCAAGATAATATGAATCTTATTTACGATTTGATGAATTTTTTCGTAGATGCAGATTCTATTTTCAATTCTGTCATAAAAAATGTACTGACTCCATTTAGTGTAGCTTCAGGATGGAAACTACAAGGTTCCTCTGAAAAGACTAAGGATAAATATAAATTATATTTTAAACAAATCGGATTAAATTCCTTAATGAAAAATATATTTTATGATTTATACCTCTATGGACAATGTTATTTATATGACCGAGGAGGATTTATTCAAGTATTACCTCCTAAAAGAGTAAGAGTTGCTTCAATATCAGTTTCTGGACAACCAATTTTAGAATATTGTATATCTGAATACTCTAATCGTTATGTTGTAGCTAAAGAAGGTTTTATGGACACTATAAAAGAGCAATATAAAGGTTATCCACCTGAAATACTAGAACAACTCCAATCCAAAGGTGGAACGTTCGTATCTGGACAAGGACAATATGTTCAATTAGATCCAGAGAATACATATACAATTCAAGTTGAGAAATCAATGTACGAAAAATATGCTATTCCATTGGGAGTAAGTTGTCTTAAAAGTTTCTCTAAGAAAACACTAATATCAGAATATGAGAATTCACTTTTGAGTATAGGAGCTAAAAGTTTTCTTCATGTAAAAGTTGGAGATAAAGATATAGTTAAAACAATAGACACAGGAGTATTGACAGATGTTGGTAATATATTCAAACAAGCAATAAACGGATTTCCACTCGCTATAACTGCTTGGAATGTGGATGCAAATTATATTTCAGTAGATACAAAAGGAATGTTTGATAAGTCTAAATACAATGAAGTTAATAATGAAATACTTTCAGGTTGTGGAATATCCCCTATTGTTGCAACAGGTGACTCTAGTTCTAGTAACTTTGCATCAGCAAGTATTAATGTGGGAACCACCGAGAAACGTATATCTCAAAATCAGAATAGTGTAGTTGAATTTATTGAATGGTTAATGCAAAAGAGGTCATATGAATATAGAATAGCATTAAATAAATTACCAGTATTTGAATTCAATGCGGTAGATTTACAAAATGATACTAAATTTAAAGATACTGTAGTTGCAATCTATCAACAGGGACTTATTTCTCATGAAACTACTATTGAAACTCTTGGATTTGATTATGCTCAAGAAAAAGCTAGAAGAGAAGCAGAAAATAAAAATAAAGTTGAAGAAGTGTTTAAATTACCACCAAATGCCAATACATCGTCATCAGCAGATAATAAAGGTGGAGCTCCAGAAAAACCAGGTGCGAATAAAGATAAATCAGCTACTGGAAAGCAACCTAAACCTTCGGATAAATAATTAAATAATACTTTCTATGCAAAGGAGGTGAGATACGAAATGCCTGGGAAAATACAATTTGAATCTAAAGTAATATCTATAGGTTCAGAATCATCGGACTTATATATGACACTAGATATGGTATTCCTAGATAACTTAGTAAATTTGAATGGAGTTAAATTCACAGATGAATTTCTATGTGACATTGAAACAAACAAATCTGTTTATATAGGACTTCCTTTAGTTGGGGATATGAGTGCATTGGTCGGTGGAAAGTATGATAAACTTACCCACAAATTCAACAAAAAAACTGGAGACTTTGGGACACAAGCACTTGGTAGTTTCATTGATTTTAGAACAGAAAAAACTGATGACCTAGTTCAATTAATTGCAACAGCAAGAATATGGAAGAGGTTCCCCTCTGTATGTGCAAGTATTGAAGATTTGTTTAATGATGAAGATGGTTTAAAGTTCAGTTATGAATGTTATGCCAGTAATTATGAAGTTGATTCTGGAATTAAGATCATAGATAAAGGTGAAAATAATTCTATTTTAAGTAGTTGCATAGTTTCAAACCCTGCAAATCCAAATTCCGTTGGAACACTACTTATTGCTGAATTACTAGAATCAGATAATCAAAGCATTAAAGGAGGTGAACAAGGAAATATGCAAAGAAGCAAGGATACTTTTACAGTTGAAAATATGTTTGAAAACTCTAAAATTAATTTAGCAGAGTTAGATATAAATCAAGTAAAAACGAAATTATTCAATCAACTTAGAGAAAAAATGGAAGATGATTATTGGATGTATGACTCTCAAGATATGGGAGTAGACTATGTTGTTCTTAAAAACTATAGTACAGCAGAACTAATAAAAGTTGAATTTAGTGTAGTAAATAATGAAATTACAATTTTAGATACATATAATGTCGATAAGGCTTATATTAAGAAAGTAATTTCAAGCAATGAGGAGGAAGATTTAATGAAATTAGCTGAATTAGAATTAAAAGTTACTGAATTAGAAACAGAAATAGCTTCAAAAAATGCAATAATCGAAACAAGCAAAGTAGAATTAGCAAGTGTTAATGAACAGTTAGTTGCTAAAGATGTTGTAGTTGCAGAGGTAAATGAGAAATTAACTTCAGTATCAGAAACTTTAATAGCAAAAGAAACTGAAATAGCAGAATTTGCTCCAATAAAAGAAGCACATGAAACTATAATAGCTGAGAAATCTGCATTAGAATTAGCAGAAAAGAAAACTGCTCTAAAAGAAAAATATACAAAACTTTTAGATGAAAAGGTTATGGCAGAAGTGGAAATTGCAGAAGCAATCGAAGCATTAAATGAATCAGTATTAAAAGATGCAGTAATTGAAAAAGCATTGGCATCTGTAGTTGCCCCAATAGTAAAAATAGAAACTGCATCAAGAATTACAGATACTGTAGTTATTGGAAAAGGTTCAGATCTTTTATCAAAATATATCACTATCAACGAATAATTAAATAATAATAAAATCTTAGGAGGATTATAAAAATGGCTGGATTTGTAAAAATAGGTAATCATGAATATTTAGGAACAGTAAAGCTTAACGACTCTGTAACTGCTGGTGTAGAAAATGGAACATTTGTAACAGTGGACTTCGCAACATCACTTGCTGTACCATGTGCTGCTAATACAGGAGCAGTTTGGTTTGTAGAAAATGAAATAGATACAGTTGAGGAAGAATACATGAATGGTAACAATCTTGATTTCACAGTAGTAGCAGGTAAATATCTTAAACTAAAGAAATTACTTCCTGGTATGGTATTTGTAACAACTAAATTCGCTGGTACTCCTGCTGTTGGAGATGTTTTAGACGTAAGTACAACTGGAATATTAGCTGCTACTACTTTAACTCCGCTACAAAGTTTTACAGTAATTGAGAAACCTGTATTATGGGGTAAAACTTGTTGCACTTGTATCGCTAACTAGTTACAAAGAATTATTATCAACAATTAAACAATAATTAAAATTTTAGGAGGATATTATAATGGCTAAAAATACTGATAAAGCAATAGAAGTTTTTAGTGCTTCTGTTAGAAGTAAAGAAGTTGACAAAGTAGAAATCGCTGAGGCTAGAGAGGTTATGCAAAAATTAGCTCAGAACCCAACACCACAAAATAGATATGAAATAGCATCAATAGTTGCTTATACTGTAGAGGATATTGTTAATCAACAAACTCAATTCTTAGACTTATTTGCAGATGTAAAAAGAGTTTCACCAAATGAAAAAGCTAAATTTGATGTTAAATTAAAAGGAATCCAAGCATTTTTCTGTGCTAAAGGTTCAACAGTAGAAAGAAGCAGAATCTATCGTAAGTCTGTTACTCTTGATACTGAAGCAATTGGAGCTAGGCCATCAGTTTCTTTCATGGATCTTGCACAAGGGAAGGTACAATTTGATGAAATCGTTGGAGATGCTTCATATGAAATGACTAATAAAATAGTAGGAAAAGTTCAATCTGTTCTTGCTACAGGTTTAGGTGCTATGTCAACTCCTAATTATGGTTCAGGTGCAGGAGTTATAAAAGCTACTTTAGATGCTCAAATATTAGCATTTAGAAGATTAGGAATGTCAGTATCTCTTGTTGGAGATTATGCTGTAATAGCTAAATTAGCTGCATTAACTGGATTTACAGCAGTAACAGGTACTTTACAATTTGATCCATCAATCATAAATGAACAAAATCAGAATGGATTTATAGGAACATATAATGGCTGTTCTGTTATACAACTTGTTAACCCATTTGAAAATGGTTCATTCTCAAGCACAATCTTAATGCCTTCAATGCTTTATATCGTTCCATCAGGTGCTGCTTCTATGAGACCTTTAAAAGTTGCAATAGAATCTGATATTCCACCAATGGATGCTATTAATATTGACGATAGATCATATGAAATGAGATTAGATAAACATTTCGGAAGTGGTCTTGTATTCGGAGATAGAGCATATATGGGAGCATATAAAGATACAAGTTTATAATCAACTAGAGAGGGTAATTCCTCTCTTTATTTTTGAATAAGGGAGATAAGGATATATGGATAAAAAATATAAAGTATTTAATAGAAATAAATATGATGTAGGTATTGCATTTATGGATCAAGTTAGAACAATGAATGTTAAATCTGGTTCTTTTGTTTTACTCGCAGAGGATGAAATAGCATTTTTGCATTCAATTTCAACTACATTTTCAGATAAGGAATTATCAGTAGATGACTTAGATATAAGACAGAATATATTAGGATTTACTGCCAATGAAAAAGTATCTCTGTCATCATCAGAAATTGTAGTAATATTAAAAAGTGCTTTACCAAAAATGAAGAAAGAATTAGAACTCATAACTGAGGAGAATTTCAAGTATTTAATATTTGAGGAAGCTAAAAAAATGTATGATGATTTAACTGGGGGAAAGATTGACTTCCTTGCAGAATACTGTAATAAAGATCCAGAAGATTTAAAGCCTGCAAAAGTTGAAGTAGAAGATAAAAAAACAGGAAAAGGTAAATAAGGGAGTGATAAATTGTGAGCAGAACTCTAACTTATGAATTTGTAAAGAACTATATTGAAGTAGAAAGTAAAAGTAATTGCAAATTAATAAGTACAGAATATGTTAATAATCACACTTTCTTAGATATTCAATGTTCTTGTGGAAATACTTTTCATGTAGGTTATGATGCTTTTAGAAATTGTAATGTAAGGACTTGTAACGAATGCTCTAATAAAATTAGAAAAACATTAAAACCTAGAAAAAGTTACAACGATATAAAAGAATATATAGAAATAACTAGTAACAGTGGTTGTATTCTTTTAACAATTAAAGAAGATTACAAAAATAAAAAACAAAAGATAGAATTACAATGTGCTTGTGGGGATAAATTCGATGTTTCCTTTGAAAACTTTGAGAGAAGAAATAAAAGGAAATGTAATAAATGCTCCTTTTCAGAAAGAGCTAATAAAGCGTATTTATCTTATGCAACTGTTAAAGAAGATATTGAGGGTAAAAATGGAAATGGATGCACATTAATTAGTACAGAATATATCGATGCACACACAAATTTAAATATTAAATGTGCATGTGGAAATATGTATTCTTGTACTATAAATGATTTCATATCTGACAAACATCAAAAACAATGTGGAGAATGTAGTAAAAAACAATCAAAAGGTGAAGTTAAAATAAAAAGATATTTAGCTAATAATCATATTTTATTTAAAGAACAATTTATGTTTTCTGATTGCAAAGATATTCTTCCATTGAGATTTGACTTTGCTATTTTAAATGACAATTCAACAATAATTAAATTAATTGAGTTTGATGGGCAACAACATTTCAAACCAGTTAGATTTGGAGGAGTGTCAACTGAAAAGGCTTTAATCAGTTTTAACAGAGCAAAGAGTAATGATGATACGAAAGATAATTATTGTTCAATTAATGACATACCATTATTAAGAATTCCTTATTGGGATTTTAAAAATATAAAGTCAATCTTAGACAATGAATTCCAAATAGATAGAAAGGAAGTGGGCAGATATGTTGTCGCTTGATGTTATCAAAACAGATTTAACAAATAAAGTTAAGTTTCAGCAAGTTCCTATACCTATGACTAGCTCTGATTATTTGGGATTTGTAGTACAGGGACTTAAAAGACTTTATGTGGATGAGGGTATTGAATCTAGTTATAGTTTAGATTTTAATGCTACTACCAATATTATCAGCAGAAACTTAACTTTGACAGAGATTGAATATATAACAGTTTCATCTGAAATTGCCTTTAGAAATCAAATAAAAGATGATTTAAGCAGTATTGTATCATTCAGCACAAATGCTCTGAGCGTTAGTAATGGTGATAAACCCTTCAAGAATTTAAATGATATTATCACAGTTTTAGAATCTCGTCTATCAAAATTAGCGTTTAAATTTACTCACAAGAGTTCATTATGATAGTTAAAATTAATATTCGTGATAAGGACTTGGAATTAGTTGACACAAAAGAATATGATTTCAGAGATTTCTGTGATTTATTATCTCGTAGAGTTACAAGTTGTTTATATTTAATTGAGGATTGTTTGGATACTGAATCCCCTGTTGAGTTTAAAGATATTAGAAGTAATATTCTTGATGTTGCAGGAGAAATTCGTAGATTACCAATTGATATTCAATTTCCAAAGGATGTGATTTAATGAGATTTTATATTCCACCAAATTTACAATCTGATTTCAGTTCGAGTATTCGTGATTTAGGAATTGACTGTATTCTCAATTTCAGTTTAACAAATAAAGTTAGAATTAGAATGGATAAAGTTAATTACAAGACAAAAAATGGAGTAGTTTCCGGTGATGAAGTAATATTTGCAGAATTATCATCTAATCTAAAAATAGGAGATTATATCCAATTTAAGGAGGAAATACTTCTGATAAATCAAGTTAAAACTAATCAATTTCCTCAGTGTTATGAAATTTCTGCTAGTGCTTGTAACACAAAATTTGATATTACAAGATATTATGCAGAGGAATATAATTCTAGTGGAGTTATTACTAAAGCAGCAGGTAATTATCCTGTGGTAAGTAGTTTGTACTGTATTACAACTATGGGGAGTTTTGAGTTTGATACTTCTACTGGAAGTGTTGGAATTATTCCGAGTGATGTAATTTCGTGTAGTTGTCAAGTTAATACTTTAACTAAAACTATTATTGAAGGAGATAAATTTCTTTGGTTTAATGATAGTTATATGGTTACGAGTTTGGATTATAGTTCTGTTGATTTGGATGGACTTGATGGAATATTGACTATTCATGCGAAGAAAGTGATATAGGAATTATAAAAATATTGTTTGAAAGGAGAAATTAATGGATTGTAAAGGTGGTATTTATAAAATATTAAATCTAGTCAATGGTAAGATGTATGTAGGAAGTTCTATTAATCTAAAAAAAAGAAAAGAAAAACATTTTAGTCAGCTTAAGAATAACCGTCATTCTAATCGCCATCTTCAAAGTGCTTATAACAAAGATGGAAAAGAAAATTTTAAATGGATTATTTTAGAAGATGTGATTGACAATTCAACAATACTATCCAGAGAGCAATATTGGATTGATTTTTATGGTAGTTCTAATTGTGAGGTGGGTTATAATTTAGCACCTATAGCCGGAAATTGCTTAGGAGTTAAATATTCAGATGAAATAAAGCAGAGAATGAGCATAAATCATAAGGCATTAAATTTAGTTGGTGAAAAAAGTTCAAAATTTGGAACTCATCCCTCAAAGGAAACACTAAAATTAATGAGTGAATCTAATAGTGGAGAAAAATCTTACAAAGCTTTATTAACAAATGATCAAGTAAAAGAAATCAAAAGAATGATAATGGCTGGATTTGATAATATTGAAATAGGAAAAAAATATGGAGTTAGTAAAGAATTTGTAAGTGCAATAAAAAACGGAGCCAGTTGGAAAAATGTTAATGTAGAAGGAATCAGCAGAGATGATTTAAGAAACAAAAATAATAGAAATCAAGTTGGAGAAAATAATCATAATTCAAAACTTACGAAAGAAGATGTTATACAAATAAAAATCATGTTAAAAGAAGGATTAATCTATAAAGAAATAGCATCTGTATTTAATGTTAGTACAGGTATAGTCGGCTTGATAAAACGTGAAGGAATCTATAAAGATATCCTTATTCCTGACATCAGTGTGGCTTAATATGCATTTACAATTTGATGAAAAGAAATTAATTAATGACATAATTAAAAACTTAAATCATGAACTGGATATTGTAGCAAAAGTCCTAATTGAATTTATGATTGGTGAGCTTTCACAAACTCACATAAACCCCAACAATCCTGAAATGAACGAATGGAGATTAAACATCATAGAAGCATTAAAATTTAGGGCTGTAGCAGTCTCAGGACAGCTTGTTCGTGAAATTGGTATATTAGAACAAGGAAATGAAGGGTTAATGGCACAAGCTCTCTCGTTGGAATTCGGTACAGGCTCCAAAATTAATAGTACTGCCAATCCTTGGTATGGTGAATTTATATCTAGTGAATATTATCATGACAGTCGTGAAGGTACAAAAATGTGGACATTACCAGGAGAAGACGTTTTCGATCCTCTCAGTGGAACGTGGGCTGAATCTAAAGCCACCAATAGAACTAGTATGGATTTTATGGCACAAGATCCAAGTTTATATTGGACGAATGTATTTGGGAATAGTGCTATTATGGCACAGACATATTTTGACAAAGGTATAGATAATGCTATAAATAGAATTGATTTTAGTAATTATTTAATAGTAAAGTAGGTAGGTGATTATATGGCTGGAATTGCATCGGATTATGGTGCTTTTATGGAACTGTTAATGAATGATAATGATTTAAAAACTCTAATGCTAGTACCTCAAAATGTATTTACTAATTTTGCAGAACTTAGAATTAAGTATTTTGTTGAAGCTTTTATATCAGACGTAGAAGTAGTACCGGATACGTGCAGGTTATTAATTAAAAATGCACCTATGAATTCTACAAATAATATGATGGTTAAAGAAAATAACATAATCATTGAAGTTTTTGTTCCAAATGAGAAAGATAGATTAGGAAATTTTGAAAGAAGAACTAATCAAATATTAGATAAATTAATTAAAATGTTCCATAGACAATTAGTAAACGATAGAAAATTTAATTTAGAAGCAAGTAATGAATTAACATCTTCTGTTATAGGATATAAAAGATCATATGTAATGTTCAGTTACAAAAGAGTATTCAGTTAAAAAATAGAGACTAGTGATAGTCTTTTTATTTTATATAAAAATAGAAATAATATAATATTAGGAGGAATTTAATAATGGCAAATTTAAATGTCGCAGGTTTCATCATAGATGTACCTAAGTGTTTAATTACAACTGCTAAAGGCGATTACCATATGGTGACTGGTTCTAGCGCAGAAGTTTCATTTGGAGGTAACTAACAGTTACAAATAAATTATAACTATTTATAATTTAGAAAATTGTTGACAGCCTCCCATGTTCGTAAAGAGCATGGAGTGGTGGTTTCATATAAACCATCCAAAATTCCTTGAATTGCTGGAAACTCGTAAAGACACATTGACTACAACGTAGGTATGAAATAAGACCAAGCGTGAATGTTATGAAAATATAAAAAACTAATGTGTATAGCATATGGTTAAATCCTAAGTGCTTTTATAATCGACAATCAGCATCTAAGACTCGAATAGAGTAAAGTTCAACGACTATTCCGTAATGGAAGTACACTCAAGTGAGTGGAAGTGGGGAAATCCTAATCTTTAAAGAGAAGGATATGATATAGTCTACACTTATATGAAAATATAAGAAGTTCATAGGTTTAAACCTTGAGAACTAGTTAGGATTAACGAACCTAATTGAATAAAATGGAGATAGTTTAACTATAGACGGAGGGTGGAGTTTCTTTTCACTTGCCGAGATTGACAAAAAAAAGACACTCGACATAAAAATATCAGATACTCAATATGATATTAATGCACAGGCTCTTTCAAGTGGTGGTACATTATCCACAGGAGCAACTACTTTTAAATATTTCGGAGATCCTTACATTATAGACGTTGCAGGAGAAATAACTATACCTTATGTATGTGAAGTAGGAAGTATCAGAATTAATGGTTATGTTGAGACAACAGTTGCTCCAGCAGCCACAGGAGAATTTATGCCTACCATTGCTGCTTCTGAGACAACAGTTGCGTTTGCAGTTGCAGATGCTGGTAAAACAGTTTATCCTGCATACTCAGTAGCAGTAGTTAGTGCTCCAATTCTTTCAGTAAAAACCACTGATTTTCCTGGTGCTGGTGCTGTAACTATGACATTCCCAATTTATTCTGGGGCCGACTCTACAGATTCAATAGTAGAAGGTTACGGACAGATTGAAATTTTTAAGGCAAAAATATTACAAACATCAAAATTGGGTGGAAGTTATAAGTCATTAACAAACAATGATATTTCCCTCAAAGGACTAGATCCTCGTAGACCAGATGGAAAAATGTGGGAATTTAAATATCTAGATGCTGTAGCACTTTAATTTAAAATATTTATTGACAATTAAACAATAACATTATATAATATAACTATAGAGGAATAGATAAGAATTAATTACTTTTATTAATAAGTAGAACCTTCCGAGTTCTACTTTCCTCTATTTACATATTTAATCGGAAAATAAATTCTACGGAGGAATAATAAATGAGTTTAATAAGTAAAACTGTAATGGTTAAATGGAATGGAGCTAATAAGAAATATTATATATCTAAAGGTTATATATGTAATGACTGGAACGAAGAGTTTGAGGTAAAAGTAGAAGATTTATCTAAAGGTAGTAATTCTTACATTAATGTAAAATGTGATGGAATAAATTGTAAAACACCACTTAAACCTATAAAGTGGATGGATTATAATAAAAATGTAAAATTGGATGGTAAATATTATTGTCAAAAATGTGCCATGAGATTATATGGTGGAAAAAGTGTTAGATTAGCTCATTTTACAACAGATAAGTCATTCTATAATTGGTGTATTAAAAATAATCAGCAAGTCTTACTTGAGAGATGGGATGTTGATAAAAATGAATATAGTCCAAAAGAAGTAAATTGCACTTCTAATGGTTTAAATAGAAAGGGGTACTATTTTAAATGTCTAGAACACCCAGAACATATAAGTGAATTAAAAGATATTTCTAGTTTAGTAGGCAAAAAACAAAATAGTATTGACTGCAATCAGTGTAATAAAGTTGGTGTAACAAATCCTGAACTAACAAAATATTTCGTAGATATAGAAGACACTAAAAAATATTCATTTAGTTCAAAGAAAAAAGTTAAAATGATATGTCAAAATTGTGGTCATATCAAAACTATAGCTATTGGAAGTTTATTTTATCAAGGATTTGGATGCCCAAAATGTTCAGATGGTGTAAGTTATAATGAAAAGATAATGTTTAATGTATTAGAACAATTGGACATAGAATTTAAAGTAGAATTAAGTAAAACTATATTTAGTTGGTGTGATTCTTATAGATATGATTTTTATATTTGTTCTATAAATAGTATTTTGGAAGTAAATGGGCTTCAGCATTATGAGCAAACTAACCGTAAAGGTGCTAGAACATTATTAGAAGAACAAAATGATAGATTTAAAGAAGAATTGGCAAATAAAAATGGGATCGACAATTACATAATAATTGATTGTAGATATAGTCAATTGGAATTTATAAAGAATAACATATTAAAAAGTAGATTAAGTAATTTATTTGATTTATCTAATATAGACTGGATACAATGTCATGAATTTGCGTGTAAAAGTTTAGTAAAAATAGCTTGTAATATATGGTGTGATGGTATTAAAAATCCAGTAGAAATTGGAAGAATATTAAAAATAAGTGAAACTACTGCAAGAACATATTTAAAGCAAGGTAATAAGCTAGAATGGTGTAAATATGATGTCACAGAACAAGGAACAAGAAAAGTTATTTGCATAACAACAGGAGTAAAATTTAACAATGTAGTAGAAGGAACAAAAATGTATCATGCAGGTGATTCTCAAATAATTAAATGTTGTAAGGGAACAGCTAAATCAGCAGGGAGACATCCCTTAACAAATGTTAAACTGGTATGGATGTATTATGAAGACTATCTTAAACAATTAAATAATGACACAGTAATTAAAGAAGCTATTTAATTGTAGTTTCTTTTTATTTTAACCATCAATAAATTATAAAGGAGAAAAGGAATATGGAAATTGATATCAATAAACCTTTTGGAGAGGTAATAGCACAAATAGCAAGACAATGGAATTTAGAGAGTTTAGATGGTAAAGATATGCAAGTAAAAGTTTGTTCTCATTTAACCTCTAAAAATTTAGAAGAATTTGTTGCTTTAATAAATAATAAAGGAGATAAGGAAAATGGCAAGTAAATTAACACCTGAACAAATACAGTTATCTAATGAAAGAATCTACTCAATAAACGCTGTCAAAGTAAAATACATGATATTAGGGTTTTATAACAATTATATGAACATTAAAACTTTGGGCTTTGTTAAATTAATGGGATTTTCAGATGGATTAGAAATAGTTACAAACTTTTTAACTGCAACATTTGATTCCGAAGAAGTGGGAAGAGAAGTTCTAGAAGAATTACGTGCAAAGGACATGAGTAGAATTCTAGAAATTACTAAGAAAATTAATGAATTAGTTGATGAGCCAGAAGTAAAAAACGAGACACCTCCACCGATCCAGGAATAACTCTAAGGAGGGGAGTAATTTTAGTAGGACTTCATTATGGTAAATCGCCATCTGAGGTTAGAGAATTTACCTATATAGATTATCAAGATTGTATGAAAGAGATTGGAATTAATATTGCTTTTGAATCATATAAGGGTATAATTGGAAATTCATATGCAACTGATGCTAGTAAAATATTAGGAGAAATTAATCCTTTAAATCATAAAGAAGTAGATTCTAATGGAAGAACTAAATCTAATTTACCTCGTGTGACAAAAGATATGATGTTGGCGTTGCAAGAGGGAAATAAAAAGAAGAAATAACCCACTAAAGGAAGCAACATGACTTAAACCTCATAGTTACTTCCTATTTTTTAACCACATCATATAAAATTGGTGTTTTAAAATGTTATTAGATAGTTTAACTTATGGTATATTTTATTAATTTATAGTTGACTATATTGTATTATAGGTGTAAAGTAATAAATATATAATAATTAAAAAGTTTAGTGTATTTTATCCTTCTATTGGACATACTATAGTAATATATGTATTTAATTTGGAGGATGATATCATGAGTAAAGATAAAAATAAGACTAATGGGGAGACGAGTAATATGGAAATGAGAAAAGATAACACTACAACACAAAATACTTACAAGAAAGCAAATAGGTCAGTTATTGCTGCATCTATAAAAAAATGTACAAAACAGTATAAAAAAGCTTTAAGGAATTTGGCTAAATAAAGTAATAATTAACGTATAAAGGAGGAGTATTTATGGAATCTTTAATATTTAAACCTTCTGATAAAAAACTTATCGAAGCTGGAAATAGACGAAATAGTAGACTTGCGAAATTAAAAAATAGTTATTATACTCAACAACAAGTAAATGAAAGAAATAATGTCGAACTGGAAGTTTTTCAATATATGACGTTATTACAAGATAGAGTAAAAGAATGTATTTGTTTATGAGTAATAAATATTATAAAAGTATTGAAGATATAAAGGATAATCGCACATTTATTTTCGGACAAATCTGGCAAGTAAAAGATGAGTTAATATCAATTCCCAATGCGGATAGATTAAATAATAGGAATTTACATTTTTCTAGGTGTATTATAATTGTTCAAAATAATCTTAATAATTTTAATCCTGAAAGTGTGATTATTTCAGTGGCTCCAATTTCATCAAGAACAGATTGCGAAAGAGAAAACGATGTGATTCTATTAAAGGATAAAGACGAAGTAAAAGAAGACAGTATTATAATGTTAGATTATATTCAGCCTTTATTAAAAATAGATTTGTACAGATGTGTTGGCGAGATTTCAGAAGAAAGTAAATATGATGTATATTTTAATATATCCAATATGTTTGGTTATGCTTCTAAGGAAGTTGCAGCTACTGAAGAAGAATAAAAGTCCAAGCTTTAGCTTCTGATTAATTTCAGGGAGTAACGGAAATAAAGAATATTACTCAATTTTAAGTTAAGCCAAATTAGATTAAAGATAAATAAAGATAGCCTATTGACATGTTCTAAATAATGGACTATACTTTTATTTAATAAAACAATTAAATTTAATACATGGTGATTCACTACCATTCAAAAATGTGAGGTTTAATGCAGGGTGATTCGCTACCTATAAAAATGCGAGGTTTAATGCAAAAGGGTTAGATTAATTTCTAGCTCTTTTTTACTACAAAGGGGAAATATGTGCAATTTAAAGTTTTATGAAATAGATATAGATTATGTAAAATACTTAAAAATTTTTGATAGGCAAGTACCTGACTTAGAATATCAATCAAACAATAAGTTCTCATGTGGAATAGTTTATACTATTAATGAATTTGATTATTTTGCTCCTGTTTCATCTTTTAAAGTAAAGCAAAAGACAAACTTTGTAATCAAAGACAATAACGAAGCTATTAGTTCTATTAGATTTTGTTTTATGTTTCCAGTACCAAAAGATAAATACAAATTATGTGACTTTAATAGTAAAAAACAAACTTATAAAGATTTAGTTAATGCTGAATATGAATATTGTAAATCAAATGTTACTGAAATACAAACATTGGCAGAAAAAGTATATAAAATTGGTTCAAATAGAAATCATCCTTTGGCATATACCTGTTGTGATTTTAAACTATTAGAGCGAACAATGCAAGATTATATTCAATTACAAGAAATTAAAAAACTAGATGAAGTTGCGGTGACGGTAGAACGAGAAGATAACTAAATAAAAATGTACAAGCCTCTGATTAATTTCAGGGGTTTTTATTATGTAGAAAATTAAACTGTTATTTTTCTTATGTATTGTATAATATAACCATCATAGTGTATAATAAAACTATTAAGTAATAATTAAATGGAGGATTACAATATATGCGAAAACTAATAATAATATTTAGTATCATGTTATTGTGTGTAGGATTATTTGGATGTGCTGAGAGTGGGGATTTGAAAATACCGAGTAACTTAGAATTAAAGGATGAATATAAAAATTCAGTTAGTACAATATATACAGATAATTTTATAGAATATACAAAACACGCAATAAATATGTATGAGAATATTAATACAATTAATAAAGATGACCTAAAAAAAGACAACTCTTTGTTTGATACTTTATTTGATAGTAAAGAAGGTTCTAAAATATCAGAATCAGAAATGTTTTTAGGAACAAAGGTGGCAAGTCTTAGTTTTGATATAGCTATGTATACAATAGGATCTGATTCAGAAGAAGATAAAATGAAAATAAATGAAGAAATGAAAGCAGTTTTAGATTTATATAAATAAAATTATGCAAGTATGAATTATTATAAATGGTTAAATAATAATTTATTGGAGGTACAATACATGGGAAAGAAAATAATAATCATATTTAGTATTATGATGTTGTCAATTATGATGTTTGGATGTGCTACTGATAGTTTAAAAATACCTAATAAATTAGAATTGAAAGATGAATATAGGGATAGTGTTAGTACAGTATATGCAGATAATTTTAATAATTGTACATCCCATGCAATTTATATGTACAAGAATATTGAAAATTTAAGTATGGATAATTCAAGTCTTGATGATTTAAGAAAATCTAATTCCTTGTATAAAACTCTATTTAATAGCAAAGATGGTTCAGATTTATCAGATACAGAAAAAATTTTAACTGGTAAGATTCTTGATATTACAGGAGATATGATTGTAATTAGTGGTGATGAATTAAAGGAAAAGTATAAAACAGAACTAATAGAGCATATGAAATTACTTTTAGATTTATATAAATAAAATATTCGATAGAGTTGATTTTAATAATTAGCTCTATTTTTGTGCGTAAAATAAATATGATAATATTATGTTATTCTTGACAATTAAAGGATGACATTGCAATCTAAGAGTAGAAATTTATCTACTCTTTTTATTTTAAAATTGAAAGGAGTAGATAATATATGGCAATAAACGGAAATAAATTATTAGGTAGATTAGAAATCGGTTTGGATCTGCTCAAATCTAACGCAACTGAGGCCAACAAAATACTAGCATCTATAAGTGTAAAGAAAATGAATCTTAACATCATGGATGAACAAACTAAAACGAAAAATTTAGAAGCTATAAAATTAATTAGAAAACAAATAGAAAGTGTAACAAACGTTGGAATCGACACATCGAAAATAAAAGCAAGTATGGATAAGTTAATAACTTCATTTAATGCTGTTAAACTTAATGGTAATACGGTAAGTGAAACATTTAAAACTAATTCAACACAAGCACAACAATGGGCTAGTGAAAATGTAAAAGCAGCTACTAAAGTAACGGATGCTTATAATAAAGCACAACAAAAGTTAAAAGAAACTATGAAAACAACTACTAATAAAACTACAGGGCAACAAGTGACTACTGCTTCTACAAAAATAGTTACAAGCGAATCTAGTGCAGAATTAAATAAAATAACTTTAGCATATCAGAGGTTAAATCTCGAAAATAAGACAACTGTACAATCGCTTTTAGGTATGGCTACTCAGGTAAAAAAAACTACTGAGAGATATGGATTATTAGGGACATCTTTAATATCTGCGAATGCTCAACAATTAAGATATCGTACTGAAGCTGAAAGGCTAACTCAAACTCAAGCTAGACAAACAGCTACTATTAATGCAGAAGCACAAGCTAGAGTTGTAGCAAACAATAAAATTATAGCATCTAATCAAAAAAGACAGTTGGCTACATTAGCAATGTACACAAAAGAAACTTCTGCTCTTTCTAAATATGATAAGATGAGCCGTACATTAGCATCAGCAAGTGGTGAGGCTGGATTAGCTATGTCATCCTCTAGTAGTGGTACAACAATGTCGGATAGATTTAAGGTAAGTGGAGTATATGCATTAGCAGCACAGTCAATCTTTATGTTAAGAGCATCTATACGTAATTTAATTGAAACTAACAGAGATTATGAGGCTTCGATGGTGGATTTGGGAAGAGTAATTGGTGACGTTTCTAAGAAGGAATTAGAACTCTTTGGACAAGATTCAATAGATAATGCAAAAAAATATGGTTTAGCATTAAATGAAATCCAAGATTCATATACTGCATTAGCTAAAGCAGGTGTAGATAAAGGTAATTTATCATCAATGGTAAATACTATTGCTTTAGGATTAAATACTTCCAATATAACATCCGGTCAACAAATGGCCGAACTACTAACTACCAGTATGAAACAAATGAACATAGAATTTTCAGAAAGTGAAAGGCTCTTAGACAGTTGGAATTATTTAGCAGATAAAACAGTTGCAGACACATCGGATTTTGCAGAAGCAATTTCGAAAGCTGGCGCTACCAGCGCTAGTATGAATATATCTATCTCAGAATTAAATGGGATGGTAGCAGTTTTAAGTAATACTACGGGAGCCACAGGAACTGAAATAGGTTCAGCATTGAAGGCGATGGAGTCTCGTTTGCTTAGACCTCAGACATTAAACACGCTCAAGGAATACGGAATAGAAGTGATGGCTGATGAAAATCATTTCAAGAGTTTTGGAGAAATAATTCAACAAGTTTCAACAACATTAGATAAATTTGGAGAAAATACTGTAGAAAGTACCGATATACTTGAAAATTTAGGTGGAATTATGAGAAAAAACTGGATAAATTTGTTGTCCAGGGATTATGATCAGGTTGGCATTATGGCACAACAGAGTGCTGTAGAATCAATAGGTTACTCAGCTAAGAAATCAGAAGCTTCAATGGATACGTTAGATAAAAAAGTACAAGTTTTTAATGCAACAGTAAAAGAAATGTATGTTGGATTAGGTACAGGTGGATTACTCCCTCAATTAAAAGGCATAACTGAAATTGGAACTGGGATTGTAACATTAGCTGGTAAAGTTTCATCATTCTTATTTATATTGCTAGAAACTACAATAGCGGTTAAGACATTATCATTTGGACTTAAAATGGTTACAGGTAGTAATTTAACACAATCTTTAGATAGAATGAATATGTCATTTAGTGCATTTGGCAAAAGTTTTCAAACTCAAACAATGGCAACTAGAGCATATAATACTGCGTCAAAATCACTTCAAGCACAAATAATATCTGGTAATATAACCGCTCAAGAATCTGGTGCTATATTAGGTGTAGTAGGTACAAAATTAGGAGTAGCTACTACTGGAATAGTAACAATGAGTGCAGCCCAAGGAGCTCTAGATACAAGGCTGTTAGCCGGTCAGACACTTCAAGCATCATTAGATACTCAACTTGCTTCAGGTACTATAACAAGAGCGCAATATAATGCAGAAACATTAATGAGAACATATACAGAAACAGAATTAGCTGCTCAACTTGCATCTCATACTATAACTGAGGAAGCATATAATTTAGCTTTATTGCAACGTGGTACATTGGAAGCAAGTTTAAATAGACAAATTGTAGCTAAAACTTTGACAGAGGCAGAAGCTAAAGTTATTTTAGATACAAAAATTTTATCAACAGAACAATATAATATATTAATGGCAGAACAAACAGCAACAATGGCTACTTTATCTGCTACAGAAAAAGGTAAAATAGCTTCCGATCAAGCCTTGAATGCATCTCAAAAATCAGTAGCGGCATCTGCATTACTTATGAATTTAGCTATAATGGCTGGAGTTGTTATATTAACAGTTATAGCATCAGCAGTTATGAAATATATACGTTCTCAAAAGGATTTGTCACAGAATATTGAGAGTGCAGTTACTTCATTAAAAACTGAATCAGATGCAATTAATGACTCACTTAAAGATTACGAGGAACTTGCAAATAAGACTTCGTTAACAACTGAAGAAAAAGAAAAATTATTAACTGCTACTCAAAATTTAATTAAGACCATTCCAGGAGCATCGGCTGTTATCAATGATGAAACTAAATCCTTCTCAGAACAGACAGAAGAGTTAAAGAAATTATCAGCAGCTAAAAGGTTGATAGCATCAACTGCGGCTATGGAAGATATTGTTGATAAAAATTTTGATAAAGTTAAAGCTAATATCAAAGAGTATCAAGATATGATAGATCTTCAAAATAGTCTAGCATCAGGCAAAGGTGCTGATTATCAATCTGCTATAGACAAGTTGACAAAAAATAATAAAGGTGGAACTACAGAAGATTTTGCTGCAACGGCTGTAATAAATAAAGCAAAAAAAAGTTTAGATGAGTATAAAACTAAATTAGTTGAAGCTCAAGGACAAATAATGGGAATAAATGCCGTTTTTAAAGCCCAATATACAAATTTAGCAGAAGGATCAGGTGCACAGGAAACCGAAATAGCATTAATACTCAAACATGCAGATGCCATGTCAGAAAGTGGTAAGAATTTAGAAGGAATAAAAACTTATGCTTCTAATGCTATATACATGTTAAAAGATTTAGCTGAAGTTGAACCTTATAAAAACTTTTCGACATCTATGGAAGAGTTTAATAAAAAAACTGAACATACTACCGAAGAGGTAAATGCACAAATTGATAGTTTAGATAATTTCCAAAAAATTGCAAAAACTTTAAAATTACCATTAGATGAAATATCTTTCTTTACAGAATTGCTTGCAGAACAAAAAATAGCATTAAAAGAAACAAAAACTTCTTTATCAGATGCAGCGGCACAGGCAAAACTTTCTGCACAAGAATTAAAAGTCCTAACGGATTCATTTGATACATCTATGGATTCTATAGGTGCATATAATAAACTTATGGATGAATATAACACAAATGGACATTTCTCTGCTGAATCTATGAAGGAAATTATTGATAAACATCAAGAGTTAGCTCCATATTTAAGTAATGAACCATTACTTTATCAGAAAATATCAGATGCTTTAGAATCTGAAAAGAAAACAGCAGACGAAACTTATATTTCAATGATGATGAATTCCGAAGATTTTTACACTGCTAATATCAAAGGGAACACAGTTTTAACAAATGAATTAAATAAAAAATATAAAATAGATCTTGCTAATTTTAAGACACTAGCACAGGCAAAGAGTATAGTAGAACAAAATTTAATTAAACAATTAGCAGGAGTATGGGCAAAATATTATCAAGTTCAAGCAGATGGAAGTGCTATATTAAATGCTATTGCTTGGGAAAAAGATAATGGTATTAAATCAAGTAGACTTTCAGATATGACTGACGAGCAAGCAAAATCCTTTACTGAGGCTCAAAAAAAAGTTCAGATATATAATGATAAAGTTAAAGAAATTGAAGATAGTTTTAAGAAAATTACGGGAGATTTTATACCTGCCACTTTAGACGACTATGGTAAAAAAATAGATGAAATAACTAAAGGAACAAAAGATTTAACTTCGGCAAATAAACAAGCTACAAATTCAATTAAAGATTATGAAAATGCAATAAAATCATTAGATAATCAACTTAAATTACTTGGCATTTCTCAATCAAAACTTATACCAAATTCTCAAGCATATATTAACTCCCTTAGTAAAGAGGAAACTTTAATTAAAAAGAAAATTGATTTAACTAAACAATCTATTAAAGTTAATGAAGCCAATGCTAAGTCAATGTTGAAACTAGAAGGAGCATCAACAAAATCTACTACAAGTCAAACTTCCTCATCTGGAAATTATGGTGGGCAATACGCTGGCGGTAAGTATAGTAGTCAGATAAATCAAGCTGGTTCAAAATATGGACTAGATCCTAATCTAATTGCAGCAATGATACAAACTGAATCAAGTTTCAATCCTAACGCATATAATAAATCTTCTGGAGCAACTGGACTAGGACAATTCTTATCTTCAACAGCAAAAGATGAAGGACTTATTAATAGCTCAGGAGATCATAGAAGAAATGCAGAAGCTTCAATTGATGCCCTAGCTAAATATCTTGTTAAACGTATATCGTGGGCAGGTGGTGATGTAGAGAAAGGTATTAAAGGTTATGGAGAAGGCACACAAGCTTATCTAAATAAAGTCCTTAGTAATATGCCTAACAGTGGCAGTATTGGTTCTAGCTCTACAGGAGACTCTACTACAGATGGTGGTTCAGATAAAATCCTAGCAGAAATTGAATCTCAGAAATCAGCATTAATCGACTTCCAAGAAGAATTAGCACAGTTTACTTATCAGAAACTTAATATTCAACTTGGAATGTTTGACGATAGAATTACAGCATCTAGTAAAAAAATAGCTATGCTTCAAACTGATGTAGAAATTACTTCCAATCTAGAGAGAGAAGTTATGCTGATGGGAAAAATACGGGAAGCTCTTATTACAGAAAGAACATTAATATATCAGAAAGGTGATTTTCTAGAAAAGGAAATTGATAGTAGAAAATATAATCTCGCTCAAGTTGCTGAGATGAAACTTGCCCTACAAGATGTTTTACAAGAAGAGAAGAATATACTAGTAGAAATTAATAATAATCGCGCTGCAATTAAAAGTCTTGCAATAGAACAAATGACATCACTTCTCAATAGTCAAAGAATCAGTTCAGAAATTGCTCTTAAACAGCAACAAGAGAATGAGAAAAATGCTCTAGCATCTTCCGTTTATGGAAATGGTGAGAAACGAACTATAACTGTAAATACAGAAATTGACAAAGAAGAACTGCAAAAGAAATACGATGATTTAGATATAACTGTTGAAGCTGGCGCAGGTAAAACTGGTACTAATAGAAAAGAAACATTAAAAATGAACGAGGCTGTCCTGGAAAGTAGAATTGCAGAAGACGTAATAAAAGCATATGACAAAGAAAATGAAAAACAACAGAATGCTATTCAAGATCAGATTGATAGCTTGAATAAAGAAAATGATTTACAAGCAGAAATTGAAACTCGTTTAAAAAATCAAAATGACTTAATAGAAAAACAAACTGCATTGCAAGAAGTAAAAGAAAATAAGAATATCCAATCTCTAACAAAGAATCAAGATGGAAGTTTTCAATTTAAATATGTTGCAGATGTAAAAGCAGTTGAATCAGCACAGAAAGCAGTAAATGATCAAGTTGAATCTAATGATAATTGGGAGAAATCTACAGCATTAAAACATCAAACTGATTCACTAAATGCACTAAAGAAATCACTAGCAGATCAGAAAACTGCAAAAGATGATGATTATGCTGAACAATTAAGAAAGTTAGAAGATCGTCAATTAATTGAAACTAATTTAATGAGTCTCCATTATTCCGATATGAATTTACTTGCAGATGAGAGTTTAAAAACATTAGGACAGACATATTCATATAATTGGGAACTCATAATAGAACAACTCACAACAGATGTAGCATCTGCTAAGGCATTACAGGATTCATTACAACTGTCACAAGCAAGCGGAACAATAGGCTCTACTGTAAGAGGTACAACAGGTAGTGGTAACTCAGCCTCTATTACAGTTAATACAGAGATAGATAAGGCATTACTACAGGCAAAATATGGTAGTGGAGTAGATATAACTGTATCTAAAGGTGATGGTGAAACTGGACTCAATAGAGCAGCAACATTGTTATTGAATGAGAAGGTATTAGCTAGTCAAGGAGTTGTACCTAAATTTGAAAGTGGTGGAGAAGTTGGTTCATTTACTGGAAGTAGATTTGCTATGGTAGATACAAAAGAAAGAGTATTATCAGCTACTCAAACTCAGGACTTCGGACAGTTAGTGACTTATTTACCTAATGCTTTAATGAGTATAGAAAATATTATGGATAAGATAAGTATGAGTAATGTTAATAATACTAGTTCTAAAGGAGATACTTATGTTAGTAATACTTATGGAGATTTAAGTTTCCCTAATGCAACAAATCATGTTGAGATTGTACAAGCTTTGGATACAATTAATTTAAGAGCCAAACAGTATTCAACAACTAAAACATATGGACTAAACTCGTAAAAAGGTTAGTCCTTTTAAATGAGGTGAAATATGAGTGAAAATATTGATAAAAATAAAATTCAACAACAAGATGAAATATTAAAAGCTATAGAAACTATGATAATAGCATATGATAGAAACACAAAATATGACAGGACTCAATGGGGAATAATTACAGCTATTAATGTTAATGGCACATTGAAGATAATGCATAATGATTTTGAAAGTGATTTACCTGTTAAATTTGAAGTGGATATTACTAAATTGATAGTTGGAGATGTAGTCATAATAAGGATTCCATCTAATAATTTTTCACAACGATATGTAGATGGGAAAAGACCTTTTTAATATAAATAATTAAAAATACAAGGAAGTGATAAACTTGTTAGTGACACCACAAATTCCATCATTTTTACCTTTTGATGCAACCAAGGATTATGAATTGAACTTTAGTATACCTACATATTCAGATCAATGTGTTAAAAATCAAATTCAAATATTTAAACAATCCGATAATACTTTGATATACGATAATACAACTATAAGTTTCCAACTTTTTTGTCCTATACCTATAAGTACTCTTTTAAATGGTGTAAATTATAAATGCCAAATTAGAACTTATAATATAAATAATGATTTTTCTGAATGGTCTTATATGACTTCTTTCTTGGTTCTATCTCCTGTATTAGTAGATTTATTTATCCCAAGTATTATTTTAAGTCAAAGTTTAAATTTAAAGGTTACTTATTCACAACCACAAGGCGAACTAATGTTAAGTTTAAAATATATATTATACGACCATCAAAAAAATCAATTATCAGTTTCAAGGGAAATATTTGGTTCTAATCTACAATATGAGTTTAATTTATTAGAAAATAATACAAATTATTTTGCAAAATGCGAAGTTATAACACAAAATGGATTATTAGGATATTCAGAATACATTCCATTTATGACACAATATCAAGCCCCAAGAGTAAATAATGTTTTAGAATTAACTAATCAATATCAAGATGGAGCAATCCTCGCTTCCTGTGAGATAATTAGAATACTTGCACACACGGTTGGTAATTTTACTTTTGAAAGTAGTGAATGGATAAATTTAACTACAGCTGATTCTATGTTATATTACGATGATAATAATGGATTTTCTATGGATAGTAACTTTACAATCAAGTGCTGGCTAAAATCTATAGAAGAGGATGAAGTATTTTTAACACTATATGGGTATAGTTTATTAGATAAAATAGAATTGCGATATTATAGTAATAGAATTCATGTATTTAAAAAATCATGCAATCTAGTAAATCATTACATTAGCAACTTAATTACTATATTACCAACTGATACTTTGTTTGTTTTCTTAGTTCAGAAATATAATGGCGTAGATATTCAATGTGAAATAATTTAATAAAGTAAAAATAAGGAGAATTTAAATGAAGATATTTAATATTAAACAAGCAGATATATTTATTAAGAGTAAAGCGAAGGTGACTGGAACGGGTTTAGGAAATAAATATAAAACGTATATTGAATTTGAAGACAATGAAATATTAAAAGATTTAATGAACAAGTGGATGGCTAAAGAATTTTAGTCATCTTTTTTAATGCAAAAATTAATCAAAAAACGATTTTAAGGAGGATTTTAACTATGTTAATAACAAAAACAGTAATCACTAGTTGGAGCAATACTAATAAAATATGGTATGAGAGAAAAGGATATATATTCACTAAAATGAGAGAGTGCCTTGAAGTTGATGTAAAAGATTTACCAATCAGTTCAGGTGTAAAAGTTGAAGTCAAATGTGATTGTCCTGATTGCAAAAGTCCTATTTTAAGCCCTATGAGATGGGTAAGTTATAAAAGGTATATTAAAGAAGATGGGAAATATTATTGCAGGAAATGTGCAAGTAAATTATATGGTAATGAGAATATGAGAAAAGTAAAACTAGCAAAAGGCATATCATTTGAACAATGGTGCATTAATAATAATAGACAAGATGTTTTAGATAGATGGGATTATGACTTAAATGATAAAAATCCTAATGAGACAGCATGCTCAATAAAAAAGAAATATTATTTTAAATGTGATAAACATCCTGAACATGAAAGTGAATTAAAAAATTTAAATAGTTTTACTAATGGACTTATAGGGGCTATAAAATGTAATCAATGTAATTCTTTTGCACAATGGGGAGCTGATAATATAGATGAAGATTTCTTAGAAAAATATTGGGATTATAATAAGAATGTAGGGATTAAACCATGGGGTATTAGCCATGGATGCCATACAAAAGTATTTATAATATGTCAAGAAAATAGCAATCATCTAAGTTATAAAGTTGAATGTAAAAGCTTCTGTGTCGGCAATAGATGCCCTGCGTGTAAACAATCAAAAGGAGAAAAAAGAGTTGAAAAATATCTAGTAAATAAAGGGTTTATAAAAGGAGTAGACTATTTATCACAAAAGCCTTTCGATGGATTGTTAGGATTAGGTGGAGGGAATCTTTCATATGATTTTTATTTGATAAAACATTATAATTTATTGATAGAATATCAAGGAGAATTTCATGACAGACCTATAGATTTTTATGGGGAAGGTACGAATGTAGCAGAAGATAGATTTGTAAAACAAAAGGAACATGATAGAAGAAAAAAAGAATATGCAGATGATAATAATATAGAATTATTACTGATATGGTATTGGGATTTTAATAATATAGAAACTATTTTAAACAAACAATTAAAACAAAATAAGGAGATGGTAATATATGGCATATAATAGGTCAACTTTTCCCGAACAGATCGACCTTCCAATTGAGCTTTTTGATATTTCACCTACAGATAAACCTGATATAGACGAATATTTTATTTTATGTACTTTGACGAATCCAACACCTGACCAAATAGATAGAATGGCTTATTTATTAACGGCATATAACAATAAAATATTAAATGCTGAAAAAATAAATTATTTTATGGATATAGCTATAAACACAGAAAAATTTTGGTTTGACAATGTAAATAACTATTTAAAATTTATAGCTAATTATGATAGTCTTTATCCATACAAAATCTATAACACAGTAATGGATTTTAATGGTGATTTATATATGAGTTTATCTAGTGACAACATTGGAAATCCTTTATCAGATGCAACTAAATGGAGAAAAATTAGCCAACGTGGTTTACAAGGTATACAAGGAGAAAGAGGGTTTGCAGGAATGGGACTCGCCTTCATAGGCTCCTATGACTCAACTGCCACATATACAATTAACCAAGGAGTAGAACAAAATGGAAGTTTATATGGTTGCATCTCACCAATACCTATTACTGGAATATCTCCAAGTAGTAGCACAAATGATTGGAGTATGGTGGTATCTAAAGGAAGTTCAACTTTTTTAACGGTTCTAAGAGGTTCAGTTATAGTAAATACAAATACTGCTGTTGTTCCAATAGATATTATTGGGTTTAATAAAAATAATGACCAAATATTTGTATATACAGATAAAAATTATATAGAACAAGAAAAAGAATATATGTTAAATAGTGATGGATTAAGTATTGTAAAAATGGTTGGAACATGGGATGGAACTATAACTCCTGTTAATTTTAATTTTGTAGTATTTAAAAATATTGTAGAAGGAGTCGCTTTGGCAGACGGTAGTTTAATTCAAATTCAAAGTATTACATTGGATAAATTAAATTTAGATGTTCAAAATAAAATCGGTAAGATTGGGAATGCCTTTTTACAAACCACTGCACAAGATTTAAGTGGTGCAGTTAATGAAAATACCAATAATTTAAAATCACATATAGTTGATTATGTAAAGCACCCTGCTTATATAACTACAACAGGTGTTGCTAATATATATACAGCTACATTAGACCCTGCTCCTACAAGTTATGTTGATGGCATGGGAATAACAGCTAAAATAAATGTGAATTCAACTGGGGCATCAACAATGAATATTAATAATCTTGGTGCAAAAGCGATGAAAGATGGATTTGGAAATTCTATAACTAATTTTAAAGCAAATACGATTTATGGATTTAGATATGAGGCAGTTTCACAATCTCTTATGCTCCAAGGAGCAAGTGCCCCTGTAAATACATTTTCACAAACTACAGACCCAGCTTTATATGCTAAACCAAATGATATATGGTTTGACTTAGCTAGTGGAACAATTAAATATAGAGTAGGAACAGCATGGGTAACATTTGATTACACTTATGCTTAGAAGGGAGAAATAATATATGATACCAAAAAATAAAATGTATTTAACTTCACAAGATTTTGGTCAATGGTCGGATTATTTTGGAGAATTAATATCAAGTGATAAAAGATATAATAAGAGTTCATGTGGGGATTGCAATAGTTGTAATTCCTCATGTTCTACAGAAAGTAATATAAGGACAAAAAATATAACATGGGTAGTTACAGAGGCTTGTAACTTGAATTGCAGTTATTGTTTTAGCGGAGATACATTGATCACCATGAAAGACTTTTCTAAACGACAATTAAAGGATATTGAAATAAATGATGAAATTTTAGCTTTTAATGAATTTTCTGAAGGTCAAGGGAAACACAATATCAGCAAAATAGCTAAAGTAGAACAATTACATAATAATTTTTCGGAAACTATTAATATAATATTAGAAGATAATACTATATTAAATGTAACTCCGAATCACCCTATTTTAGCAAGAAGAAATACCGACAAATCTAAATATGATTATAGAGAGGCTGGTAAATTTAAAGTAGGACAATCCGTGTATACACTTCCTGATATTAATGAAGAATTTGCAAATATTAATGATATAAATTATCAAATAGGATATTTTGTATCTATGTGGCAAGGTGATGGAAGTTATAAAAAATATATAGATAAAAGAGGTTACAAACAATTCAAAATAAGATTAGCGGTAAAAGATGATGAAATAATATCTAGAATGGAAAATATTATGAAAGTTCTTGATATAGATTATTATTTATATGATTTTAAAGTGTCTTCTAAATTTAACATAATAAAACCATCTATATTTGCTAATACAGAGAAAGTTTATAATCAAATGATAAAAATAATTGATGACAATTTTAAAATAAATAAAAGTGTTAATTATTATAAAGGATATTTAGCAGGTATATATGATGCAGAGGGACATATTGATAAAAAGGGTAATACAATAAGAATTTGTAACACAGATATTGATATTATAAAAGAAATTGAAGAAGGATTAAAAGTCATTAATATTCCTTATTGTGTAGAACAAGATGGTGTTACAGTGAATAATAAAATTAAATATAATGTAAGAGTTCTAGCAAATAATCGAGAGAGTTTGAATGTATTAAGATTTATTAAACTAGTATCCCCTTCTGTTCAACGTAAAGGAATTGAAAACTTTTATAATAAATCTTTATTCCTCAGAAAAAAAATAAAAGAAATATCAGTTGGAGAAACAATAGAAGTATTTAATTTAGGCACGTCAACTAAAACTTACATTGCAAATAATATCTTAGTCCATAATTGTTATGAAACACATAAAACAGGTAGAAGAATGACTAAAGAAGTTGCAAAACAATCTGTAGACTTTTTGTTCGATAAACAGAAAATAAATGGATATTATGAATTTGATGACTCTGTAGCAGTTATTCTTGAATTCATTGGTGGCGAACCTCTACTTGAAATAGAACTTATTGATTACATTGTTGAGTATTTTAAATTTAAAGCATTTGAAGTAAAAAGTCCTTGGGCAACTAATTATATGATAAGTATGAGTACCAACGGTGTTTTATTTGAAACAGAAAAAGTACAAAACTTTATTAAAAGAAATTTAGGGCGAGTTAGTATTGGAATAACGATAGATGGTAATAAAGAATTACATGATAAATGTAGAGTGTTCCATGACGGAAAAGGTTCTTATGATATAGTTGAAAGTTCTGTAAAAGCATGGTTAAAAATTAATCCCGATTCTCAAACAAAAATAACTTTAGCGCCTGAAAATGTTATGTTTTTAAATGATGCTTTGAAGAATGTTTGGAGTTTAGGATTAAAAGGTGCGTTTACAAATTGTGTTTTTGAAGAGGGTTGGCAGACAAAAGATGCTACTATTTTATATTATCAAATGATTGAATTAGCAGATTATTTATTAGAAGACGAAAATTATTCTAAATATTTTTGTTCATTATTTGATGAAACTATAGGACAAGAAGTAACTGAAGATAAAAATTGGTGCTTTAAAGAAGGTACTTTAGTTCTTACGCCTAAAGGTAATGTGAAAATTGAAGATTTAAAAATTGGGGATATTATAACTACGAATAACTCAATCCAGAATGTCAGCAATATATTTAAAAGAATTAGTAATGATACTGCTACTATTCGTGCAACAGGAATATTTGAAACATCTACTACCAAAGAACACCCTTATTTAACTAAACAATTAATAGGCAAGAATAAATATTCAGATTCCAAGTGGGTTAAAGTAAAAGATATTAAGAAAGGTGATAAAATAGCCAGTCATTGTCATTTATTTGGAGACATAGATGTTGATAATGATATCGCATATATTGTAGGTAGATATATTGGTGATGGATGGTGTTCAACTACAGGCTATAAATTATGTTGCAGTTATAAAGAATATGAAGAATTAAAACTAGCTATGGACAAAGCACACATAAATTATTCAGTAGACAATTACAGGACGGTTAAGCAGTTTAATATATTTAAAAATAATACAAAACTTTTGAATATTCTATCTCAAATAGGACATATTGCTTTTGAAAAAAATATACCTAGAGAAGCTTTTAATTGGAATAAAGAAAGTGTTGAAAGTTTACTTAAAGGATTGCTAGATGCAGATGGATGTTATAGACAGAAAGAAAATATGTGGAAGTTTAACACTATAAGCCCAGTTTTAGCCAATGATGTTCTTATTTTATTAAGAGGACTAAACTATTTCCCTACTTGCTATTTATGTAAGAGAGCAGGGGAAAGTGTTATAGAGGGTAGAACAGTAATAATTAAAGATAGATACGAAGTCTATTTTAATTTAGATAAAAAAAAAACAAGATTTTGTGAGTATGATGAAGAAAATAACGTAGTTTGGACTCCTGTGAAAGAAGTTAATTTAAATTGTGAACCTTATGAGGTTTTTAATTTAATGGTAGAGAATGAGCACACTTTTATAGCAAATGGAAGTATTGTTCATAATTGTGGAGGTAATGGACAAATGCTCGCTATTGCACCTGATGGCAAATGTTTCCCATGTATTAGGTTTATGGGATATGCTCTAAATGGTAGAGAAGAACAACCTATCGGAGACATTTATAAAGGATTGGATAAAAAGGAAGACAATGAATGGTTGAATGAATTAAGTCAAATTACTATGACTTCACAATGTGGTTATGATGACAATAAAAAATGTTTAACTTGTCCTATTGCGAGTGGTTGTGCATTATGTAGTGGTTATAACTATGATAAGTTCGGAACTCCAAATCATAAAGCTACTTATATCTGCGAAACACATCAATCTCGTGTAATGGCTAATTACTATTTCTTTAATAGACTTTATAAGAAATTGGGTATAGAAGATAAATTAGAATTAAATATTTTTAAAGAATGGGCATTGAATATTATAACAGAGAAAGAATATGACGATTTAATTTTCTTAGGAGGTGAATAGCATGGCTTGTTCTTTTTGCACTAATACTTGTAGTGAAGGGTGTTCAAATGATTGTGATACATCTTGTTCGGGATATTGTACAGGTACTTGTAGTGCATCTTGTGCTGATAGTTGCATACTCACATGCTTAGGTTCATGTAGCACTAACTGTGGTGCAATATGTGCTCAGGGTTGTTTGGGTGGATGTGATAGTAGCTGTAGTGGTGGATGTTGGGGGACATGTCTAGGGGTCTGTCAAGATAACTGTAGTGGAGGTTGTACTGGTAGCTGCAGTGGAGGCTGTAGTGGTAGTTGTAGTGGAAGTTGTTATACGGGTTGCTATGGTGGTTGTAAGACTGGCTGCTACGGGACTTGCAAAGGTGATTGTAATAACGCTTGTTTATCAGCTGAAAGTTCAACGATCATTGCAAATTTAGGTAGTAATATATTAAAAGGAAATAAAGTTAGAGTAAATGATTTTCTAGCTTTAAGAAATGCAATTCACAATGAATTAGTTCGCAGAAGTAAAACTATACCTGCTGATGTTTATACCGCAACTCCTGTAAAGGGTGGAAAAATACCAAAAGAACATATAGACAAGATATTATTGGATGTTAGAGTTATGGATATTGCAAAAGGTACTTTAGCTATTGTCAATCCCACTACATTAACGGGTGTGGCAACCTACATTAAAACATTAATGGCACAAAATATTAAGGCATAAACATTAAATAAAAGAAGGGGGTATAACTTATATGGAAAAAGTACAAAAAGATATATTAGTATTAATGTTAAATATAAATTTAAAACTTATAAATAAAGATTCTACATGTGTAAATGATATTAATAGTTTATTATTAATTGCTATGACAGAAAATGAAAAACAGTTAGCTTATGGTAATTTAGAAAGTAAGTTTTTAGAAATTGCAGAAAATAATTACCTTTTTATTGAATCAGTTATCTCTAATAGTAATCTAGAGAACAAATTATATTTATTGATGAAATGTAAAGGCAAAAACGTCTTACGTAACATATCTCAATATAATTTGGAAGATTATGTTACCCTTGCATTAAATACTATTTATACAGGAATAACTCCTCGGCAAGAATTCGATTTATATCAAATGCTCGCAAGGTTAGCTATTATGGAAGGAAGTCCTGAATTAATACAATTAACTATAAACAAAATACAATTATTATAGGAGGATATTATGATTAAGGAATTAAAGGAAAATGAACAAATTTTCATTGAAGATATAAATAATGATTTATGTAATAATATATCTATTTTACAATTTCAATTAGATAGCTATGATAAATTATTTACGTCTTATATGAATAATACCAGTGAAATAGCGAATGAATTAAATCTAAAGAAATTTTTAGATATTTATAGTGATACTTGTGCAGAAATGGCTAATATAAAAATACAACTATTAAAGGATAATTTAAAAGATGAATATCAATATTTTCTAGCAAACAAATGTATGTATGTTCTCGATTATCCAAATAAAACTTTAAAGATAATAAAAAATACAATAAAAATTTAAATTTCAAAAAAATATTTGAAAGGAGGATATTAATAATGGGATTAGTTTTAGGTTATAATTCATTTTTATCAAATAATACAACTATTTCTTTACCCTCCAACAGATATTATAGATTAGAATTACAAAAGGCAATATTTGATGCTATTGAAGGATTTGATGATATTGATAAAATCTATTCATCAAGCAAAGAAGAATGGAGTTATAATTGTATTTTAAACGGAGAGTTTAGAGATGGTTTAGAGGCAGGAAATATTGATACCAAAGGGCAAGATATTAAGTATATTTTATTTCAAAAGCGTAAACAAGATGAATTACAATGGAATACTATAGCAAAACTTGATTATGATAAAGCTGTTATATTATATCAAATAATGGATAATTATATAGAAAATGCTCAACCGTATGAATATTGTATAATTCCAGTAGCCACAACAGTTCAAGGTAATAGAAGTATGGAAACTATAATTCCTGATTATGATGGAATATGGCTTACAGATAGTCAAAACAATGTTCAGTTATCATATAATATCGAACAGGGCGATGTAGAATTCACAAAACCTAGTATTTCCACAGAAACTTTAGGTGGAAGATATCCTATATCAACCTATTCAGGTAATTTGGATTATAAAAAAGGATCATTAAAAGCTATGGTTTTGTCAGATAATTCTTTAGATGGGCCGATAGATATATATAAAGAAAAGATAAATAGGACTAATGTTGTAAATTTTCTAAAGAATTGGAAACCAAAGTTGTATAGAAATTCATCAAATGGAGAAATGATGATGATTGCTACTATAGGCAACGCTAAATTTTCACCTAATAACGAATTATCAGGACGATTAGGTACTATTTCTTTTGATTTTCAAGAAGTTGGAGATGTTTATGATGACTCAGATATGAGAAATAATGGATTCATAGAATAAAAATAAAATGGAATAGGGAGGAGGAAACTAAAATGGTAACTCAAGAGGAATATGATTTAATGTTTCAAGCTGTAAGAGAATTGCATGTAAAAATGGCTATATTAGATACAAATGATAATATAGTAGATAGAATAGAGGGTTTTTTAACAGATGGGAGCGTTACAATTGATAATTCTTCCTCTATAAGAAGGACAGCAGACAGTATAAAACTATATTTAAAGAATAATTTTATTCCTTCTCCCGATAGTCCAATATGGTTGAATAGAAAATTTAAATTGGAAATAGGAATACGGTCTATAAAAAATGACCAAATATATTATTTCAATTTAGGTATTTTTAATTATGATCAACCTCAAATAAATATAAGTCTAACTGAATGCACTATAACTTTTAGAGGTATAGATAAAATGGCTTATCATGATGGAACTTATAATGGAAAACTGGACATGCCTAAAACAATTTGTGATATAGGTATACCGATAAGTCAAGCAATTAGAACAACTATAACTGGTTTAGGACATGAAACAAAATATATAATTGAAGATTGTGTTGACGATAATGGGGCTATTAGAGGCGTTCCTTATAAACTTGAAAAAGATATTGGAAGTACAGAATGGGATATAATAAAAGAATTGTCGAATTTATATATGTGGTATCAATGTTATTATGATGTTGAAGGTTTCTTTAGATACGAAAAATATAAATATAGATTAACAGATCCTATTATATGGGATTTTTCAGATTATGATTTTAGAATAACTAGTCAAACAATAGATGATTTTCAAAATGTAAGAAACATAATAAAAGTATATGGTGGAGAACAAACCGATGGCACTCAACCAAGTGCAATAGCAAGAAATGATGATGCTACTAATAAATACTCAACCGTAAATATAGGGGAAAGAATTTTTCCTATATCAGAGAGTAAATATTATACAATAGCTCAATGTTTAGATAGAGCAAATTATGAATTATTTCTTCATAGTAATTTAAATGAAAAAATATCAATTAGTTGTTTACCTATATACCTAATAAATGAAGTCAATACGTTAATTAAATTTAATGTTCCTGCTCATAATTTAAAAGGAGTTTATATGATTGATAAAATAAGTTATCCTTTAAAAATAGATGGAACTATGTCAATAGATGCTCATAAAATTTATGATTTAACATCTCAAATTGATAATGTTCTTTATCCTAACAGTAGATTATTTCCAAAAGAAACAATATATCCTAATAGTAATTAAAGATGAAAGGAGTGACGCATTTATATGTCAATATATAATTATATTCCTAATAATTGGAATGGTAACAATGGAGTATCAATAAACACAACTACATTACAGAAAATTGAAACAGGTATAAAATCTTCTCATGAAAGAATAAATAGCATTGAAAATGAAACAAGTCAAAATACTGAAAACATTTTAAATATGGGAGATAATATTACAACTATAGATGGCGAAATAGTTTCTTTACAAACATTTATGGATAAATTTAATTTAAATGGAGCAAATGGACAAGTTCTAACTTTAGAAGATGGAAACATTATATTACAATCACCAACAAGTGGTGATATTTCAATAGGGAATATAAGCCAATGGGTAGGAAGTACATTATATACAGCTAATACTTCTACAGTAATATATAATAATGGAGATTTTTATGGATTTTATTTATGTAAAATTACAACCGCTAATAGTTCGTTTATTTCTACAGATTGGGAGTTAATAGGTGAAACAGGATTTATTGGTGCAGAAACCACAGATATTTTAAAAAATAAAACTATTAATGCAACTCAGAATGCTATTACAAATATCGGATTAGATAATTGGATTACGGGATTTCTTCAAACTGATAATACATTAGGCAGTAATAGTGATTCTAATCTCGCAAGTGTAAAAGCTATAAGAGAATTTGTGGAAAATAAGTTATCTGGAATAGTAGGTGGATTAACGAGAAAAGGTTCATTAGATGCTAGTTTAGGATTATTACCAAGTAACGTATCGGAAGGTAATTATTGGATTATAAGTAAAACAGGAAATGTAGGTGTTCGTTTAAATGTAGGAGATTATTTAATTGCAAATCAGACAGTAGTAGGTAGTACAAATGTGAGTGATTGGAATGTTATACCAAATATATTATCTAGTGATATATTAAAGCTTTCAGATATAATAGATTCATTAACAAGTACAGATGCCACAAAAGTCTTGAGTGCAAATCAAGGTAGAATATTAAAATTAGCATTAGATTCTATGAACACATTAAAAGCAGACAAGGTTATAACGCCAATATTGAATAATTTTTTATCAATGGATGCTACTGGTAATTTAAAAGATAGTGGAAGTAAAGTAACAGATTTTGAAACACCAACAGGATCTCAAACCAAAGTTGATAATTCTATTATAGCAATAAAAAATGGAGTTTCAACTGATGGAGACACATTATTAAAATTAAGAGGATTAATTACAGAAGTAAGTGGAGATTCCCTCTTTGGTAATTATACTACTACTTATGCATATGATGTAAATGGAAAAATATCAGGTTGTACTATAATCGGAGATAAATCTGAAATCACAGCTTATACTTATTTTACTACTGGAGATAATCTAGGAAAAATTAATACAGAATCAATTCAAAAGGATAATAAGACAGTTACAAATACTTTTAGTTATACAAGTGGAAAAATTAGTGGAGTAATTACTGTGACTGTGTAATAGGTGGAAAATAACAAATTAAAGGAGGTAATTATATGGCATTAGATATTATTTCATATGGAGAAAGCCAAGAAGCTAAAGAATTAGCTTTACAAAATAAAATAGACCAATGGCAACAAACTACTATATATAGTTTAAATAAATATATTTCAGAAAACAATTTATTATATAAATGTACTGCACCTCATACTTCAACAACAATTTTTGATAATGATATATTAAATTGGCAATTAATTGGCTCAAATCCAATTGGTGTTAAAAATGACAATACTTTAAAGATATCTAGCATTTCTAATATTAATTTTGTAGGAGCTGTTGTCACAGATGAGGGAAGTGGTCAAGTAAAAGTTGAAATATCGGGTGGAAGTGCTCTACCTTATAATGTGAGTACATATACCTCAACTTTAAATATCACTACGGCTATACAAATTATTTATAATTGGACAAACCCAACTATCACTAATGGATTTGTAAAGACGGTTTTATTTATAAGTACCGAAGATATTTCAGCAAGTACTTATGTTTTTGACCTCGCTAATGTGAGTGGAAACATACAGAAAGTTAAACAAGGTGGAACACAAGGAACAAGTGATTCTTTTGCCTTTGATTGTACTAAAGATTTGACATATTATTCAAAAATATTTGTAGTATATGACTTTGGTAATGGAGAAGTTTATAGTAGTGGAAAGAATCTTACAACTACTGTAGTTGATACAACTCCACCCGTTAATCCTACAAGCATAACCGCAATTGCAGGTAACGGTCAAATAACAGTGAATTGGATAGATAGTATTTCAGCAGATACGTTAGGTTATCTAGTTAGATGGCAAAATAGTGCCTTTATTACTACAGATAAGACGGAAGGAAATATGTTAACTGATGTTGGAGTAGGTATTCATAACGTTATTCATTCTGGATTAAGTAATACTGGCTCTCCTATGTATTATTATAAAATCTTTGCTTATGATAATTCAAAAATAGCAAATTATAATACTAGCAATGTTAATACTTGTTCAGCAACTCTTGATGGAACTCCTCCTCTAGATGTTGGAACAATATCACAGTTGGCTTTAAATCAATCAATAAAAGTAACATGGCAAACAAATGATAACTCAACTATTGATTGGAAAGGTGTACGTCTTGTTATTAAACAGGGTGTGGATTATCCGTCTAACATTACAGATGGTACATTTATTGATATTTTTAATATTGCCACAAAAACTTATAGCTTTGGTGGTTTAATAAATAATCAAACATACTCAATACAATTATTTCCATTCGATACTAATTTAAATTATAATACTAATACTATTAATAGGGTACAAGGAACTCCATTTGCGAGTGCTCTAAATAATTTATTATCTTTTACTTGTAAAAATATTACAAACGGACTACAAATTGAAACTGATTATAAAATAAATTACGCACCAAATGGAACGACTTATCAAAGTACTAAAATATACGGATCAAAACTTACTAATTTAGATGGTAAAACCATGGTAGATTGTGCTGGAGATTCTACTGTATTCCTCTTAAAGACAGATACAACAACCACTCAAGGAAGTAGTGGCACATACGTTTTAAGTAATACAGATACTAACTTACCTTTTGCTTTGGGTGATATGGTCTATTTTAAGGGATTTATGGTATATCTAGAAGGTTCAAGTGTCGGAGTATCAAATGGAATTACTGCACAAGATCAAACTCCACCTTCAGTAGTTACTTCATTAGTAGCAAGGAGTGGTGATTCACAGATTATCTTATCATGGATAAACCCAACAGACCCAGATTTTGTAGGTGTTAAAATATTAAGGAAAGAAGGAAGTTACCCAACATCTATTACAGATGGTATTTTAGTTTATACAGGAGCAAATACTGCCTATACAGATACAACGGTAATAAATGGGACTACTTATTATTATAGGGTGTTTCCGTATGACCAAAGTGGCAATTATAATACTACTGGAACAGGTCAAGAAGTAACCGCTACTCCTCAATTGGTGTTAGCAGGAGCTATAAGTAATTTTACTGCGACGAGTGGTAATTCACAGATCGTCTTATCATGGATAAACCCAACTGATGAAGTTTTTATAGGTGTTAAAATATTAAGACAAACCAGTACTTACCCAACATCTGTAACCGATGGCACAGTGGTCTATGCAGGTGCAAATACTACCTATACAGATAATACAGTTGTAAACGGAACTACTTATTATTATAGAGCTTTTCCATATGATATAAATAATAATTATAATACTACTGAAGTAGGTCAAGAGATATCTGCTACACCAGTTGTACCAGTTGTATCAGTTATATATGGTGTGAAAATAGATACCACAAATAGTAATCCTGCAACTGCACTAACTTATATAGAAATGGCAGTCGGGTTTACTCCTGCAACTGGGAACAATGGAGCATTTAATGCGGGTTCATGGGCAGATAAATTTCCGTTTAATTTAATAAAACCATGCCTATATAAAAATGGTGCAGTAAATTATTACTTAAATCCAAATGATTACACTCAAAAAGTAGATGGAGTTACCGCTAGTGACATTACAAGTGGTGCTGATGGAGATGTAATGATTGAATTTCCTAAGATATGGTGGAAATTTGAAACTATTGGAACTGATTTATATATTAGATATAGTAATACACAAATAGATGGCGCATATAAATGTTTAGCACATATGAGGGGGGTAACTGAAAAAGATTTTTGTTATATAAGTGCTTATATGGGATATGATTTAACTTCGGAATTAAGAAGTTTAAGTGGAAAAACTCTTACAGCAACACAAACTATTGGAGCGTTTAGAACATTGGCACAAGCAAACGGCACTGGCTATGACCAAATGGCATTTTATCAACTGTCTATGCTTCAAATTTTGTATATTGTAATGTTTAAAAACAGAGATAGCCAAACTGCATTAGGTAGAGGGTATGTAGATGGCAACTCTGTAAGTATTGCAACTGGTGGAGCAAATGCAAAAGGATTATTTTACGGAGAAACTACTGGAAAGTTGCAGAATAAATTCTGTGGAATTGAAGACTTTTATGGGAATGTGTGTTACTGGATAGATGGATTTTTTAGTGGTGCGAGTAGAAATATATTAATAGCTAATCAAACATTCAATGATACTGGAAGCGGGTATGTAGACTATGGAGTTGGAGCAGTAGCCAATACAAGTGGATATATTGACACGGTGCAAGGTGGTACTGAAACAGGCTTTGTAGTCAAAACTGTTGCAGGAAGTGCAACAACACATTATGCGGATTATGGGTTTCTTTTTGCTTCCCGCTTGCCGTATTTCGGTGGGAGTTGGGCGACTGCCGATGCTGCGGGTGCGTTCTATCTTAGTACGAGTAGTTCTGCCTCGACTGCGGCTGCGACTGTCGGTGCGCGTCTATTGGCATTATAACAGGTATTGGCATATATAAACTTTCCTTGCTATATTCCATATTATGTTAATTGTAAAATATTAAAAGGAGGTGTTAAAATTGAAGTTATTTAATAAGGTTCGAGGGACTATGGAAGTTGTACCTAACGCAGAAGTAAACCGTGACACGGTATATATTAGAAGTAATATAATCAGAATTGACACGGAAGATTTTAAGGGTTTTGAATATGATGAGATGCAATACAAAAAAGATGAGTATACAGAGCTATTGCAAGAACAAATAGATACAGGCAAAGAAACAAACAATTTTTTGGGCATGTTGCTAATTGAAAAGGATACGCAGGTGATGGGGTTGCAAAATAGTAGCGAGTCTTTAGGTAGCCAAGTAGTGCAAATGGATATTAGATTAATGATGGGAGGAATGTAAAATGACAGATTTTGAAAGAGTAACTTATTATTATGTACATGGTTGGGCAACAAAAGAACAGGTAGGTATGTATGTTTATTATGGCAAAATTACACCAACCGAATATGAAACAATTACGGGTGATGTTTATACAGGTGATATAGCATAAATGAAGAAATTTTCAGACTTTGCAACTGGCGATGCATCATTAACGGGAGATAAAACCAAACTAGATGATATTTTAGGAAAAGAAATAGTTATAAAAGGGTATAAAGTGGCAGTTAGCAAATATAATGATGGACAAGTTTTAACATTACAATTTGATTTAGAGGATAAAGAATATATTATATTTACTGGTTCTTCTGTACTTGTAAATCAAATTGAAAAGTATAAAGATGAAATCCCTTTTATAACTAAAATAGAGCAAATTAATAAATTTAATAAAAACATAATAAAATAATATAATAAAAGAGTACTTTATACAAATTTTTAAGTACTCTTTTATTATGCAAAAATCTATTAAAATTCAAATTTTATAAGGAAATAATAAGGAGGAGTGAAGAAATATATGAGTAATAAAATATACACACATTGTTTAGATCCTGGGCATGGAGGCACGGATTGTGGAGCTGTGGGCAAGCGTTCACATGAGGATGATGTTGCCTTAGTAATTACTAAAATAGTAGGCAGAATACTCGTAGAACAAGGACAGAAGGTTGTATATACAAGAACAACTAGTGAATATAAAACCCTAGCAAAAAGGGCTGATATAGCAAATAAAGCATTGTGTAAGACATTCACATCTATTCATTGTAATTCTGCCGTAAATAAAACCGCTCATGGAGTGGAAACTTTTTCTCATCCTATAAGTTCTAATGGAGCAAAATTATCAAAATTTGTACAAGCAGAACTAGTTAAAGCTACAGGATTAGCTAACAGAGGTTCCAAGACAGCAAATTTTGGAGTCTTGAGAATGAGCCATATGGTTGCAATATTAGTTGAAACTGCATTTATTAGTAATGCTAATGAAGAAAATTTATTGTTATCAAAGGTGTTTCAAGAAAAAGCAGCATTGAGTATTGTTAAAGGATTATTTAAATATCTAGGATTAACTTTAAATCAATCTACTCAAGTAGTTACACCTACAACTCCTGTTCCAACTCTACCTCATATGTACAGAGTTAGGGTATCATGGGAAGATGTTAAATCTCAGAAAGCTGCATATTCAAATTTACAAAATGCAACAGATTTCCTTAAGACTTTAAATCAGTATAAGATATTTGATGAGAATGGCAATGAAGTTGGAAAGGTAGAAGTTACACCTGTAGTCTCCCCTACTCCTAAAGTATCAACAGGGAATGTAAGAGTAAAAGCTTTGCAACAATTATGTAATAGTCTAGGAATACATGATATGAATGGGAGAGATTTAGTTTGTGATAATATCAGTGGCTCAAAAACCGAGTTCGCTGTGGCACGATTACCTTTATGTGGATTACCTTATACTCAAAGAGCAGCTACTAAAGTTTTACAGTCAATATTAAATCAATTGGGATATAGAGATAATAACGGAAAAGTTTTAGCAGTTGATGGTATATTTTATACTTCATGTGCAGAAAGTGTAGCTAAATATCAGAAAGCTAAGAATTTGAATGTTGATAAAATTGTAGGCAAGAATGTTTGGCTGAGTTTCTTGAAATAAACTAACTACTGAGCGTAATTTGACTAGGGATATGTGGTTGGATTACGAGTAGATTTATATAAAAGGGATTTATGAATTGTTTTCCCTTTCTCATATATCTATCCAGATTTAGTTTACTGTATAAATATAAATTTTTAACGCAGATGAGCGTCATAACGAATTATTCTCATCTGCGAAACTCATTGGAGTTTAACTCAATTATAATTATGCTCCCTTTAATACAGGAAGTCAATACTAATATATTAAAAAAGGTGGTATAAGAAAAAAATGGATGGTGAAGTCAAATGTCCAGACGAGCGTGTGAATAAAATACAATTTGATAATATAAATAAAAATGTAGATAAAATAACAGAAATTCAAGAAGCTACAGTTAGTCGTGTAGTAGTTTTAGAAAGAAATAATACAGTAATGGCAAATGAATTTGCTAATATGCAAAAGAGTCAGGATGCTTTACAAATATTAACTTTAAAATTAGATCGTGAAACCAATGCAAAGATTGATTATCAGTTTGCAAATCTATTAACAAGTATTTCTAAAACAGAAGATAGGAACGATAAAAAGTTTACAAAAATAGAAGAAGGACAAGATACTATAATGTCAAAACTAGGAGAAATTCAAACAGATAAAAATGGTAAATTAGAATTATCAAAAGGTAAAATGGTAATGTATGGATTAATTATTGTTGCAATAATTACAATAATCCCAGCATGTGTAGTTTTATTTTTATAAATAATTAGGAGGAATTAAGGAGGTTTGTATGGATAATATTAATTTATTTCCATGTTATAGTATTCCGTTGATGAGATTTTTAACGGAGAAAAAGAAAATCAAATATAAACTTGAGGGATTGAATCCTAAATCTAAAATGCATTTTTATGTGTTCATAGATGATAAGGAATTAAATTCTGCATTACAGATATGGAAAGAGACTAAGCCAAGTGCATAGCCTCTTTTTTTTATGTAGTTTTTTAAAGTAAAACAAATATAAAGTGAAAGAAGGAATATTGAAAATGTTAATAAGTAAAACAGTAAAAACAGTATGGAATTCGTTTACTAAAAAATGGTATACAGATAAGGGATATATTTATACAAAGATGAAAGATGAATTTGAAGTTAAGGTTGAAGATTTACAAATTAAAAGTAGTGTGAGAGTAAATGTAAAATGTGATTGTGTAGATTGCAAAAATCCTTATTTAAAGCCTATGAAATGGGTAGATTATTTAAATTCAGATAGAGAGGATGGTAAATATTATTGTAATCCTTGTAATTCAAAATTTTTCAATAGTCAAAATATAAGCAGAGGTTTGTTAAAGAAAAATGGAAAATCATTTAGTCAATGGTGTATAGAAAATTCTCGTCAAGATATTTTATCTCGATGGGATTTTAAACTAAATGACAGTGATCCTGATAAGATATGTTTTAGTGCGAATAAAAGGTATTGGTTTAAATGTCCTAGAAATTTACATCCAAGCGAACTAAAAAATATAAATGTTTTCATGAACGGTCATAATGGGACAATGAGTTGTAATGCATGTAATTCAATAGCTCAATATCTAATTGATAATTTTGGTAAAAATGCATTACATTTATATTGGTCTGATAAGAATATATTGAATCCTTGGGAGATAAGCGGATTTGCTCATATATTAGTATGGTGGAAATGTTTAGACGGTAAACATGAAGATTATTGTAGGAATATTAGTAATTCAAATGTAAGTGATTTCAGATGTCCTGAGTGTACACAAGAAAGAAGAGAAAGTATACTTCAGGAAAAGGTTAGATTATATTTAGAAAGTTTAGGATATACAATTTTACATGAATATGGCTGTACTATTATACCTCAAAATCCTAAAATATGTAATAAAAAAGGGAGAATGCCTTTTGATAATGAAATAAAAGAATTGAAGTTAATTATTGAAACTCATGGTAAACAACATTATGAGATTTGTTCTGGAAAGTGGTTAGCGAAGAACTTCGATTTTCACAAAAGACAGGTTTATGACAGATATAAAAAATATATTGCTAATGTACGAGAATATAATTATCTTGAAATACCTTACTGGACAGACAATAAAAAAGAAGAATGGAAGATTTTAATTAATAATAAAATAAGTAAAATAATAACTAAACAATAATTTAGAGGAGGAATATTATAATGGAAGAAACAATCCAAAACTTTTTAAATCAAATAGTGGTACTTTTAAGTGGACTTGCAATGGCGATTATAACTTTATACGTCGCAAAAGCGAAGGCTAAATTAGAAATTGAAATAAGCAAAATTAAAGATGAAAAAGCAAAAGGGTTATTTGATTCATCCCTGAAAAGATTAAGCAATCTAGTTTTAAAAGGTGTAAATTCAGCAGAGCAAACTTTAATAATAGATATAAAGAAACAAATTGAATTAGGTAAAGCAAGCAAAGAAGATCTTATTGCAATAGGTAAAAATGTAGCTGATACAGTTTATAATCAACTAAGTGAAGATGCTGTAAATATATTAAAATTAGAAATAACAGATTTAGAAGGATATATTATGGACTCTGTAGAATCTCAGATATTAACTTTAAAGAATACAGTTTCAGTTACTCCTATTGCTGGAGTAGTTAATTCTGGTAGAGATATTATCATTACACCAGTTGTTACAGAGGTATCACAGCCTTCTGACGTATCCTCAGAGGTGTCAAAAGCTATTGAAGATATAAATTCAAGGGTTACACTTGGAGTGCTTTAAAATCGCTCTTTTATATAGAGATTAGTAAATACACTAGTCTCTTTTTCATATAAAAATAAATCTTAAGGAGGAAATAATAATGGCAATAAAAATGATTGGATTTGATGCAGATTGGTCAAAAGCAGATTATATTGGATTATCTACAGATATTAAACCTTTAATATACAAAGCTGGTTCAACCTTTTATGAAACAGATACAACTAATGGATATATTTATGATGGTACAACTTGGATATTAATCTAAAGGAGGTAAATTGAATGGATATTATTTTAAATTCAAAAATAAATAAAGTTAAAGAACAAATAGATGTATTAGGTGTTGATGTGTTAGCAATAACACCATTAGGCGATACAACTGCAAATAGACCAATAGATTTTATAGTAGGACAACAATATTTTGACACTACTTTAGGCAAGCCTATATGGCTAAAAACATCTCCTAGTACATGGGTAAATAGTGCTGGAGTAGCAGTTTAAAAGGCAGGTTTTATATGAATTTAAGAGATAGGTTTAGGCTTATCTCTTTTTATTATGTTTAAAAATAAGGAATGGAGGAATTATTGTGGCTAATTGCATTAAAAAGGATTTATTCAAATATAAACAACATCCATATTTTGAAATGCCTAATAAGAAGTAACAAACTTTAATATGCAGAGCATTAAGACATTTAGCTAAAATAAAAATTATAGGTCAAGATTTATATGATTAAAAATCAATTCAATATTAATGATGTTGTTAAATTAAAAAGATTTGATGAAGTATATGAATTATTTGGAATAGATATATGGGATTAGCATAAATTTTAATAGGAATAAATCACAATTAATTTTGTGGTCTATTCCTAATTTTTTTCATTTTTTTGCAATTATATTATGTACTATTATTATATCCGATTATTTCCTAATTATACCTCCCCTTCTGTAATATAACAAAATTACTTTAATGTAAATTTCATATGTTATAATACAATTATTAATGTTTTTACTACTCCCCTTCTTGATTTAGATGATTTTTAATGTGATGTGTCCCCTTCTTTAAGAGGGTAAAGCGTTTGATGAATGGCTATATATCTATGTTTTACACTGTGTCTAGTTCTTCCAATGTAGACACAGTGTAAAACGAGGCTATAAACAAAAGTAAAGCACCTACTATTATTCAGTAAGTGTTTCTAATGGCATTGTTGTGATATTGGTAGTCCATTCTATATCAATTAAATTGTCTCTTAACTTTATGACATCAATGAAATACTTGCAAACATTTTTTTTATCTTCTAATGATAAATTAACCCAGTTATCAACTTGTTTGAGTAAATCTTCTTTTGATAATGTTTTTACATCTACTATTATATTTTTTTTCATTTCTGATGAAATAATATTTCTCTCATTATCTAATGAAGCAATTCTCCTATTTACATATTCCATTGTAATTCCACTTGCTTTTGATAGTTGATCCATTAACGTATCAATTTGATTATCAATTTCTAATAACTTTAATTTTGATTCATTTGTATCACAACGTTTTGATTCTTGGTAATGTAATATATTATTCTTAATTTTTTCAGCCTCTATAAAAATCCTGCTCTCAATTCGTTTTTCTAATATATCAGCATGTTGTGTTTCTAAAAACCCTTCACATGTTTTATAAGTAGTTTTACCTCTACAAGACAGGTATCTTTTATTTCTAGCTACAACAACACTTATTGTATATCCACATTTTTCACACTTGATAATACCACTTAGCCATGAATGTTGACCTTTACCAGTATTCTTTATTTGCTTATTCCTATCTAATTTATATTGACATGTTAACCATGTAGAAGATTTAATAACTCCTTCGTGTAACCCAATAGACAACACATGATCTTTTACATTAGTATATTTTCTTTCATTAGACTCCCTTTTACCATACAGATAACAGCCATTAGTCCCAACAAAATCAGAAATATCATTAGTAAGAATACATCCTTTATCCTTGTAATAAGCATAAATATCGGCATCAGCTTGTACATATACTGGACTTCTTAATATTCTACTAATCTTACCTGAGTCCCATGCACCACCTTCTGCTGCTAGTATTCCTTCATTATTAAGATAATCACTAATCTTTCCCAGACTCATATCTGTCTCTGAATAAAGTTCATACATTTTAAGTAGACTTGGCTTTTTTTCAAGGTTATCCTCAAAAGTATAAGTTTTTTTATTATTAACTCTTGTAGAAATTTTAATAAAGCCATAAGGAGCTCTACCTCCCATATATAAACCTTTAGCTCCTCTGGCATAATAATTATCCTTTATTCTTTTTTGAATAGTCTCACGTTCCAACTGAGCGAATACCATAGTAATACTTAACATAGCATTACCCATTGGCGTTGACGTATCAAACTTCTCATTACAAGATACAAATGAAACTGTATATTGTTTAAAGAACTCTATAATATTTGCAAAGTCTAATAAGTTCCTGCTAATTCTATCTAGTTTATAGACTATTACTTTTTCGATTAGACCTATTTTAATATCTGCCATCATCTCTTGAAATTTAGGTCTATCTGTATTTTTACCACTAAATCCTTTGTCCATATACACCTTAACTTCTTCAGTTGGTAGAGTTTCTTTTTTACAGAAATCAATCTGACTTTCTATTGATATACTATCTTTTTTATCTACTGATTGCCTAGAATATATTGCTACTGTCATTAGTACAATCAAATCCTTTCTTATGTTATTTATTTTATTATCTATTGTAAGTTATTATACACTATTTTATTCTTGTGTCAATACTATCATCTCTTTTGGAAAACAGTTTATACAGCTCTGAGAGTATCTTTTCATGTGCTTTATTAGCCTCTTGGGGTGTATAATCTTTGTATCGGTTAATTATTTTACAACCATCTTCATATTCAACTACTACTGCCATTAATATCACTCCCTCTTTTTTATTTATATGAGATTTACATCTATATTAGAAATAAAATATTTAATTATTTGGATGTTCTATTTCTAAATCTTTATAAAACAATCTCATTTCTGTTTCAAATATTGTATTTAGAAAATTATGTTTAAATTCTCCTGGCATATCTTTATATTGTAAGATATTATATTTTTCATTAAGATATTTTAGACTATCAAAACTATATAGATAAGACAGATAATCAACAGCCATAAAGCAGCACTCCCTTTTCTTCTCAACAGAATTCTCATGGAGTAATTTATGATTGAAGTCTGTAATAGGAATTAAATTCATCAGGCTACTATTACCTCCAAATGTCAAAGGATAGATATGATGGACGACATCACCCTTGGAACACCAATCTATTATCAAATCCCAAAATCCATCATTCTCCTTAAATTTTCCATAGAATTTATAATAACGTGCTCTGCCAACACTATTAAAAAATTCTCTTGTTCCATCATCTAAATATCTTGGAGGGAACCTTTCGTCAAATGACTTGTAAACATTTTTACTATAATCCCACATTGTTTTTGCGTTCTTAATTTCCTTGGAAATATCTATTCCATAAATATCCTTTGTATACTCTATTGCTAATTTAGGACTATAGCATCGTCTATCCATTATTACTAAATAATTTCTAATTGGAATTTTACCGACTCCTATGTACTCAATCACTAAACTCCACCCTCTTTAAAATTCTCAGTGTGTATTCTTAATTTCTCATAAACATCTTTAAGTTCATCCGGAAACACACTAATCCTAATCTCAGTACGAGGATTCAATTTGTCATATCCGCAATTTATTAACAGCGGATTAATTATCATGTAATTGTCATCCTCTAAAAATCCACTTTGAACAAATAGTCCATCTCCAACGAACTTAATTCCACCTGATATATTATCATTATCTTTTTTAGCTAGAGTTTCACTAAATACTCTAAATTCAACCATGCAATTAGATAATTTAAGATTAGATAAATTATATTTATCAGCGAGCCATATTCCAAGATTTCCCCAGTGATGTTTAATCCCATTCATAACCATTCTATTCTGTATTACTAGCAGTTCATTAAGACTCAATATTCCATATAAACAATCTGACATTTTATAATTTTTCTTGCTGATTGATTTTTTCTTAGTTTTCTGAGCCCCAGATTTAGTTAACTGAGGAGTTCCATTTTTATTAAATAGCTTTATAGTTTCTTTTTTAGCAAAAGGTAATGATTTGCATTTAGGATTTTGCTGCATGTAATATAAATGATATTCGTGAACTAATTCTTTTGTAATCGTAATTAAATACTTCATATAATCCCCCTTTTGTAATGTCATTCTTTAATTATTCAATATAATCTTATAAAATTGACTTTTTATTTTATTCCAATATAACCAGGTCTATATTCAAATGCTGCACTATCTTCTAAATCTCCACATTCACAATCCTTACATTTACAAATTTTACAACATTTTTCTTCTATGGTATCGTAAGTGTTAAGACATTCTAAATTATCATAAAAATGTAAACAATCTGTACAATATACATGTTTATTTTTATCCATAATATCCTCCTTTTATAATTTCTCCATATCATAATTATCTCTAATGTAATCTATCAGCTTATTTAACGATTCTATTACAACTTCATCATTTCTAAAATTAGGATGAATATGACTCATACATGAATTTTTCTTTCCTATTTTCTTATAAGCTTTCATATTAATATTCACCCAGAATAACGGAACTTCTGTAGAATTATTAGTAAGTTTATTTTTTATCCATTTAATCATAATTTTCTCCTTTCTTTTGGATTGTACATTTATTGCACGTTGCTATTCCCACTCTATTAATGGACATTCTTTTATTTGTTCTTCAAATGTCTCAAAGTCTTGTTCTTCCTGTAATAAACAATCATCATTTCCATCACAAAGAGGGCAATCACAACAGCGTCTTTCTGATTTAAAATTTAATATTGCTACATAAGTTTCCATAATTTTCTCCTTTCAAGATAAGTTAATTTTCCTACTGAAGTCATCGTATTGTTATTATTTAGTTGTTAATATTGATACTTTAAGCGGAAAATCAACTTTAATAATTTCACGTGACAAGTGATCTTTGACTACTCCTTTGTTTCAACGAATATCCATCCTAATTCGTCTTGAAAAGCCATTCCATGTCCCATATTTGTTGCATAAAATCCAGTTAATTCAAATTGATTTTCATTTATCATTTCTAACATTTTTTCTCTAGTCCAATCTGCCCCTATAAGACAATTAACATCTCCTTGTCTAAAAGTATGAATATAATCTGTATCTGGTAACATTTCTATTGCTTCAGTTTTTGTTAGTTTATATATTTGATCCGACATATTAATTTCTCCTTTCAACTATTTGAAATTATCGAGTAGTTTATATTCTTATAAATTTTACATTTTATCCATCAATTCTTTTAATTCTCCTAAGCAATCTTTACATAGAGACATTCCGCATCCATACTCATCACAAAAACTAAAACTTGTTTCTAACCATTTATCTACATATTTTCCACAAGAGGAACATTCTTTTAATGCTTTAAGTGGATATTTTTTCTTAACCTCTGCAAAAGTTTTAGTTATTTTATAATAGACATGGTATACGGGACTATTTTCACTTAACATTTTTTCTTTTGTACAAGATTTTGACCAACAATTTTTATACCAAGTCTCAAAACTATCTTTCGTTGATTTGATTTCATCTTTTAACTTTTCGTCACCATTTTTAATTTCCCACTTTAACATATTATTCTCCTTTCATATCTTATAAATTTTCATTAAATATTATTATTTAATTGTTAACTTGATTAGCTAATTGCTTTTGTTTATGTGCCTCAATTAATTCAATAGGTGTTTTACCATCATAATTAGCATCTTTAACTTCAATTATTTTATCTTTAGCCCTTTCTTTAAATTGATCACAATTAAAACATTCGCTCGAAATATTTAATCCAGTATTTCCAAATCCTTCTCCATGTGCTCCATAAAGACATCCACTACCTGCGCTACTATCATTATAAACTTTAATTACAACATGGTCACATTTGGGGAATTTATCTTCATATGCTTTTATTTGTCTAGGAGAATACATACCATTATTTTCATATTCCTCGTCTGTAAATTCTCCTTTTGCTTCTTTTATCCAATTTTCTGTTGACATATATATGTTGGAACCACTGTTTATAATATGTTCTTGACCTTCAAATGTAAATGAGTTTATCCATTCCCTTAGACAATCATCACAGACTTGAATATGTATATTACAACCATCTAAACCACTACCATAGCCAGCTTGACCTAAGTTGAAATCCCAACATTCATTCTCAGTAAAACTACCCCAACTATTATCGTCTTTCCATGTAAGGATTTTACCGCACTTCATACAAGTAAAAGATTTTTCTAGACCGCATTCTTTTTCGTGTTCTTGGCATTCCTCCTTAGAATTAAATTCCATTTCACATTTTTCACAATTAAAGCTTTCTCTCATTAATAATTCCTCCTTAAATTTTGTATAATTTTTATTCAATTAAAATCTCTGTTTTAAGTTACGTTATTATTTAATTGTTCCAACACTTTATCTACTTTCTCAAGTAACCCATTATTTTCTTCAATTTCTTCATCAAAGTAATGTCCATATATATTATTTAACTCTGTTTGTCTGCCTGTTATAATTTCCCTAATTTTAATTAATTCCACTTTAGAAAATACTTCCATATGAAACCTCCTGTTATTATTTATTTGTTCTTCTAAATTAGTAATATATTTCTGCAAGTCCTTCCTCGTTCTTATGAATAAATGCCGTTCTAATTCGTTAAATAATGTTTCTTGTTGAGTATCATTCAAAGTCATACTCAACCTTTCTCCCATATTAATTGTACGATATACATTTCCACGATATTGAGAACTAATCTTATTACTTACAGTTATTTTGATATCTGAATTATTTAAGCTTGCATGAATATTCTGCATCTATTTTTCCTCTCGAATATTTATTAACTTACTAGAATTATCGTTCATAACTAATCTACATTGATATCGTGTTAAATTACTATGCTTATTTACAATTGATATATTATGATCATTTTTATATTTAGCTGAATCCAAAATCCTAAGTTGAGAAATTAGAAAGTCAAAACCTTTTTGAGTTATATGCATCGCTATTGGAATTGGTTCATGCTCCTCAAGTTTCCTTTGCATTTCCTCAATTTCTTTTATATCTACTTCATTTTCTATTCCCACAATATTAATCCTCCTTAATTATTTTATTGATGCTACTTTCTCTTTCCCAGAAACAATAATCATTGATTAAACTTTTCAATAGATATTTATTATAAGTTTCTAAACAACTGGAGTAACAAGTCCTATTAATTACTAGCATTTCAATCACTCCTTCTTTTGTAATCCACCAAATCTTTTCTCCTATATCGAATTTCCATCCATTACAATTATCAATCATAATATTATTCCTCCTTAATGTGATTGTTTAGTTGTTATAAAATCATCATTTTAAAATTACATCACTGATATGTTTATTTCTTCCACAACATCTTGATTTTGTTTCTGTGCAGAAATTATATGGACTATTCTTCTCACATTTAGGTACAAGATATTTATTAAATTTAGGTTCTTTTGATATAACTAATTTTCTCATAAGGTTAGCTAATTCTCTTATTTCCCATTGACTACAAGTACATAACCTCTCATTCATAAAATGCATTAATTCTCTAAGGTTAACTTTCATATCTATAACAGTTTCACAAGCATTAGGTAATACAAATCTAGCGTCTTCGGCAGGTACTCCATGAGATACTAATATTTTATACCCCTTCTTTGCTACCTCTATAGATTTTTCATAAATATCTAGTATCAAAAGATTATCGTTATTTTTAATAGACTCTGGTATAACATAATCAAATCCATCTTCATTTACGTACCTCTGGGATCTTTGAGCAAATGATGCTAATCTACTTCTTACCAACTGATGACTAAGAGCCCTACTTACTCCTTCTATGTGAAAATGGAAGTCACAAAATTCTAAGACACTATGATGTCCTGATTTATAGCAATGTTCCATTATCTTACCGCCAGTTATTTCACTGTTATAGCAGTTCGATGCAGCAGATTCAATTGCGTTTACTGGATTATTTGTGTACCTAATTAACGTTACTTTCATAATTTAATTCCTCCAATTCATTTGAATTATTTGATGTTTTAGGAGCAAATTCTCCAAAGTATTGTTTTTCTGCCTCTATTCTTGCAATAATGGCATCTTCTAAATTATCAAATGATCCTAAATATAAACTTTTTTTATAATCTGTTTCAATTATAGCTACCCAATGCTTTCTTCTGCTTTCCCAATGAACTCCTACTTGACCAGATGTATTATTTTTACTCAAACTAGTATTTCTAAGATTTTCTTGATTTGTACATGTTCTTAAATTAGCTTTTAAATTATTTAATCTATTTCTATCAATATGATCAATAAAAAATTCTTCTGTCACGCCTGTTAAAAATCTGTGAAGATATATAATTTGGCCATTAATCCTACTTGTAACATAACCATTTCCACTCATTCCCCACTTGTATTTCTTAACTGTATCTAATTCTTCTTCATCAAAAATTGTTTCGTTGATTACATCCCCTTTTTTATTATAGAGAAGCATAGTTACAATATTTCCAACTATTATTATTTCATTTTTATCATAAGTTGTTCTTTGTTTGATATATCCAAATTTTAATAATTGTCTATAATGTTTATCACAGTAAAGTTCTCCTTTATAGTTTTTCATTATGCCTTGTGCCTCCCCACAAGTGGTACATTTTTTATTCGATGCTGCTAGTTCTATGGCCTCTACTGGATTTTCTGTAATTCTAATTAATTCTACTTTCATATTAAACCTCCTATGATTAATTATTTAATTATATCGCTTAAATTTTGTATTATATTATTTATCATATACCAGTCTGGATTAAACAATGCTGTTATCGTACTATTGAAATTAAATGAGAACATAATGATTGCTGCAATTAAAGTAAATATTCCCATTACAATTTTATCAGTATTAGAGTCTGGAATAACCATATCTCCAAAGTCATCTTCAGCTGGCTTGAACCATTTAAAAAGTTTGATTATAAGAAATATTATCAATATTAAACTAATGATTATCCATATACTTCCTGTAATTCCATCTATAAAAGCTTGTTTTCTTAGTGCTGGATATAACTTATCAGCAGCTACCCCTAATTTTGATGATATATTGTCTATTATTAAACTAATTTGTACTCCGAAATTATCCATTTATATATTCCTCCTTTTAGTCATTGTTTAATTGTCGCAAGTATAGTAGATTGTATTCCAACATGAACCAGATCCATTACTCTCAGTTTGAACTTTATTTAATCTAGCTGATTCTCTTTTCTTCTTCTTATAGTTCTCTATTTCTGCTTCTATCTTCTTGATCTTGTCTAAACTCTTCACTGTTTTCATATGCTGTCTCCTCTCTGCTGATTGATATTAATGCTACGGTAGCTCCCAAACATAGATATAGAAATGTGTTAACATATTATTTCCTCCTTATGATAATCTTTGTTTTCTATTCTCTGGTATAGCTTCATAATCTATGCAAAAATTCATTCCATTATATTTAGCTATGAACTGATCTCCATCAAACCAGATTTTAAATTTGTTATCTACCGTTCCTAAATACCCCACACGACTAATCATTAATAATTCCCTCCTTAAATTTAATATATAAGAGTAATTTCTTACCCTTATATAGATGTTATCATGTTATCCTTTAATTGTCAATGCTTTTGGTAAAATTTATTTAATTAATAATCTATTCTTGTGTATCCTATAATTCGCTTACACATTGGCAATATAATTTCATGTATTAATCTATCCTCTATTCCTTCTTCACATAATGCTAAATCAAATCTCATACCTCTGCAATCATTTCTAGCTACTATTATTTCTAAACATTTATTCTTAAAATAATCTCTATTTAATCTATCTAAATATTCTATGTCTCTAGTTTTACTTACAAATATAGGACATTTATATTTATGTGCCAGTTGTAGCAGAGTATACGATTTCCCTATTCCTCTATTATGTCTATAAACGTGCATAAAATAATTCTCATTATTTTTAATATAACTTTTGAAAGTATAATATAATGCTTTCTGTCTAAATTTAAATGACCATTTTTCTAAGAATCTACTAATTTTTAAATACATATTAATCCTCCTTTAAATAGATATTACAAGGTATATTCTACCCTTCTAATGAAGTCATCTAGCCCCTTTAGTCTAGTTTGAATGTACTTGTTAGTCCACAATAAATAACTTCTTATTTGCTACTTTATCAAGGATACTGGACTTCATAAATTCATAACTTTCAGGTATATTTTCCTTTTGAATATAGTAGAATGAATCAGATTCTTTAATTACAGTTCCATAATAAATATCATTAGGAAGGTAGATTTTAGAACCCAAAGTAATATTTATATCCTCTGCTATTTCTTTTTTAAAACGATATTTAGTTTCTTCATATTTCTTATCAGTTTGAATTGCTGAAGCGATATGACATTCCTCCTCTCCGTCAACATATATTTGAAGTGTGCAACTAACCTAACGCTCTAATAAGCCTTTACTTTCATACATATTGCCTATAACAGTACAACTAAGCTTTTCATCTCCACTTAATCCTAAGTAATGTTGTTCTTCTTCGCTTGAAACCCTTACTACAAATCTGCAATCTTCTTGTAACCATTCCACTTCACCTTTAACAAGCATATCGCCCTCGTAGAACTCAATAATATCCTCATCATAGATTTCTACACCTTCATTGTCTTTGAACCCTATATACTGCATAACCTCGTATATTTGTGGATGTTTTATAGCCATACTAAACTCATCCAAACAATTATTGATA